>DATNLQ010000260.1:0-10750 GCA_035602785.1 Solirubrobacteraceae bacterium
CAACCTGCGCGGGCTGCTCGAGCTACTGCGTCCCTACCGGCTGCGCACGACCGCCATGCTGCTCGCACTGCTGCTCGGCACGGCCGCCTCGCTGGCACCGCCGCTGCTGGCCAAGCTCGCGATCGACTCGGGCATCGAAAAGCACGACATCCACACGCTCGTGCTGGTCGTGCTCGCCTTTCTGGTCTCGGCGCTGCTCGTCTGGGTTGCGACGTATGCGCAGACCTACCTCGTAGGTTGGGTCGGACAGCGCGCGCTCGCCGACCTGCGCATCCGCATCTTCACGCATCTGCAGAGCCAGCCGATCGGCTTCTACGAGAGCCGGCCGGCGGGTGTGCTGATCTCGCGTATGACGAACGACGTCGAGGCGCTCGAAAGCCTCGTGACCGACTCCGTGGTCACGCTGTTCCAGTCGGGGCTGACTCTGATCGGCGCCATTGGCGTGCTGCTCTATCTCGACGTCAAGCTGGCGCTGCTGACGTTCTGTGTCGTGCCGTTCGTCGCCGCCGCGAGCATCTGGTTCCGGCTCATCTCCGCCGGCGCCTTCCGGCGCACACGAGAGACGATCGGCGCGATCACCGGCTACCTGCAGGAGACGCTGTCCGGCATCCGCGTCGTGCGCAGCTTCGGTCAGGAGCCCGTGCACGAGGCGCGCTTCTCCGAGCTCGACGAGGACAACCGTGAGGCCAACATGGTCACCGTACATCTCAACGCCACGTACTTCCCAGCGGTCGAAATGCTCTCCGGGATCGCGCTTGCTCTGATCGTGCTGTACGGCGGCTCCCAGGCGATCGACGGGCACATCACCGTCGGCACCATCGTCGCGTTCGTCGCGACGCTGGCGTTCCTGTTCGAACCGATCCAGCAGCTCTCCCAGCTCTACACCACCTACCAGTCCGGGATGGCCGCCCTGGAGAAGATCTTCCAGCTGCTCGACGTCCGCCCCACCCTGCAAGACGCTCCGAACGCGCCCGCGATCGGGCCGATCCGCGGCGAGATTCGCTTCGAGGACGTGTCCTTCGCCTATCGCCCACGCTCCAAGCGGCGCGAGGACGGGACTGCTCAGCCGATCTCGAACGGCAACGGTGCCGGGCCGCCCACCGTACAGGAGCCGGCAGAGGTGCTCGCGCTCGAGCACATCGACCTCGACGTGCCCCCCGGCCAGACGATCGCGCTGGTGGGCGCCACCGGCGCGGGCAAGTCCACCATGGCCAAGCTGGCAGCCCGCTTCTATGACCCCACCCGCGGGCGCGTGCTCGTCGACGGGCGCGACCTCAAAGACGTGTCCAGCCACTCCCTGCGCTCGCAGATGGGAATCGTGCCCCAGGAGGCGTTCCTGTTCTCGGGCAGCGTGCGCGAGAACATCGCCTTCGGGCGCCCAGGCGCCGAGGACGCACAGATCCGCTCGGCCGCCGCCGCGGTCGGCGCCGACGAGTTCATCTCCGAGCTGCCCAACGGCTACGACACCGAAGTCGGCGAGCGCGGCGCCCAACTGTCCGCCGGCCAGCGTCAGCTGATCGCCTTCGCGCGCGCCCTGGTCGCAGATCCGCGCATCCTGATCCTCGACGAGGCCACCTCCAACGTCGACCTGCACACCGAGGGGCGCATCGAAGCGGCCATGCGCCGCCTGCTCGCCGGGCGCACCTCGATCGTGATCGCCCACCGCCTCTCCACGATCCGCCAGGCCGGGCGCATCGTCGTGCTCGAGCACGGACGCATCGTCGAGCAGGGCACCCACGAGGAGCTGATCGCGGCCGAAGGGCGTTATTTCGAGCTCTATCGCGACTGGGCGTCGCAGGCGGCGGCGTGAGCGCTCGGCGCGAGCGAATCGCGCTCGTGCTCGCCGGCGGCGGAGCGCGCGGCGCCTACGAGGCTGGCGCACTGGCTGCGCTTGCGCCAGCGCTCGCCGCCCGCGGTGAGAGCCTGGACATCATCGTCGGCACGAGCATCGGCGCACTCAACGGCGCGTTCTTCGCCGCGCGCGCGGACGAACCGCTCGAGACCACCGCGACGGCCGCGCTGGAGATGTGGCGCGAGCTGTGCTGGGAAGACGCGCTGCGTCCGCTGGTCTCACCGGCCGAGCTCGGTCGGCTGCTCGGCGCGGGCGCGATGCTCGCCGGCCTGCCCGGCGGCGGGCTGGCCGGGCTGCTGGACCCCTCGCCGCTGCGCCGCACGCTCGAGCGGCTCGTCTCGTTCAAGCAGATCGCACACAACGTAGAGGACGGCACGCTGACGGCAGCCGCAGTCGTCGCAACGGCCTACCACACGACCCGCAGCGTGGTCTTTCATCACGGCGGGCCGGAGCTCGGCCTGGACCCGTTGCGCGCAATCGACTACTTCGCGACCACGATCTCGCCCGAGCACGTGCTCGCGTCGGCAGCGATCCCGGGCGCGTTCCCGGCAATCGAGATCCGCCAGCCGCCAGACGCGACAGGCTGGTATGGCGATGGCGGCGTGCGCCTCAACGCGCCGCTCTCTCCAGCGCTCGCGCTGGGGGCCGACCGCGTCGTCGTTATCGGCCTGAACTCATCGGTGACACACGCCGGCGCGTCAGCACGCCCGGACGCGCTCGACGGCGTCGCGCAGCTGCTCCAGGTCGTACTCGCCGATCAGCTTGCCGAAGACGTCGCGACGCTCGGCGCCGTAAACGAGACGCTCACACCCACGCGGTCGGCCCCCGGCGGGCCAAAAGCCGGCAAAGGGCATGGGCCTTACCGAACGATTCCCTACATCTTCGTCGCGCCGACCGATCGTCTCGAGATAGGACGTCTCGCGCGTGAGATCTACAAGCGTCGTTACGCCAGCATCGTCGGCTTCGCGCGCGACAGCAACATCGCGCTGCTCGGGCGGGTCGTAAACGCGCAGCGCAGCCCGATCCACGGCGAGCTGCTCAGCTACCTGTTCCTCGCACGTGAGTTCATCGACGAGCTCATCGCCCTCGGCCGGCACGATGCCGAGCGCTGGCTGGACACCCGACACGACGCCGGCCTGTGGCAAATCGGGCGGCCGTCCATCGGCAGCGCAAACGCGGCGCCCGCCCGGCGGCGCACACGCAAGAAATAGAGCCGCGCATGCGACGCCCCGTCAGAAGCTCAGGCGCGGCCTGCGGTCAAGCTCGTGTCGGACGATCTCACCGACGATCTGCTGCATGCTCGTGTCGTCTTCCGCCGCCCACACGCGCAGCTTGCGCCACTCATCGGGCGTCAACGTCAAGCGCATCATCTTAACGTTCGGATCTCCGCCCTTCGGACGCGGAGCCCGTCCCTCCAGTGGATTCATGCAGCTGAGCTTACGCGCCTGCTCGCGGGCGCACTCCAGCTTTTCTTGGAAGCAGTTCACATGACCCGCCGCGGCCTGGCGGCGGCCACCGAGTAGTGTGCACCGACAGCGGCGCGAACGCTGCTCTGCGGGGCTCTCCTGCTGCCCAGGGTTGGCGTCGTCGGCTAACGACGATCGGATAGGAGAGGCAGGCCATGTTCAACAAGGATCGGGGCAGGCTTACGCCTGGGGCCCTACGCCTGGGAGTCCCGGGCATGATGCTCGCAGTGGCATCGCTTTTGACAGCAGGCAGCGCGATGGCGGCAGGGACCGTGCAAGTGTGCGTACCGGAAAAAGAAGGCGCCACGATCGTGACGCCCAAGGCAGGGGTGTGCAAAGCGAAATACACCCTCGCAGAATTTCCCAAGGTCAAATACGAAGCGAGCGGCGTCGCGGCCAAGCCCACGGTCGTGTTCTCCGGCGAGAACGTCGAGGTCAACTCGGGCGCCGGGAAAACGAACGCGCCGGTCAACGGCGAGGGGAATCTCGTGATCGGCTATGACGCGGACCCGGGCACCGAACGCGGAAAAGCGGGAGCACAGACAGGCTCGAACAACCTGATCCTCGGCGAAGAACAGGAATTCACCAGCTTCGGAGGCATCGTCGCCGGCCTGATGGACAGCGTCACGGAACGTTTCGCATCGGTGACGGGCGGATATGACAACTTCGCAAGCGGCTCGTACGCGTCGATCAGCGGCGGCGCTGGCAACAACGCAAGCGGCTCATACGCTTCGATCAGCGGCGGCGGTGCGAGCCTCGCAAGCGGCCTATACGCGTCGGTCAGCGGCGGCGAAGCGAATACGGCCAGCGACCGCGGGGCCTCGGTCAGCGGCGGCTCGAGCAACCGCGCGACGTCGTTCTGGACCTCGGTCAGTGGGGGTCAATCCAACGTTGCGAACGAAAACTGGGCCTCGGTGAGCGGTGGAGAATTCAACATCGCCGAAGGCCAATCGTCGGCAGTCAGCGGAGGCTCCAGCAACGAGGCGACGTTCAACGATGCGTCGGTCAGCGGGGGCGGCGAGAACGTCGCCAGCGGCGGCAACTCCTCGATTGGCGGCGGTACCGAAAATACCGCGACCGGAGATCTCGCATCGATCGCCGGCGGAAGACGCAACAGCGCGTCCCTCAACGGCACGTCGGTCAGCGGCGGCGAGGACAACCAGGCCAAAGGCGACTTCAGCTGGGTCGGCGGCGGCTCCACCAACAACGCAAGCGGGCCGGAGTCGGCAATCTTCGGCGGAAAAGACCTGACCGCAAGCAAAGAATACGAAGCGCTTCCGTAGAGATCGCCATTCCCTATGGCAGCCCGGTTACGACGGCTGGGCTGCCATAGGCCGCGTACTCCGGGACAGGGACTCGAACCCCAATCTCCCGGACCAGAACCGGGCGTCACTGCCAATTGGACTATCCCGGACAGTGTCTCGGAGAGGATA
This sequence comes from Solirubrobacteraceae bacterium, assembly GCA_035602785.1. Lineage (GTDB taxonomy): Bacteria > Actinomycetota > Thermoleophilia > Solirubrobacterales > Solirubrobacteraceae > Palsa-744. The sequence continues at coordinate 4,752 of DATNLQ010000260.1, forward strand.
GCCAACCGTGCGGGCGCTCAGAACGCCGCCGCGCGCCCGTTCGGGGCGAAGTAGTCCGTGATCGCCCCCTCCAGGCCGGGGTCGAGCACGAGCAGGACCTCGTCGCCGGCCTGGATGACGGTGTCGGGCTTGGGCACGAAGCCGGTGCCGTCGCGCAGCACCGAGATGACCAGGCTGCCTTCCGGCAGGGTGATCTCGCTGACGTTCATACCGACCGTGGGCGCGTCGGCGCTGACCTCGAGCTCGATGATCTCCAGGCGCTCCTCTTCCAGGGCGAGCAGGTGCACGAGGCCATAGCGCGGGACCTCGTGCTCGATCAGGCGCAGGATCAGGTCGGTGGCGGACACTGCCGGCATGATCCCCAGCAGCCTGAAGTGGTCGTGGTTTCGCGGGTTGTTGACGCGCGCGATGATCCGGTCGCACAGGTATTTCTCCTTGGCGACCTGGCAGACGACGATGTTGTCCTCGTCGTCGCCGGTCACCGCGATGACCAGGTCGGCGCGCTGGATGCCCGCGCGCTCGAGCACCCACAGCTCGGTCGCGTCGCCGTACTGCAGGGCGTGCTCGAACTCCTCCTCGTTGGCCAGGTAGCACTGGCGCGAGGACTCGATCAGCGTGACTTCGTGGTCCTTGCTGATCAGCTCGCGTGCGAGGTTGCGCCCCACCTTGCCGGCGCCGGCGATGATCGCGTACATGCCCTCAGACCGTCTCGTGCGCGGGCGCCATCGCGCGTTCGAACATCTCTATGGCGTGCTTGGTCGGGGATATCGTGTGCAGGCCCTGCTCTTCATACCAGCTGGCTCGCGCGGGGTCCATCACCCGCACGATCACCTTGCCCACACCGAAGCGCTTCTGGGCGATCTGGGCGATGACCACGTTGGTGTTGTCGCCTGCCGTGGACGCGATGAACACGTCGGCGCGCTCGATCCCTGCCTCGATCAGGGCGTCCACCTCCAGCGCAGTCCCCACGGTGAACTGGCCGTGGACGTCCTCCCAGCTGTCGCTCTGGCCCGCATCCAGGCGCTCATGCGAAAGCGGATCCATGTCCAGCACCGATACTTCATGGCCAGCCGCCAGCGCCCGCTTGGCCACTGCTGAGCCCACGCGTCCGGCACCCACGATCAAGACAAACATAGCTCGCACATTAGACGATCGAGGCGTCCGCCTTGTCCGCCCGTCGGGCGGCCCTGCGCTCCTGCTCCCCGGCGGGCGCGGCTGTCACGATCACGCGGCAGGTCGCCTTGCCGACGACGTACTTTGTGATGTCTCCCACAAAACCTTCCAGCCCACCGCGGCCTCCGAGGCGCGCGCCGCCGCGGATCAGCGACGGCTCCTCGGCGCCGAGCACGATCGCTTCCACGCCGCGCCTGCGCGCCTCATCGACGATCGCATAGCCGGCCCGGCGCGTGCGCACGGTGGCCGTCGCGACGTGCACGCCCGTGTACTCCTCGCCGATCGCCTTGGCCCGGGCGAGCACCTGGCGAGCATGCTTTACCTGGCCCTCGGGCAGCCGCGCGTCGAGCGGCAGCGACATCGGCATCACGAACACCCACAGCGCCTCGATCGTGGCCGTGTCGATCGCCGCCTCGTCGGTCGGCTCGCCGGAGACCAGCAGCGCTGCGGTCTGCACGATGTCGTCATCGAGAGCCGTGCCGAACAGGGGCACGAGGATCGAGCCGTACTCGCGCTCGGGGGGCTGCTCGGCGCGCAGCACCTGCGCCGAGACCGTCACCCGGCGCAACAGCGAGGTTTCATCAGCGCGCCGGTAGATCACATACAGCGCGATCCCCACGGCCATCCAACCGAGCCCGACCGCGCGGGCGTCCGCGTGCAGGACCATCACCGCCACCCATCCCGCCGCCGACACGAGCGCGCCGAAGGCCGCAGGCAACGGCAGCGAGCCGCCGCCCAGCTTGATCGACAGCGGCACCCGGTAGGGGCGGTCGCGGTCGGGCTCTGTGTAGCGCAGACGGCAGATCGACAGGTGCGCGATCGTGAAGGCAAGCATCGCCCCGAACGCGTAGATGCCGATCAGGAAGTCAAGGTTCTCCGATGCCGCCAGCGCAGCTGCGAGCACGCCTGCGAGGATGATCAGCACGTAGGGAGTCGAGCGCTGCGGGTGCAGGCGCCCGAGGCCGCTGGGGATCTGGCGGTTGGTCGACAGCGAGTAGGCCAGGCGCGACAGGCCGAGCATCGCCGAGTTGGCGGCCGCCACGAGGGTGACCGCGGCGACGGCGGCCACCACGTACATGAGCGTCTTGCCCAGCCAGTGCGGATGCACCTGCGCGACGATTCCGATCACCGGCGCGTTCAGGTAGCGGGTGGCCAGCTGCGTGTGGCCGTCGCGCACCGGCAGCGCCGTCACGGCGACCAGCGCGATGCCGACGTACAGGAAGGCCACCGTCGCTGTCGTGCTCGCCACGAAGCGCTTGAGCCCGGCGCGGCTGATCCGCACCTCGCCGGCCAGCCCCGACGCCGACTCCAGGCTGGTGAATGCGACTACGGCGATCGTCAGCGCGAAGATCAGGTGCGACCAGGTCGGCGCGCTGCCCAGGTGGATCGGCTTCAGCAGCGTGTGCGGATTGAAGAACAGCGCCAGCCCGAGCACGACGATGAAGCCCTGCAGGGCCAGGTCGCCGGCCATCAACATGCCCACGCGCCGCGCCCGGCGCCCGCCGAAGCCGCGGATGTTGCTCAACACCACCAGCGCGATGAACACGAGCGCCATCCCCAGCGCCTCGTCGCTGTCGCCCAGCGGGCTCCAGAACGTCTTCAGGTATTGCGTGGCCGAGTAGGCCGTTATGGCGATCAGGATGATGTAGTCGAGCAGGATCGCCCAGCCGGCGATGAAGCTGACCAGCTCGTTGAACGCGTAACGCGCGAACACCGTCGAGCCGGCCCGGTCCTGATGCAGGGACGCCCCCTCCACATAGGTCATCGCGGTCAGCGTGAACAGGACGGCCGCGACCAGGAACACCAGCGGCGTGAGCCCGAGCGCATGGCCGGCGATCACCCCGAGCGAGAAGTAGATCGCGCTCGCCAGCGACGAGTAGATGATCGTGAACAGAATCGGCGAGCCGATGCTGCGACGCGCGATCACCCGTGAGCGCGCCGCCGCCGTCTGCCTGCCGTCCGCGTCCGCGGGGGTGCTCATTCCCCCCTGCTCCGCCTGATCTCCAGGTAGGAGCGCCCGGCGCCGGCTGCCACGAACAGCGCGCCCAGCAGCAGTCGCGGCGAGATCGCGCTGCCGTGTCCGGCAAGCGCCTGCACGATCAGGGCCACGCCGATCGCACCCATGAGCAGGCAGAGCACGAAGGTGCCCGCGCGGTGGACCTGTCGCCCGATCATCTCACGCTGAGCTTAGGCCCTTCACGGACGGGCGCGCACCCCGTCCGCGGCGGCCTCCCTGCCGCAAGTGCCGACACCACATGAAGCGTCCCGAGCTCCGATCAGGTGATCAGCGGAATGATCAGGATGGCCACGATGTTGGCAACCTTGATCATCGGGTTGATGGCCGGTCCGGCCGTGTCCTTGAATGGATCGCCGACCGTGTCGCCGGTGACCGACGCCGCATGCGCGTCCGAGCCCTTGCCGCCGAACGATCCGTCCTCGATGAGCTTCTTGGCGTTGTCCCAGGCGCCGCCTCCGGCCGTCATCATCACGGCGAAGAAGAAGCCAACGACGATCACGCCGATCAACAGGCCGCCGAGCGCCTGCTGGTCGATCAGACCGACGATCAGCGTCAGCCCGATCGGCAAGAGCGACGGCAGGATCATCTCGCGCTGCGCGGTCTTCGTGACGATGTCGACGCACCGCGCGTAGTCGGGCTCTTCGGTGTAGTCCATGATCCCGGGGTGCTCGCGGAACTGGCGGCGCACCTCCTCGACGACCGCGCCGCCGGCGCGCCCCACCGCCTCGATCGACAGCGACGCGAACAGGCACACCATCAGCCCACCCAGCAGCAGGCCGATCAGCACGGGTGGTTCGTTGATGCCGAAGGAGATGATGTGCCCGAGCTTGTTTTCGAGTTCTTTCTGGAAGCCCGCGAACAGGCCGACCGCCGCCAGCACGGCCGAGCCGATCGCGTAGCCCTTGGTGACGGCCTTGGTCGTGTTCCCGACGGCGTCAAGGCGGTCTGTCACCTGACGCACCTCCTCAGGCAGATCCGCCATCTCGGCGATGCCGCCCGCGTTGTCGGTGATCGGGCCGAAGGCGTCGAGCGCGACGATCAGCCCGGTCAGCGACAGCAGCCCCATCGCCGCCACGAGGATCCCGTAGATGCCGGTCACGCCGCCGCCCGCGAGCTTCCAGGCGCCGAGGATCCCGAGCACGATCACCAGCGCCGGCAGCGCGGTGGCCTGCAGTCCGGAGGCGAAGCCCTGGATGATGTTCGTGGCATGGCCCGTGATCGATGCTTTCGCAGTCTTCTTCACCGGCGAGAAGCGCGTCGAGGTGTAGTATTCCGTCAGTCCGAATAGCAGCGCAGTCACGACGATCCCGATCAGCGAGCACAGGTACAGGTGGCTCCAGCTCGGAGCGTTGACGGTGCTGCCGACGACCTTGAACGTGAGGTTGCGCATCAGCCAGTACGTGACCGGCGCGAACGCAGCTGCGGCGAGCACACCGGAGACCAGCAGGCCCTGCAGCAGCGCGCGCTCGACGTTGCCCGAGTTGGTGCGCACCGCGAACGTGCCGATGATCGAGGCGATGATCGCCACGCCGCCGATCACGAGCGGGTACAGCGCGACCTGCGTGGACTCGTGGAATGTGAGCACGCCGAGCAGGATCACCGCGATCGCGGTCACCGCGTAGGTCTCGAACAGGTCCGCCGCCATGCCCGCGCAGTCGCCGACGTTGTCGCCGACGTTGTCGGCGATCGTCGCCGGGTTGCGCGGGTCGTCCTCGGGGATGCCCGCCTCGACCTTGCCGACGAGGTCGGCGCCGACGTCCGCGGCCTTCGTGAAGATGCCGCCGCCGAGCCTCGCGAACACCGAGATCAGCGAGCCGCCGAAGCCAAGGCCGATTAGCGCGTCCACAGCCGTCTTGGGGCTGTCGCCGAAGAACGACGTCAGCGCGCCGTAGTAGCCCGAGACGCCGAGCAGCGCGAGGCCGACGACGAGCAGGCCCGTGATCGCGCCGCCGCGGAACGCGACCTTCAGCGCCGGCGAGACGCCGCCGCGCGCGGCCTCGGCGACGCGCGCGTTGGAGCGCACCGACACGTTCATGCCGATGTATCCGGTCGACCCGGAAAGCAGGCCGCCGATCGCAAAGCCGCCAGCGACCGCGATGTTCTGGACGAAGATCAGCGCCACGAACAGCACCACGCCGACACCGGCGATCGTCGTGTACTGGCGGTTCAGGTAGGCGCGAGCGCCCTGCTGGACGGCCAGCGAGATGCTCTGCATCTTCTCATTGCCCGGCGAGAGCGCGAGCAGGGATCGCGTGGTCACGAGGCCGTAGGCCACAGCACAGGCGGCGCAAACGAGGGCGACGACGACCCCATGGTTCGTCAGAAAGCTGCTCAACAGAAATCCTCCGCGGTCTGATTTGCGTGCCGCGCGAGGATGGTTCGCGCGCACGTTCGACGCCCGGAGCGCCCAAAGAGGGCGCTCGTCGGGTGCAAACGCGGCGGGAGTCTATCGTGCCGGCCCGCAGAAGGCCGGCCGGCTGCCCTGCAACGTCAGCGCAGCGTCACCGTCCCGGCACCCACAGCCTGCCGCTCGACTCGGCCGGTCCGGGCCCTTTGCCCGCCGGCGGCGGCTGCGCGGCGCCCGGGGAGCCGCCCTGGCCGGAGGGCGGCCCACCGCCCGGTGCACCGGAGCCGCCCTGGCCTCCCCCGCCATGTCCCTGCTCGCTAGCTGCGCCGGCGGCCTGCACCTCGCGCGCGTAGGCCATCTGCAGTTGCGAGAGCGCGTCGCGCAGAGGACCGAGCTCGCCGGCGATCCTGCGCTCGAGGATGCCCATCAGCGCGCGTACGCCGTCGATCGCGTCGCGCACCT
>DATNLQ010000297.1:0-3250 GCA_035602785.1 Solirubrobacteraceae bacterium
CAGGCGGCGCGCAGCAGCGTGGACTTGCCCGACGCGGACAGGCCGGCCAGCACGCAGAACTCGCCGGGCTCGATCGACAGCGTGACGTCGTCCAGCGCCCGCTGCGAGGTTTCCGGATAGCGGTAGCCGAGCCGCTCCAGCGCGAGGATGCTCACGGCTCGATCCCCCGGCGATACAGGAACGGAGCGAGCGCCACGGCCGGCACGGCGAGGGCGGACAGCAGCGTGCCGGCGCCGAGCGTGGGGTGGATCAGCGGATAGATGTCAAAGCGCGCCACGCCGCTTGCCCGTGTGGCGATCGCGACGGCCAGCGTGGCGAGCGCGGCGAGCGCGAAGTGGATGTCGTGACGGGACGACGCGCGGGGCGCGCGGGCGGGTCGTTGACCGGTGCCGTAGCCGCGCACCTCCAGCGTGGCCGCCACGTCGAGCGAGCGGTCCAACGAGCCGGCTATCACTGCGCGCAGGATGCCCAGCCGCGCGCGCACGCCGCCAGGCGGCCCGTCGGGGCGGCAGCGCTGGGCCTCGGCCATGCGCTCGGAGTCACGCGCGAGCACGGGCACGAGCCGCGTGGCCACCGTGGCGGCCAGCGCCGAGCCGGGATACACGCGCCGCGCGGTGCGCAGCAGGTCGTCGGGGTCGACCGCGCTGGAGACGAGCACCGCGGCGAGCGCGACGATCAGCAGGCGCACCCCCACCAGCAGCCCGTAGGCGGCTGCCTCGACCGTCAGGTCGACCTGACCGAGGGGGGCGAAGTAGCCCAGGCGTGCGAACACGGTCAGGCCGCCGCGGCTGACGAGCACATTGACGAGCACCGACAGCACAAGGATGGGCAGCGCCAGCGTGCGCATCGTGCGCGCCATCTGCCCCAGCGCGCCGCAGGCCCAGCCGGCGCCGAGCACGCCGGCGAGCAGGCCGGCGAGCACCGCGGGATGCTGGACGATCAACGTCGCGCTGGCCAGCGCGACGCCGTAAAGCGCCCCCACGGAGGCGCGCGCGGCGTGAAGCGAGCTGGCCCGGCGCTGGTAGGAGATGAGGATGCTCACGGCGCGGCGACCGGCAGCCCGGTGGCCTGGGTGCCCGACAGGGCGACCGCGAAGCGGTCCTGCAGGATGGCCTGCTGGAAGTCGTGCGCGGCCAGGTCGACACCCGCGAGGTCGGTGCCGGTGACCACCCATAGGGGGGCTGCTTCGCCGTTGCGGGTGGCCGCGATCAGCCCCGCGTCGCGGTCCAACGTGCGCACCTGGCTGCCTGCTTGGTCGAGCAGCGCAAGCGTTCTTCCGTTGGCGGAGAAGCGCGCGTAGACGCCGCTGACGCGCGGCCCAGCGGCGATCGTGTGGGCGGTGAGATCGCCGCCGATCCTGTTCCACGGCCCGACCATCAGGCGCAGCGTTTCCGGCTCGCCGCTGGAGCCGACCGCGGCGATCGCGGCGGGCACGCCGAGGGCGCGCAGCCTGGACGTGACGGTGGTGCACGCATAGCCGCTGACGTCGGCGCATTCGATGCGCACCGGCCAGCGCTTGCCGCCCACGCCGTTGAGGAAGGGCTCGGGAAACGAGCCGACGACCGCGGGGATGTCCTCGGCCTGGCTCCAGTCGTGGCGGTCCCACCAGATGTGATCGCCCGGGTGCACGTTCGTGGCGGCGGCGCCCTTGGTGGCCTCGACGCCGTTTACGTAGTAGAACCAGTCGACCGGCTGTCCGTCTTCCTGGCCGCCCGCCAGACCGGCGATGCTCTGCACGAAGCCCCCGCCGTAGCGCGTGCTGACGGGATCGTTGCGCATGAGCAGGCTCATGACGGTCTCTTCGCCGTGCACGTTGGGCGCGTGGTCGCGGCTGAGCACGCGCGCGCCGAAGTCACGGGTGACGAGCAGCTGCACTGCGGTCGGCGGCGAGCCGGCGCCCAGGCCGCAGCCGGCGAGCGCGGCGGCCAGCGCGAGCACGCCGAAGGTGGCGGCGAGAGCTCGCCTAGCGGACATGAAAGACGATCCGCGAGCTGCCGCGGGCCAGCGTCGTGTGGTTGCCGCTGGCGTCGGTGGCGCGGATGTCGAGCACGTAGCGTCCCGGTGGAAGCGCGGCGGGCAACAGGTAGGAGTAGCTGGCGCTGGTCGAGACCTTGAAGTAGCTACCCTGACCGCAGCGTGCAGACATGAAGCGCTCGCGGGTACCGTTGTAGGCGTAGCAACGGCCCTTGTATCTACGCCGCAGCTGCAGGCTGATGGAGGAGACAGCGCTGTGGGCGAGGACCGTGCCCGACAGCACCCGCGGCGCGTCGGTGCGCCCGTAGGTGTGGTCCTCGATCAGGTCGGTCGCCCTGGCGACCAGCGCGTACGGGCCCGTGTAGGGCGCCGACTTGGCAAAGCCGGCCACGCCGGCGGCGGGCGTGGTCGTGCCGCCAGTAGACGTGCTGGTGCTCGATGCGCCAGAGTCGTTCGGCGTACCGCAGTTGCCGTCGTTGCCGTTGTGGACGCAGATCGTGTACGGGTCGGACGGGACCGCGTCTGGCGCGTACGCCTGGATCGTGTAGGTGCCGGCGCTGGGAAACGCCAGCGCCGCGACTCCCTGGGCATTGGGGCTCACCGCCTGCGATCCGCCGGTGACGGTCACACCCGCGGGCAGCGTTGCTTCGCCGGCTCCGCTGGCCGTGCTGAGGGATCCGATCGTGACCGAAACCGCTTCTCCCACGTTCGCCACATTCGAGCTTGGCGCCGTCTCTGTGAGGAAGTGGTCGGGGGCGCTTTCGCTCGAACATTCGGGGCCCAGCGCGAAGCACTGCCCGACAAAGACGACATGGTCGCCTGTCTGGAGCTGTTCGCTGCATGCGCCTGATTCTGCGAACTTGCTTTCCACCCAGAGCGCCCAAAAGGCGTAGTCCCCACTCCCAAACGGCGGCAGGTTCACCCCCTCGATCCCAAGGATGGCGACGCCTTCCTTTTCGTCCTGCACCTTCCAATTGCCATGCGTCGCGTCGTACAGGGCACCCCCGGCGCTTGTGCCGCTGCACGATCCACCTTCGACCGGGATCGGCGTCGTGGATGTCGTCACCTGCGTCTGAGGCAGCAGCGTAACGCCGTCGAATCCCTCCACACGGACGGTGACGGTCGCCGGTTCACCCGCCCATGCCGAAGAGGTGAGCAAGGCCAGAAAGACGTACAGAACGCCAAGCGCCAATGAGATACGACGAATCGTGAGCATGAGCCGACCCCTTTCCACGAGGGCTTGTGGGCTTCGGTCGGCGGCAGGTCTCCTGGCTCC
>DATNLQ010000313.1:0-7253 GCA_035602785.1 Solirubrobacteraceae bacterium
GGCTGTTCGCAGGCAAGCTCGACGGCGCGCAGCACCGCCTTGCTCTTGTTGACCGACTCCTCGTACTCGTACTCGGGCTTGGCGTCGGCCACCGTCCCACCGCCGGCCTGCACGTGCGCGACTCCATCCTTGACGACGACGGTGCGGATATGGATCGCTGTGTCGAGGTCGCCCGTGTAGCTGAGGTAGCCGATCGCGCCACCATAGCCACCGCGCTTGGTGGACTCCAGCTCGTCGATTATCTGCATCGCGCGCACCTTCGGCGCACCGGAGAGCGTGCCCGGGGGCAATACGGAGCGCAGCGCGTCCATCGCCCCCACGTCCTCGCGCAAAGTGCCGGAGACCGAGGAGACGATGTGGATCACGTGGCTGTAGGTCTCGATCTCCATCAGCTCATCGACTGCAACGCTGCCGTACTCGCACACGCGGCCCAGATCGTTGCGTCCCAGGTCGACGAGCATCACGTGCTCGGCGCGCTCCTTCTCGTCGGCCAGCAGCTCTGCTTCGATGCGCCGGTCCTCCTCCGGGCTTGCGCCACGCGGTCGCGTCCCGGCGATCGGCTTGGTCGACACATGCCGGCCGTTGACGGTCAGCAGCGGCTCCGGGCTCGCGCCCGCGATCTGGAAGTCGCCGAAGTCCAGGAAGTACATGTATGGGCTGGGGTTGACCGCGCGCAGGCCGCGGTAGATCGAGAACGCCTCCACGGGCGTGGGCGCCGACCAGCGCTGGGAGGGCACAACCTGGAAGGCGTCGCCCGCGTAGATGTACTGCACGATGCGCTCCACCATCGCTTCGAAGCGCTCGCGCGACATGTTGGACTGAAACGCGGGCAGCGCGCGCGTCTGCTCGCCGTATGGCTGGGCGCGGGGGACGGGACCGGCGAGCGCTGCGCGAACCTCGCCGATCTGCGCTGCGGCCGCCGCATATGCGCGCTCGAGGTCGGGCTCGACCGCGAGGTTGGCATTGACCAGGATCGTGATCGTGTGCTTGAGATGGTCGAACACGACCAGCGCATCGGTGAGCATCACCGCCATGTCGGGAAGCCCAAGTGGATCGGGATTGACCTGGCCCAGCGGCTCGACCGAGCGAACCAGGTCATAGCCGAACATCCCCACGGCGCCGCCGGCGAAGGGAATCTCCCTAGCCGCGGCGAACGTCTGAGCCTGATCGAATCGCGACAGCTGCTCGGCGACGAGAGCGTAGGGGTCGCCGCCGTCTGCCAACGACCAGCGCAGGACCGCGTGTGGCTCCAAGCCGATGAACGACCAGCGCCCCACCCGCTGGCCCTGGTCGGCCGACTCCAGCAGGAACGCCGGATCGAGCGCCTTGAGCGCGCGCAGCTTCAGAAACGCCGACACCGGCGTCTCGCAGTCATCGACGAACGTCACGCCGAGCGGAATCAGGTTGTGCGAGCCGACCAGCGAGCGAGCCTGCTCGAGCGTTGGCGCGATGTCGAGCGATCCCACGGGACCCCCCCGGGCAGGCGCGCCCGCGGCCCTAGGAGCGACGGCCATCGAGCACCCGCTCGGCGTCCGTGAGCGAGCGCCCGCGGCTGGCCAGCAGCACGAGCAGGTGGTAGAGCACGTCGGCGGCCTCTTCGTCGACGCGCTGCGCGGACTCCTCGCGCGCCGCGCGCGCCACCTCCTCGGCCTCCTCCATGACCTTCTCACCGATCCGCTGTGGATCGTCGAGCAGCGCCACCGTGTAGGAGCCCGCTGGGCGCTCGCGCGCCCGCTCGGTCACGGTGCGCTCTAGGGCCGTGAGCGTCTGAAAGGGCGCGGCCGGCTCGAGCTCGCCGCGGTGAAAGCACGTTCGCTCCCCCGTGTGGCAAGCCGGTCCGGCCGGCTCGACCAGCGCCAGCAACGTGTCGCCGTCGCAGTCCAAGCGCAGCGATCGCACCGACTGCACGTTGCCGCTGGTTTCGCCCTTGTGCCACTGCTCGCCGCGCGAGCGGCTCCACAGATGCAGCTCGCCCGTTGTGCGCGTGCGCCGCAGGGCCTCCTCATTCATGTAGGCCAACGTGAGCACCTCGCCGCTGCTCCAGTCCTGCACCACGCAGGGCACCAGGCCGTCGCCGTCATAGGCGACCTGTCCGTCGATCGACTCTTGCCCACCGGCTGCGCTCATCGCCACGATTGTAGGTACCAGCCGGCGCGCGGTCGTTTCAGACACACTGCACGAGCATGTCCTCGCTGCTCGCACGCCAGCTGGTAGTGGTCACAGGCAAGGGGGGCGTAGGCAAGACCACGATCGCCGCCGCGATCGGGCTGCTGGCCGCCGAGCGCGGCCTGAAGGCGATCATCGTCGAGGTCGGCGACCAGAGCCGGCTGCCCGCGCTGTTCGGTCTCCCGGCCCACCAGCCCGGGGTGGAGACACAGTTGGCCGAGCGCCTGTCGAGCATCTCGATCGACCCTGATCGCGCCCTGCTGGAGTGGCTGCAGGCACTCGGCGGCCGCGTGTCGGGGCGCGTGCTCGCCTCCAGCGGCACGTTCCAGTACTTCGCCGCAGCGGCACCCGGGGCCAAGGAGCTCGTAACCATGGTCAAGATCTGGGAGCTCACGCAAGCCAAGCGCTGGCAGCGTCGCGCCCGCGGCTATGACCTGGTCGTGGTGGACGCGCCTGCCAGCGGGCACGCGCTGGGCATGCTGCGCTCGCCCCACACATTCGGCGCGATCGCACGGGTCGGCCCGGTGGCCGGCCAGGCCGAGAAGGTGCGAGCGCTGCTGGAGGACCCCGCGCGCAGCGCATACCTGGCGGTGGCGCTTGCAACCGAGATGGCCGTCACCGAGGCGCTCGAGTTGCAGGACGACCTGCACGAGCAGCTCGTCCAGTCCCTGGACGCGGTGATCGTCAACGGGCTGCTGCCGCAGCGCTTCAGCGGTGCCGAGCTGGCGCGGATCGAGGCCATCGACGAGCGTCCTTTGGCCGCCGTCGCGCGTGGTGGGGGGGGCGCAGCCGCCCCCGGTGACGGCAACGACGACGAGGCCGCCTTGACACACGCGGCCATCCGCGCGGCCCGCTCGGTCCACGATCGCGCGCGCCTGCAGCGCAACCAGATCGCTCGCCTGCGCAGGCGAGGCTTCACAGTGATCGGCGTCCCGTTCGCCTGGGGCGCACAGTTGGACCTGCCGGCTGTGCTCACAATCGCGGCGCACCTAGGGCGCCGGCTGTGACGGTCGCCTACTGCGCCGCGAGCCTGTACTTGCGCGTCGCCGGATCGCGCTCGAGCAGGCCTACGGCCAGCAGCGTGGTCACGTACCGATGGGTGGTGCTCGTGTTCATGTCGAGCATGCGCGCGATTTCTGCAATCCCGAGATAGTCGCCCTCAGACGGGAAGCAGGACAGCACGAGCAGACCGGACAGCAGCGAACGCGACAGACGCCTGTCCTCCATTTGCGCTGGATAGCTCCATTCCTCGGAGTCCAGCGCCAGCGTCCAGTCGGGATCGCGCAGGGCCGAGAGCAGCACCGACATCGTGCCTCCCTGCCCGGCGGTGCGAACCACCTGGTCGACCTGCGCTTGGGAGAGCTCGAGCAGGACCGACTGCTCACCGGCACCGTCGTCCTCAGGGCGAGCCGAACGCCTGCGAGGACGTCCGGCCCGCTGCCACTGGCGAGATGACGCGGCTTTGGATGGGCCTGAGCCACCCGTCGCGGGGCGACGACCCCGGCGTGGTTTCTCTCTCCCTGAGGGCAAGACTCCGGTCCCGTTCTCATCCATCATCGCGTGAGCCCATATTCGCTCACCGCCAGACATTGTACAAAGGCTGTTCTGAATATTCAGTTCTGACTAGTCTGCGGACCAGCCTCGATCGCCTGTCAGACAGGCGTGAATCATACAGTTGTCTGCTGCGCCCATCAGGACGCGCGCTGGCCATACCTGAAGCGCCAGATGCGCAGGATCGGCACAAGCAGGCGCGTGAGCGAGCCCCCCGCTGCGGCGATGCGCCTGCTCGACTCGCGCACCGCGGGCGCGCGCGCTCTGTCGCTCGACAGGTACATGGCGACCATGCACGCGAGGATCACCGCGTGGCGCTGGCCGTCTTGCAGACGCCTCGCTTCCCGTGCTGAACGCTCGATCAGCTCGCATACGCGAGACACGGCGGCCTCGCCGCTGGGGTAGTAGCTGACATAGCTGTGCTGTCCCTCAGCGGCGTCGCCGAGCTGATCGATGTAGCTGTCGAGCAGCGTACTCACGGCGCAGATCCACGGGTCATAGGCGCCAACGACCTGCGCGTAGTCCCTATGCGGCGGACATGCCGCGAGTGCCAGCAGCGCGTGGACGCCTACCGAGCTGCTGGCGGCGGCGCTGCGCTCCCACCAGCTCGTCTCCGACTGGCCGGCGAGCTCACCCTCGGCCCAGCGCTGCAGCGCCGCGCCATTGCACAGGCGACCGGCTACGTGACTGGAGCTCTGTGCGCCCGCGCACCTGTCGGCGGCGCTTACGACCAGCGGACGCACACTCTCGTAGGACGGCAGCGTCAGGCACTCGTCGCGGCATGCCTGCACGAGCGCCCGCAGGTATCCTCCGTCGCGGCGCCAGGGATGCAAGCGGTAGTAGTCGGACATCTCGGCCGAAGGGTCCAGCGCCTCTGTGAGCGCCCGGTGCAGCTGCCGGCCATTGTCGTCGTAGGCGGCGCGCTCATGGGCGTTGTCGAGGTACTCGAGGGTCGCCTCATAGGCGACCAGCAGACGCAGAAGGTGCGGATCGCGATGTCTGGGCAACGTCGCGAACAGGGCCGCACCGACGATCAGGGTGCGCTTGCGCGACAACGCTCCAAGAGCGTCTTCGCGAAGGGTCGGGTCGGGAATGCCCCGCGCACGCTCGCGCCAGCCGGCTATCTCGTGTGATGCCGCCCTCAGGCCCCAGGCCAGCTCGCGCGAGGCGGCGCAAGCCAGCGCACAAATCTGCCGCGCAGACAGCGGCATAGGATCGTTCATCTCCCCAGCAATCGGAACGCTCCCGGAGGCTAGTGAGCGCGTCGGACGACTTTGGACGAGCTTTGTTCATCCTTGCACCGGCCCTGCCCAGCTTTGATGAGAGTTGCTCATTCCTGAAAGCTGATCGCCGGGCGCACACGACTGGCCAGATGACCCGGTATCGCCACGATCGCCACCGCCAGGACGGTGATCGCCAAAAAGCTCACCAGCGCGGTCGGCACGTCAGCCGAGAAGACGACCGGAAACCCGGTGACGGCCGCGAGCGCATGGCTGAGCAGGACCTGACCATAGACCCCGAAGACCGCGCCGATCGAGCAGGAGCTTCCCAGCAGCAGCATGCTCTCCAGCAACAGCCCGCGCCAGAGTTCGCCGTCCCTGAAGCCGTCCACCTTCATCTCTGCGAGCTGCACGCGGCGCTGCCAGATCATTGAGCCCATCGCCGCGCTCATCGCCAGCACCGCCGCGATCAGCACCAGCCAGGAGATCTCGGTCAGCCGCTCAAGGCTCTGACGGCTGGCCGAGCGCTGGCGCAGTTCGCGCTGAGGGGCTGTTTCCACCGCGAGTCCCGACGCCGGGCCCAGCGCCCGCCGGACCTCAAGGCGTCCCTGCGCAGGCGAGACGCCTGCAGACAGCGTGACATAGTAGGCGCTCGGGTCGGCGCTGGCCCATGCACGTTCGTAGTCACCCTGGTTGAGGATGATCGCCCCGGGAGGCCAGCCGAGGTTGGTGATCGACGCGGCCACGCGAAAGGTCATGGGCCGCGGCGAGGGAAGCTGAAACGACTGCCCGATGCGCAGATGATGTTCGCTGATAATCGCTTGCGAGACCACCGCCCAGCCGCCGGCTGCAAGACGAGCGCGGGCGGTTGCCAGATTTCCGCCGACCAGCTCACTGGGCGGGATCGGATAAGCGGCGCCAGGCGGAGGCGCGAGCACCCACACTCGTCGCTGTTGGTAGTCGAGCAGCCCTCCCAGCAGCGGCCGTACCGACGCTACTGCGCCAAGGCGCGTCAGCGGCGCGGTGTGGATGGCGGGAAAGGGTGTGGTGGCGAGCAAGTTGTCCGAGCCGGGCGGGATCACCCAAAGCTGCGCGTTTGCGTTGAGCTCGTGGACCAGCCTGTCCAACCCGCGCTGCAGGTTGCTGTGCGCCCCCTGGATCGCCACGCTGCCGAACACGGCGATCGCGCCCGTCGCACCGATCGCAAGTGCCCGCGCGCGATTGGCGCGCGAGCGCAGCTCAATCACAGCCAGGTAGGCAGATACGCCGGAGAATGACCGGCGCAGCCTGTCAAACGCGGTGACCGCGCCGGCGAGCGAAGCCGGCAACAACAGCAGCAGCGCGGCGGTCAGGCTGAAGATCCCCACGATCGCAGCCTGGGGCGCCGCCAGCAGGATGACCGTCGTGATCGCCACGCACACAGCCCCCACGGTGAGGGCAGCGGCGCCCGTCCGCATTGAGCCCTGCGGGCGCGAGAACGCGCTCGCCAGAGGGTGGAAGATCGCGCGTCGCAGCGGCACGAACACCCCGATGCAGGCGGCCACCATGCCACCGCCAGCCGCCAAGGCGACGCTCTGCCATGGCACGATGCGCTGCGCGCCAACCGGGAATCCCAGCGACAGGTAGCCCGGGCTGGCGCTGAACAGGCCCAGCGACGTGAGCTCTCCGAGCCCCAGTCCCAGCAGCGACGCGGCCACGCCGAGGACCAGCGCGTCGAACAGCAGGACCCTGGAGATCATGCCGGCGGTGTAGCCGTCGAGGCGCAGGTCTTCCACGAGCTTGCGCCGCTGGGGAACCGTGAGCAGCATCGCGTTGAACGCGAACAGGAAGCCGACCAGCGCGCTGATGGCCGCGAACAGGACGGTCGACTGGTTGGTCGGGCCGGCGGCCTGGGCGAACAGCGTCGCTTCGAACCTGGCAGGACGCACGTTGAGAGTCCCGGCGGCCAGCCGCGTCAGGCCGGCGACCACCAGGGCTTGCGCTCCGGCCCGCGGCTGGACCAGCACGCGGGTCAGGCGCCCACGCATGCCGGCCAGGCTCTGGACATAGCGCAGCGGGCCGAGCGCGACGGGCGTGTTCACCAGCGCGCCGATGTCGGCAGAGCCAAGGGTGGTACCCAGAAAGGCGGTCGGCCTGCGGTCACCGATCTGCAGCACAACCGGATGCAGCGAATCGACGCCGATCGCCTGGGCGACCGGCGTGGGCAGCGCGATCGCATGCAGGCTGGCCAGACGCGCGTAGCCGAGGCGGCGCACGAGCGGGCCGCCCACGCGTGCGAAGCGCGGATCGGTGCCGACCAGATCGATCGCCTCCGAG
>DATNLQ010000265.1:0-3650 GCA_035602785.1 Solirubrobacteraceae bacterium
CACCCTGACCGTGTGGGCGCGCACGACCTCGGCCGGCCACGCGCCGCTTGGGCATCGGCACACGATCGGACTGAACGTCGCCTGCCCGCCGCTGGCCGGCCTGCAGCAGGCGCTTGCGCACCTGGGCTACCTCGCGGCGAAGCTGCACCCTCGCTACCTCGCCCACATCGCTGCGCCGGGGCCCGAGACGCGTCGCGAAGCGACCATCGCCGCCTACCGCCCGCCGCGCGGCGCGCTCGTCCCCGACCCCTCCGACGCGCCGCCCGTGCAGATGGGCCAGCTCGACGAGACGACCAAAGGCGCGCTGGTCGTCTACCAGTCAGACCACGGCCTGGAAGTGACCGGCGAACCGAACCGCGATACGTGGGCGTCGGTGCTGGCCGCCGAGACGGACTACCGGCGCGACCCGCAGTCCTACACCTGGGTGAGCGTGTCCGAGTCGCTGCCCGAGACCCTCGACGTCCACCGCGGCGACCACGTGGTGTTCAGCACCCCGGTCAACACGGGCGTGCCGGGCGCCGAAACCGCGCAGGGCATCTTCCCGATCTACTCGCGCTTTGTCTCGACCACGATGAGCGGCACGGACGTGGACGGCACCAAATACACGGTCCCGGACGTGCCGTGGGTCAACTACTTCAACGGCGGCGACGCCGTCCATGGCTACCCGCGCGCGTCATACGGCTTTCCCCAGTCAAACGGCTGCGTGGAGTTGCCGATCGAAGCCGCCCACACGGTCTTTGGCATGCTTGCCCTCGGCGACATCGTCGAGGTCAACGGCTGAGCGCTACTTGACGGTGAGCGTGCCTTCCATGCCGGCCATGCGATGACCGGGCACGGAGCAGAAGAACTTGTAGGTTCCCGGCTTCAGGTTTGCGGTCAAGGTCTTTGAGCCACCCTGGAACGTGGGTGTCGCGGCGACGATCTTGCCGCCGGCGGCTTCGATCGTCACGTTGTGGCCGATCGGCGAGGTGTTGGTGAAGTCGATCGACACGTTGCCGGCTTTCGCGGTGAGCGAGGTCGTGTTGTATTTGAGCTGGCCTTCGGGGTTGGCGGCAAGGTTCAGGCTGCTGCTCGCCGCTGCGGGCGTCGAGCTGGTGGTAGAGCTCGAGGTGGTCGGCGTGGCGGCGGGCGTGGATGTCGACGAGCTGGTGCTGTTCGACGAGGAGCTGCCACAGCCGGCCAGCGCGAGCGCGCCAACGGCCACAGTCAATGCCGCGAGCCTGGGCATGGCCCTCAACCTACACGCTCTGCGCGTGCGGTGCGTCGGCGCTGACGGCGCCTGCGGAGTCGGGCGAGTCATCGGTGGCCGCAGGGGCGGGCTGTGACTCGGCGACCAGGTGCGCGCCGACAGCGCCCAGCACGCCGGTGACCAGCGCGGCGAGCGCCCAGCCGGTGCCCGAACGTTCGCGGCCGCGGGCGGCGTCGAGCGACAGCGGACCAGGCCCCACCTCGGCGAGGGCAAGCGCGGCGGCGATCAGGACGACGTTGTACTCGTAGCCGCCGTTGCTCAGCCAGGGGCCGTTCTTGGCGTGCACCCTCTGAATCGCGGTGAGCATTGTCGCGGTGAGCACGGAGGCCGCGAACGGGGTCTGCAGGCCCACGGCCAGCAGCGCGCCGCCGCCCGCCTCGGCGGCGCCGGCGGCGATCGCATGGCGCCGTCCGGGGCGCAGCCCGAGGTGCTCGAACCCCGCGGCGGTCGCGTCCAGGCCGTGGCCGCCGAACCAGCCGAACAGCTTTTGTGTCCCGTGCCCGACAAAGAATCCACCTACCGAGAGGCGCAGCAGCAACCGTCCGAGCTTCATCTCACAGTCCTTTCTCGTTGAGCATTTCGTTATACGCCTTTGCCTACGGCGCGGCGGGCACCACGACGAGCGGGCCGTCGCCGTCGGGCAGCTGCTCGGTGTCGAAGGCGGCGTCGTCGAGGCGCTCGACGCGGGCGCTGCGCGCGAGGAAGTCATCGGCGGTCTCGAGGAAGCCGATGCGCGGGGTGCGGTAGTGCATCGGCACCGCCCAGCGTGGGTGCAGACGCGTCACGATCGCGCTGGCCTGCTCGCCCCCGATCGTGGGACCGCCGCCGACGGGGATGAACAGCAGGTCGATCTCGCCGATCGCTGCGGCCTGCTCGTCGCGCAGCGCGCTCTGGCCGAAGTCGCCGAAGTGACAGACGCGCAGCCCGTCCAGGTCGAACACGAAGATGGTGTTGGGCCCGCGCGCGGTGCCCGCCTGCTCGTCGTGCTCTGAGGCGATCGCTGTGACCTCGCCGAGCGGCGACTCCAGCTTGCCCGCGGTGGAGCGCAGGACCGCGGGGTCTCCCCCGATCGCATCCACCCCGTTGTGGTCGATGTGCTCGTGGGTGACCAGCAGCAGATGTGCGTCGACGCCGTCGATCTGCGGATAGTCGAACTGCATGCCGCGACTGGCGGCCAGGCCAGACATGTCGCCGAAGGGGTCGATTGCGACGGACACCTCGGCGCCGTCCAGCGAAAACGCCGATTGCCCATACCACTCAACTCGCATTGCGCTCCTCTCTGGTTGTGACTGGCGCGAGGGCTCTCGCGCCGTTGACGGTCGTGCGCTGGCGCCCATTCCCCTGTGCCGCGTCGTGGGCACCCGCCGGCGCGGCGATCTCCTCGATGTGCTCGTACTTGCCGCCGCGCAGCAGCGAGGCGCCGGCGGCGATGAGGCAGGCGACGATCGCGAACAGGAAGGCCTCGTGCAGGCCCGTGCGAAACGGCGCGGAGATCAGCTGCGGGAAGAACGAGCGCCCGGTGAGCGTCGCGCGGCTGGCGGCCGACAGCGTGGAGAGCACATGCGGCCCGACGAGGTGTTCGATCGGGTTGTAGCCGAGGAAGGCGGCGAACAGCACGGACACGGGCGGGGTGTGCGCGGCGCTGGCGGCCGCGGCGGCGGTCACGCCGTGGGCCTGCAGCCCAGAAGACAGCGTGTGCGGCAGGTTGGCGGACAGGCCGAGGATCATCAGCGTGAAGAACACGCCGATCGAGAGCACCTGCGCGGAGTTCTGGAAGGTCTGGTTCATGCCGCCGCCGGCGCCGCGGTGCTCGGGCGGCAGGCTGTTCATCACGGCGGCCCGGTTGGGCGAGGCGAACATGCCCATGGAGATGCCGATCATGGCGAGCACGAGCGCGAACAGCCCGAAGGCGAAGTCGGTGGGCAACAGGCTGAGCAGGAAGAAGCTCAGCGCCGAGCCGAGCATCCCCCCCGTCGCGAACCAGCGAGCGCCGAAGCGGTCGGACAGGTAGCCGGAGGTGGGACCGGCGACGAGCATGCCGAGCGTCAGCGGCAGCATGTAGATGCCGGCCCGCAGCGGCGTGTCGGTGAAGTCGACGCCGTGCAGGGGCAGCCAGATGCCCTGCAGCCAGATGATCAGCATGAACATCAGCCCGCCCCGCGCGACGGCCGACAGGAACGTGGAGAGCGTGCCAAACGTGAAGGCGCGGATGCGAAACAGGGGCAGGCGGAACATCGGCTCGGCGACTCGCATCTCGATCACCGCGAACGCCGCCAGGAACGCGACGCCGGCGCCGAGCAGCCCGAGCACGCGCGGGCTGCCCCAGCCGGTCGCGTCGCTGCCGTAGGGGCGGATGCCATATGTCACCGAGACCATGATCAGGATCAGCCCGAGCGCGAAC
>DATNLQ010000340.1:0-2297 GCA_035602785.1 Solirubrobacteraceae bacterium
ACGGCATGAGCTACCGCTCACACCGCCACCGCAACAAAGCCCTGCCACACTGGCTCGAGCACTACAACACGCGCAGGCCGCACAGCGGGATCAGCAACCGGCCACCCGTCAGCCGCGTTCACAACCTATGTAGGCAGGACATCTAGTCGGGGACGTCAGACCTGGACCGTCTCGGCTGCCGCGCGCGTGGCGTGGGCGGTCAGCTCGGGCTGCTCGCCGCTCGCGCCGCGCTGGGCGCTCGCGATGTCGGGCGCCGGGACGGTCGCACGCCGGGCGATCAGCGTCCACGCCGCCAGAGCGCCGGCCAGCGCGACCGCCGAGCCCAGGCGCAGCCCGTTCTGCAGCGCGTACACGAACGCCTGCTGGCCGGCGGCGACCACGTGGGCGGGAACGCCGTGCGGCACCGCGCCTGAGCCGAGGCTCGCCACCAGATGGGCTCGCGCTGGGCCCGACAGCGAGGGCAGCAGCTGCGCGAGCTTGGAGCTGCCCAGCGTGGCGACCATCGCGCCAAGCACCGCCACGCCGAACGTGCCTCCGACCATGCGGTTCATCGACAGGATGCCCGAGGCCACGCCCGCCTTGGCCTGCTCGACCGCGTTCATCGCCGCGGTGCTCATCGGCGACATCACGAAGGCCATGCCGATGCCCATCAGCACGAAGCCGGGCAGCAGCGCGCCGTAGCCGCTGGAGACGGTCAGGTGCGACTGCCAGAACAACGCGCCGGAGACGGCCAGCAGCCCGAAGACGATCAGGGGCCGCGGTCCGACGCGGTCGGCCAGGCGCCCGGCCAGCGGCGCGATGAAGACGATCATCAGGGTCGAGGGCAGGAAGCGAACGCCGGCCTGCAGGGGGGAGAAGCGCAGGACGTTCTGCATGTACAGGGCCATGAAGAAGAACATCGCGAGCATCGCGAAGCTGACGATGAACGCGACGATGTTCGCGCCCAGGAACGTGCGCGAACGGAAGAAGGCGAAGTCGACCATCGGCGAGCTCTGGCGACGCTCGACAGCCGCAAAGCCCGCCAGCGCGAGAACCGCGATCGCATACAGGGCGATCTCGCGCCCCGAGCCCCAGTGCCATTCGTTGCCCTGCACCAGCGCGAGCACCAGCGCTGCCAGGCCGCTCGTCAGCGTCAGCACGCCGGGAATGTCCACCCGCTGCGTGGCGCTGTCGTCGCGCGACTCGCGCACGGCGAACAGCGTGATGAAGACCGCGCCGACGGCCACCGGCAGGTTCAAGAAGAAGATCGACTGCCAGCTGACGCTCTCCACCAGAAAGCCGCCCACGACCGGCCCGATCGCGAGCGCGAGCGCTGACACGCCCGCCCACGTGCCGATCGCCTTGCCGCGCTCGGCCGGCGGGAACGCGTTGGTGATGATCGACAGCGTCGCCGGCATCATCATCGCCGAGCCCACCCCTTGGACCGCGCGCCAGGCGACCAGCCAGGTGTCGCTGGGAGAGAAGCCGATCGCGCCGCTCGAGCAGGCGAAAACGACGACGCCGGCGAGGAAGATCCTGCGCCGGCCGAAGATGTCACCGAGGCGTCCGCCGGTGACGAGCAGCACGGCGAAGGACAGCGTGTAGGCGTTGACCGTCCACTCGAGCGAAGCTGTCGAGGCGTGCAGGCTGCGCTGGATCGACGGCAGCGCCACGTTGACGACCGTGTTGTCGAGCATGATCATGAACAGCGCAAAGCACATCGCTCCCAGCGCCCACCAGCGGCGGTTGTCCTCGTTGATCTGAAGCGATCGAATGGCCTGGCTGCTCATGACGCGACTCCTTTCTGGGTGGGCCGGTAGGCCGCTACCTCGGCGCGACGCTCGACGATCAGCGTGAGCGCGCGCGCCAGCGCCTTAGCCTCGTCCTCGGCAAGCTCGTCGATCAGGTCCTGCAAGGCCGACAGGCGCGCCGCATTGAGCGCCTGCGGCGCTCTGCGCCCCGCCTCGGTGAGGCGCACCCGCTTCATGCGCCGGTCAGACGGATCCTCTTCGCGGTCTACCAGGCCGCGCTCGAACAGGCCCTCCACCGCGCGGCTCATCGCCGGCAGCGACAGGCCCAGCGATTCGCCCAGCGCCTTTACCGAGCGCTCTTCGCCGTCCATCTCCAGCGCGCACAGCGCCTTCAGCTGGGTGAACGACAGGTCGAGCTCGGCGATCGCGTTGAAGGTGCCCACGTTGGCGGTGCGCATCAGGTAGCTGGCCAGCGCGTACATGTCGCGCGTCAGCGCCGCTCGATCGGTTGCCTTGGTTACAGTGATTGCTTGCACGCACGCAAGTATATCGGCAGCGCAATGGTTG
>DATNLQ010000346.1:0-6037 GCA_035602785.1 Solirubrobacteraceae bacterium
CGGAATCCGAGAGCGAGTTCGAGGAAATCGTCCGTCACACCGAGAAATTGGCGCGCGAAGGCTTGGCGGTGGATCCCGAAGAACGGGAGTTCATGGAACTGGACCCCCTGGACGACCACGATTTTGAGGAGCTGGTGCGCGACGCGCTGGACGATCTACCGGACCTGCTGCGCAACGCGCTTGGTCATGTGGCGGTGGTGATCTCAGACGGTGGGGCGAAGGGATCCCACCCACCCGCATACGGCCTCTACCAGGGCGACGGCGCCACGCGCGACAACGTGGCCGACCGAGTCGTGATCTTCCGCGACACGCTGCGGCGCGACTTCGGCCATGACCCGGAGATGTTGCGCGACCAGGTGACGCGCACGGTGCGCCACGAGCTTGCCCACCACGTGGGCTTTGACGAGCTGGGTGTATCCCGTCTCGATCTTTAGGGAGGCGCCCGACCCGCCCCCCGGCCCCGTCGGGCGCCCCCGAACTATAGTTCGTAAGGTATCCAACAAACCAAGGAGAGGCCAGCATGCCGGAAGCAGTGATCGTGGATGCCATCCGCACGCCGATAGGGCGAGCAGTGAAGGGCTCGCTCAGGGCGGTCCGTCCGGATGATCTGGCGGCGATCCCGCTGAAGGCGCTGATGGAGCGCAATCCGCAGGTGGACTTCTCGACGGTGGGCGACGTGATGATGGGCTGCGCGTACGGTCAGGGCGAGTCGGGCTATAACGTCGGTCGCGTGGCGGCGCTGCTGGCGGGCATCGACCATCACGTGCCGGCTTGCACGGTCAATCGCTTCTGTGCGTCATCGCTGCAGACCACGCGGATGGCGTTCCACGCGATCAAGGTGGGCGAGGGCGACACGTACATCGCGGCGGGCGTGGAGTCGGTGAGCCGCGTGGGGCGCAGCCAGCCGCCGGAGCTCAACCACAAGCTGGACGGCTCGGAGGGGGCGCTGTACGACGTGTACATCCCCATGGGGATGACTGCGGAGAACGTAACCGAGCGCTGCAACGTCAGCCGTGAGGCGCAGGACGAGTGGGCGGTGATCTCTCAGAACCGCGCGGTGGAGGCGCAGGCGAGCGGGCACTTCGACGCAGAGATCGTGCCGGTGACGGTGCCGGCGCACAAAGAGACCGACAAGGAGGGCAACGAGGTCGCCTTCGACGAGGCGATCGTCAGCAAGGACGACGGTCCGCGGCCGGGGACGACGATAGAGGTGCTGAGCGCGCTCAAGCCGGTGTTCAAGGAGGGCGGATCTGTGACCGCCGGTAACTCTTGCCCCCTCAACGACGGGGCGGCTGCGCTGCTGGTCATGAGCGACGAGAAGGCAAGTTCGCTCGGGCTCAAACCGCGTGCTCGCATCGTGGCTTCAACGGTGGCGGCGATCCGCCCGGAGATCATGGGCCTGGGCCCGATCCCGGCGATCGAGAAACTGCTGAAGAACACGGGCATGGCGATGAGCGACATCGACGTGGTGGAGATCAACGAGGCGTTTGCCGCGCAGATCGTGCCCTGCAAAGAAGATCTCGGGATAGACGAGGCGAAGCTCAACCCGTTCGGCGGCGCCATCGCCCTGGGTCACCCGTTTGGCATGACGGGGGCGCGCATCATGACCACGCTGCTCAACGACCTGGAGACGCTTGACAAGACCTACGGCATCGAGTCGATGTGCGTGGCGGGCGGCCAGGGCATGGCGATGTTGGTGGAACGGCTGTAGATCTCAACGCGGGGGCATCCGCAGCGCGCCGTCCAGCCGGATTGTCTCGCCGTTGAGCATGCGGTTCTCAACGATCTGGCAGGCCAGCTGACCGTACTCGGCGGGTTGGCCCAGGCGCTGCGGGAAGGGGACGCCCGCGCCGAGCTTCTGGCGCGCCTCCTCGGGCAGCGCGGCGAGCAGCGGCGTGTCGAACAGGCCGGGCGCGATCGTGTTGACGCGGATGCCATATTGGGACAGGTCGCGGGCGGCGGGCAGCGTCATGCCGACGACGCCGCCCTTGGACGCCGAGTAGGCGATCTGGCCGACCTGACCGTCGAAGGCGGCGATCGAAGCGGTGTTGACGCACACGCCGCGTTCGCCGTCTTCCAGTGGGTCGTTGGCGATCATCGCGTTGGCGGCGAAGCGCAGCACGTTGAACGTGCCGATCAGATTGATCTGGATGATGGTCTCGAACGGCAGCAGGGGATGGGGGCCCTTGGATCCGGCCACCTTCTGCGCCCAGCCGGTGCCCGCGCAGCAGACCGCGATGCGCAGGGCGCCGTCGGCCGCGGCTGCCTTGTCCACCGCTGCCTGCACCTGCTCCTCCTCGCGCACATCGCAAGCAACGAACTCCACCCCGAGCTCGCCGGCCAGCGCGGCGCCCTTCTCTGCGTTGACGTCTGCGATCGTCACCACCGCTCCGCGTGCCTGCAGGGCGCGGGTGGTCGCCTCGCCGAGGCCGGACGCACCGCCCACGACGATCGCTGAGGAGCCCTCGATCTTCACAGGTCGGAGCCTATTGAATCGCCGTCAGCGGTATGGCGTGGCCTATGCCTGCGGCCGGACCCGCGACAGCGTCAACGCGAACAGCCCCTCCGGATCGGTCAGCCAGCGCACGAGCTCCAGTCCGGCGGCGGACAGGTCTCCTTCCAGACGCTCGGGCGTGAACTTGGCGCTGATCTCTGTGCGGATCTCCTCGCCCGCGTCGAAGTGCACCGGCAGATCCAGCCCGCGCACGAGCGTGGTGTGCTCACGGCGCGCGCGCAGGCGCATCTCGATCCACTCGTGCTCGCGGTCGAACAGGGCCACGTGCTCGAAGTCGTCTGGGTCGAAGTCGGCCTGCAGCTCGCGGTTGAGCACACGCAGCACGTTGCGATTGAACTCGGCGGTGACGCCCTGGGCGTCGTCGTAGGCGGCCTCGAGAACCTGGGGGTCCTTGACCAGGTCGGTGCCCATCAGCAGATGGTCGCCCGGGTGCAGCAGCCCGGCGATCTGGCGCAGCACTCGCCGGCGGCTGCCCGGCGGGAAGTTGCCGATCGTGCCGCCCAGGAACGCGACGATGCGAGGCCCGGCGGCGGGCGGCACGCGGTCTAGGTGGCGCTCGAAGTCGCCGATCACGCCGTGTACGCGCAGGCCGGGGTACTCGTCGGTGAGCATGTGCGCGCATTCGCGCACCATGCTCTCGGTCACGTCGACGGGCACGTAGCGATAGAGCGTGCCGGCCGCATGCAGGGCGTCGAGCAGCACACGCGTCTTGGCGGCCGTTCCCGATCCCAGCTCGACTAGTTCGACCGCGCCGGTCAGCTGGGCGATCTCCTGCGCGCTGTCTTCGAGGATCGCCCGCTCGGCGCGCGTGGGGTAGTACTCGGGCAGCTCGCAGATGCGGTCGAACAGCTGCGCGCCGCGGGCGTCGTAGAAGTGCTTGGGCGGGAGCTCCTTGAAGGGGCGCGTTAGCCCGTCCAGCGCGTCGTCGGCGAGCGAGCGTTCGTGCGTGCCGTCCAGGTGTGAGTCGATCTGAATGGTGTCCTCGAGCAGCGGCTCGGATGGCGTAGAGGGCTCCATCACCCTGCGTCCCTGGCCAGGCGCATGCCCGCGAAGATCTGCCGTCGCTCGGGCAGGTCCCAGTTGCGAAACGTGCGTGTGGCCACGCGCGGGTGCGTAGCCCACGAGCCGCCCCGCAGCACCCTGTAATCCTCGCCGAAGAACACCTGCGAGTACTCGCGATAGGGATATGCGACGAAGCCGGGATAGCCGCCGAAGCACGAGGCGGTCCACTCCCACACCTGCCCGACGGCCGCAGGTCCCTCGCCGCGTCCCTGCTTCCAGGTCGTCGCCTTCTCCCACTCGGCCTCGGTGGGCAGCCGCGCATCGCAGCTGCGGGCGAAGGCGTCGGCCTCGAACCAGGAGACGTGACAGACGGGGGCCTCCAGGTGGCCGTCGGCGATGGCGCGATGATGGGTGATGTCGTACTGCTCCTTCCAGGCCCAGCCCTCCTGTGACCACCACTCGCGCCGTTCATAGCCGCCACCCTCGCTGAAGCGCATCCAGCTGGCGTTGCTGACCGGTCGACGGGCGATGCGGAAGGCGGGCAGCTCGACGGCGTGTCGCGGACGCTCGTTGTCGTAGGCAAAGCCCTCGGCCGAGGCCCCCATGGCGAACTGCCCCGCGGGGATCTCCAGCCAGTCCTCCGCGCCGTCCATGGCAGCCAGCGCAGGCTCGCCCTTGGGCAGCAGCCCGGCTATGGCCATCGTCTGGCGCATCGTCTCGGTGTGCTGGAGCTCATGACGCAGGACCATCTCGCAGATCGCGCCGTCACCCACCCCCCGGCTGGCCAGCACCGAGGACGTGCGCTCGCGCACATCATCCAGGTAGGCGCGCGCGTCATCTGGACCAAGGATCTCGATGGCTGTGCGGACCGCCCGCGGTGTCTCGAAGGCGTCGTAGGCATCCGCCAGGTCGGGGCGCAGCAGCTCAAGGCCGCCGTGGCGCTGGGCCAGCCACAGGTCCTCGTAGGCGGCGATGTGCCCGAGGTCCCAGACGAGCGGGCTCATCAGTGGCGAGTGGCTGCGCTGCAGGTCTTCGTCGTCGATCCCCGAGACGAGCGCGAGCGTCCGCTCGCGCGCCGACGCCATGCCCTGGAGCGTCTGCTCGGCGTCGGGGGAGACGGGGTTGGTCTTTTCCGCGCTGATTGCCATGTTTGGCTGTGGGGCCTCACCTTAGAAGGTTCCACGGTGTTGATGTTGCAACTCTGTCGATCTTGCATGTCTGTCTCGGATGGGGGCGCGGCTGTTACACGCCGCTTGTGCCCGTGTCGTTCCAGCGAGCCAGCACGGCCGTGTAGCGCTCGTAGCCGAGCACGCAGATGGCCGCCGTCGACAGGTCCAGCCGCCCGCCTTGCGTGGGGTCCAGCGCGACCCAGCGGGCGCCGAGCACGCGCAGCATGTGGCCGTGGGAGAAGACAGCGACCTCGCCGTCGATGCTGGCCAGCTCGGCGATCACCCGGTCGGCTCGCGCGCCCACCTGCGCGGCGCTCTCGCCGCTGGGACAGCCGTCGCGCCACAGGCTCCAGCCGGGCCGAGCGGCGAGGATCTGCGCCGTGGTGAGGCCCTCGTAGTCGCCGTAGTCCCACTCCATCAGCTCGGCGCGCTCCTGTGCCTGCGCGCCCAGCCCGCACAGATCGCACGTTTCGCGCGCGCGCGTCAAGGGGCTGACCAGCACCAGCGCAAAGTGCCGCGAGGCCAGGCGCTCGGCCAGCGCGGCTGCCCTGTCCCGTCCACCTTTGGTGAGCGGGATGTCGGTGCGCCCAGTGTGCCTGCCATCCCGGCTCCACTCGGTCTCTGCGTGGCGGACGAGCACGATCTCGCGAGCGCTCGCCGCGCGATCGGGTTGCTTGGATGGCTCCTGCTGGCTCACCTCGCTGGGCCACCTGGGGCGGCGGCGTCGTCGACGATCACGGTCAGCCGCTCGCGCCTCAGCAGGCTGGCGGGCACGTGGCGGCTGGGCTGGGCGAGCATCGCGGCGACGGCATCGGCCTTGCCCGCGCCGGTCGCCAGCAGGACACAGCTGTGCGCAGCGCGCAGCACGGCCAGGCTCAGCGTGATGCGCTCGGGGGGCGGCTTGGGCGAGTCGCGCACTCCCAGGCACACCGCATCATCGCCCGCGTCGAGCGTGCTCGCGCCGGGGAACAGAGATGCGACGTGGCCGTCGGGCCCGATGCCCAGTACGACGACGTCGAGCACGGGCGAGCTCGCCGAGCCGGCATGCTCGCTTGGCACGCGCTCGCACAGCTCTAGCGCGTAGCGCTGCGCGCCCTCCTCGGGCCCGAGCTCTCCCTCCATGCGATGGACCAGGTCCGCTGCGATCTTGGCGGGCGTCAGCAGCGCCTGGTCTGCCAGGCGGTAGTTGCTCTGCTCGTCTTGTGGCCCCACGCAGCGCTCGTCTGCGAACCAGACCTCCGTGCCGTCCAGGTCTCGCGGCGCGGCCGCCAGTAGTTCGTAGGTGCGTCCCGGCGTAGTCCCGCCGCTGAGCGCCAGGTGCGCCACGCCGCGCAGCTCGCGGGCCTCGGCC
>DATNLQ010000362.1:0-9255 GCA_035602785.1 Solirubrobacteraceae bacterium
CGCCGAACGTGTCGGCGGCCAGGCGGACGCCGGGGGCCCCGTCGAACACGGTTTCGGCTGCCGTCATCGCGTGGCCCGCCGCGAAGCGCGCTCGAGCGGCGCGCGCAGCGCGGCGGCGTGGTCGTCGCTGGCGCTCGCCGCAAACACGACGTCGACGGCGAAGCGCACACGTGTGCGAAAAGCCGCGTCGGAGATCTGTCCGCTGGCCCAATGACGCAGCGCGCCACCGCAAGCGGTGGCGATGTGCCCGGCGAGCGCGTCGACGTGAAGACCGGCTCTGAGCATCCCCATGTCCTGTCCCCGGCGCAGCGCTGCGCGCAGGTGCGGGATGGGATTCTCCAGCAGGAGGGTGCCGCTGTGGCCCCAACTGCCGACGAGATGCTTGAACACGGCTGCGTCTGCGATGAACAGGTCGGCGGCCTCGGCGACGATCGTGCGCGCACGCTCTCGCGGATCGTCGTCGGGCGCGCGGGCGAGGCGGACGTCAAGCTCGTGCAGCAGCTCGTCGGACAGCGCCGCCCACTGCTGCTCTCGCGGGCCGACGAGGTTGAAGACGGTCGCGGGGGAGACGTCTGCCCGCTGCGCGATGCGCTCGACGGTGGGGGTCTCGTGGGGGCGCTCGCGCAGCAGCTCGCGGATCGCCTCGAGAATGCGTTGACGGCGCTGGCGCTTGTGGCGCTCGCGCAGGCCCGTCGCCGGAGATGAAACCGACATCTCCATAAATTTATATAATAATATAAAGATAGTCAAGGATCTAAGTTCACGAATGGAGGCCGACGAGATGCCAAGCCATGCCGCCAGAGCGACCCGCTTTCTGGAGCTTCACGGCCAGGAGCGACCGTTGCTGCTGGCCAACGCGTGGGATGTGGGCTCGGCCAGGCTGCTCGTGTCGCTCGGCTTTCAAGCGCTGGCGACGACCAGCAGCGGCTATGCGGCGAGCCTGGGGCGCCTGGACTACGGGGTCAGCCGCGAGGAGGCGCTCGCGCATGCAGCTGCGCTCGTGCGCGCGACCGACGCGCCCGTGTCGGCGGACTTGGAGGATGGCTTTGCGACGGACCCGGCAGGCGTATCGGAGACGGTGCGCCTGGCGCTTGACGCAGGCCTGGCGGGCTGCTCGATCGAGGACTGGAGCGCAGCCGAGCAGCGGCTCTACGACAAGGATGCTGCAGCCGAGCGCGTGGCGGCGGCCGCGCAGGCGGCGCATGCGGGTCCCGTCCGTCTGGTGCTGACCGCGCGTGCAGAGAACTACCTGCGCGGCAACCCCGACCTGGGCGACACGATCGCGCGCCTGCAGGCCTATCAGCAGGCGGGCGCCGACGTGCTGTATGCACCCGCGCTCGATCGCCCTGAGGACCTGCGCGAGCTGCTGGCGTCGGTCGACCTGCCGGTCAACGTGCTCGCGCGCCAACACACCCCGCCGGTGGCGCAGCTGGCGGCGCTGGGCGTCAAGCGCGTGTCGGTCGGCGGCGGCTTCGCGTTCACCGCATATGGAGCTGCGGTCGAGGCCGCCCGTGAGCTGCTGACCGACGGCACGTACGGCTTCAGCGAGATGGTGGCGGTCGGCGCGAAGGCCGCGCGCGCAGCGTTCGCGAGCTGAGGCCGACGGTATTACTTGCTAGTCCTACCGCATGCGGGTCACGCAGAAGGGTCAGGTCACGATTCCGCTGCAGGTTCGCCGGGCGCTTGGCATCCAGCCGGGCAGTGATGTCGAGTTCGAGCTCGACGAGCACGGCGCACGGCTGCGTGTCGACTCCGACCGAGCCGCTGAGGAGATCAGCCGCATGCGTGGTGCCGGCGAGAGATCGTCCCCCGATTCCCCCGCATCGAGACGCTGCGCTCGGCGCTGCCCTCGATGGCGGTCATCGAGGAGATCCGGCCGCCTTCCTTGCCGGGCACGCCCACGCCGCCTACCGCCGCGCTGGAGGAACACGCGACGCCGTGCTGCCCGACTTCCTGATCGGCGCGCACGCGGCCGTGACCAGCCGGCCGCTGCTCACACGCGACCCACGGCGCGTAGCCACCTACATGCCCGGCGTTACGCTCGTTGCCCCCGAGACCCCGGCGTCGCGGCGGTAGTTAGCGGCTGATGCGCCGTTCTCGGGCGGCTTGTAGTAGCCGCTCGGCTGCGCGTTGGGCTCGCTTGCAGCCGGCGGTGCTGATGTGCTCGTGGCTGTAGCCGGCGCGGGTCTTCATGCCGAGCAGCGTGCGCAGAGCGTTGCCGAGTGCTGCGCCCTCGGGGCGGACCTTGGAGAGCTGGGTGACGGCTTCGTTGTGGTCTTCGCCCTGGACGTGCCCTCCGAGTGCGATGCAGCAGATGACGTCCGCGGCTGCCACGCCACAGTGGACGCAGAGCGTCACGTATGCGTCGGCGATGTCCTGCTCGTCGGCGGCGAACTTGCGGATGATTTCGGCGCCTTGCAGGAACTGCTCGGCCTTGGCGAGCCTGCCCGCGATCGTGCCCTCGTCGCATTTGCGTAGTCGCGGCGTCATCGTGCGCTCTGAACTCTGGAGCCACGGCGCAGCAGACGCAGCGTGCCGTAGAGTTCGATGCCGTCGCGGGCCGCGTCCGTGAGGACCCGCCGGGGCTCGCCGTCTGTGAGCTCCTGCTCGCCGAACTCGAGGACCCTCGTGTCGTTTCCCGTCCACGCGCTCGCGCACGTCTGTAGCGTCGAAAGTTGCTGCTGCCATGCGGGCTCGTCCGGTTCGCAGCCTGCGGGACGCACGACGAGCAGGTCCAGATCGCTCTCTGGTGTGGCCTCACCACGGGCGACCGAGCCGAACAGCACGACGAGTACGGGGGGCTGCCCCCACCCGTTGATCGCTTGACGCAGCCGATCGAGGACCTGTGCGGGAAGGCTCGCTAGTCCTTCTATCCAGGACGCCGCGACGTGGTCTCGGTTGAGCTGGTAGAGGTTGGCGTTGCCGGCCGAGCGACGCGAGACGACACCCTGCTCAGCCAGGCGGTCGGCGGCGTTGCGGATCCCCTGATGAGAGCCGCGGCCGATGACCCGTTGGAGCTCGCGGCCGGTCATCTCCGCTTCGGCACGCGCGAGTACGCTCAGCACGTCCCCGTCAAGCGTGGGGGTGACCACTTGTAGCGGTCTTCGGAAGTCCATGCCGAGACTATAGCGACGACGAGTATTCTTGACGTTCTACAAGAATAGTTGCCAAGAGAAGACGTCTCGCCGATGGCTCCCAGCTCTCAGCGGATGCTCGGCGGCGAGGTCGTTGGACTGGCGGATCGGCTCAAGGAGGCGGTGGAGGATGCCGATGGATACTGAAGTCCATGTATAAGAATTCAGAAGTAGCAACCGCTGTCCGACGAAGAAGTAGACGGGACCGTTCGCGATCTGATTCGGGCGGGAGCGACGGCGTCGTCAGTGGCCGCTAATGCGACAGACGCCCCCGCCCACGCCGCCTGAGCCGTCGACGCTCCGGAGCGGTTGGGGACTGCACCCGTATCGGTGGTTGCTCGCGCGGCGTGACGCGAGCAGGGACGGCTCGGCGCTCACCTTCGGGATCCGCCTGGTTGTGACCGTCGTGTTCACGTTCGCGCTGATCGGCGGCACGAGCTATGTGCTGCTGGAACGAAGCGTCGCGCATCAGGAGATCAGTGACTACGCGGAAGGCCAGCGGGCAGACGCGAAGGCCTTTGAACGCGAGGGCACGCGGGCGATGAGCACAGCCGACGGGATCGGCGATATCGAGCGCTTGCTCGAGGGCGTCGAACAGCGTCCCGGCACCTTGGAGGTCGTGCTGATCGACGAGCAGCACGTGGTCAGGGCGGCGGGCAACGCTGCTCAGGTGGGTACGGCGGCATCCGACGCTCGCATCGATGCCGCGTTGGAGCAGGGAAGCTCATACGCGGGACGGGAGGGCGGTCGCGGCAAGGACGGCAGCGACTTCGAGTTCATCGTCCCGGTCGACCTTCCAAGTGGCCGCTACGCCTACGAGGTGACCTACGACCATCGCACCTACGACGCGCAGCTGGGTGAACTACGGACGATCCTTGCGCTGATCGCGCTGATCACGTTGATCGGCGGGGGCGCTGTCTTCTATCTGCTCGGCGGGCGGCGGCTGATGCGCGACCATCGCATGGTTCTGCGGCGAGCGACCCGCGATGGGCTGACCGACCTGCCCAACCAGCGTGCCTTCCATGACGAGTTTTCTCAAGCGGTCGCTGCGGCCGCGCGCTATGAAGATCCCTTCGCGCTGGCGTTGTTGGACGTCGATGACTTCAAGCTGATCAATGACCGCAACGGGCATCCGCAGGGCGACGCGATACTCCAGCGCGTGGCGAAGGTCCTGCGTGGGGCAAGGCCCGGGGACCGCCCGTACAGGATCGGTGGCGATGAGTTCGCGCTGACGCTGACGCACACCGACGCCGAGGGTGCCCGAGCGGTCGCTCGGCGGCTGAGCCGCGACCTGCAGGACGCGGGTATCGAGGTCAGCGTAGGTGTGAGCGCGCTGCGCCCGGGACAGCAGGCCGACACGTTGCGCGCGGAGGCCGATGCCGCCTTGTATGAGGCCAAGCGCGCCGGGGGCAGCCGCGTGACGCACTTCGAGGATATATCCGAGCGCGTGGTGGTGACCACCGCCGAGAAGCGGGAGGCGGTCGTGCGGCTGATCGAGGAGGGGCGTGTGGACACGCTCTTTCAGCCGATTTGGAACCTCGATGCCGAGACTCTGCTCGGCGTCGAGGCGCTGGCTCGCCCGGACCCTTCCTACGCACTGTCCGGGCCGGCGGAGGCCTTTGATATCGCCGAGCAGATCGGGCGCGTGCACCAGCTCGACGTGCTGTGTGTGGAGAACGCGCTGGCGCTTGCTCCCGAGCTGCACCCGGGTGTGCTGCTGTTCTTGAACCTCTCGCCGCTGACTCTGGACCTGGACGCCGAGGCGGACGCGTGGCTTGCTCCCGCCGTAGAGCGGGCGGGCCTGACGCCGCAGGCGGTTGTGGTGGAGGTCACCGAGCGTTTCGGGGGGCGCACCGAGAGGGTCATCAAGCGCCTCAAGCGTCTGCGTGAGCAGGGTTTCAAGATCGCGGTCGACGATGTCGGAACGGGCAACTCGGGCCTGGAGATGCTGAGCAAGATCCACGCGGAGTTCGTCAAGCTCGACCGCAGCATCATCACGGCCGCTGCGACCGAGTCGAGCGCTCGGGCGGTGCTGATGGCGATGGCGACGTTCGCGCGACAGACCGGCGCGTTCGTGATCGCCGAGGGCATCGAGGACGAGGACATACTCGAGTTCCTGCGCGCCATCAACGAGGAGCACGAACTCGCCTCCGACACGATCATCCAGGGCGGCCAGGGCTTCGGGCTCGGCCGCCCGTCGCACGAGCTCTCACCACAATCACCCGCCATCCTGCATGACGGTCACAGCCGAGCCAGGCCGGTGCTCGGCAGCCATTAGGCCTCTGCGCCACCGAGTTGGGATGCGATCTCGGAGGCCCTCCCGAGGTCGCAGCCGGTGTCGTCTTATCGGTATAGGTATCCGTAGTAGTAGTCGGAGAAGTTGCCGGTGATGTTCTTACAGCGCGCGAAGTAGGCAATAGCCCACTTACCCGAACGGGTCAGGCAATCAGTCTGGTGTGGCGAACTACGGTGTCGTTAGCGCCCAGCGACCCGATGCAGTCTTTATGCGCCAGCATCCGGACAGGCTCCTCGAGCCCGACGCGCCCGCGCACGTTTCGACCCGGAGCGCCGGCAGTCGCCGTCTGTGGATGGGGCTTGCCGGCGCGATCCTGCTAGCTGGCCTGGCGATGTCGCTGGCCAGCGCGCTGCTGTGGCGTGCGAGCGTGCACGGTCACGAACGTGAGGCGTTTCAGACCAGCGCGACCGATGTCAACCGTGGGCTCGAGACGCTGCTGCGCCGCGACTCTGACTTCGTGGCGACCCTGCGCGGAGTGCTGAAGATGGAGCCGCACATGAGCGCGACGCGCTTTGATCGCTGGTTCGCCACGCTGGAAGGCAAGCAGCGCCAGGTCGGAGGGCTGGGGACTACGGTCGTTGAAGTGGTGCCCGCCCGGCAGTTGGCCGTCTTCCAGGCGCGCCGCGACGCCGACCCGGCGTTTCGCGCATTCGTCGGAGGCACGATCGTGCCGGTGAAGCGCGCTCGCCGGGCTCGCTACTGCCTGCTGTCAGCCGGCGGGACGGTCACCCCGTATGACCGCGAAGTCGGCGCATTGGTGCAGGGGGACTGGTGTGATCCCGCAACGCCGATCGGCGGCTATGCGGACGCGGGAACCTCTCAGGCGCGTCTGTTGCAGTCGATCACCGAAAGCGGGCAGGTGCTCGTCTACCCGGTGGCGGTCGAGGGCGTGAGCACGTTGTTCCTGGAAGCCGCCTTCTATCGCCCGGGCGCGCGGCTGGCCAGCGTGGCGCAGCGTCGTGCGGCGGTCGCGGGCTGGGTCGGCAGCTCGTTTCAGATCGGCGCGCTCATCCACCAGGCGATCGCCGGCCACCGCGACCTCGGCGTGACCCTCTACCACAGCAATCCGGGCCGGCCGGCGAACCTGATCGCCCAGGTCGGCGCGAGGCGCTCGCCAGGCGCGCTCACCCACACCACGACGATGCAGATCGACGGCTCCTGGACAGCGGTCGCGTATGGCTCTGCCGTCACGAGCGGGCCGTCGACCAACCTGCAGGGCCTGCTGGTGGCGCTGGCAGGGACGATCGTCAGCGTCCTGTTGTTCGTGCTGGTGTTGGTGTTGTCGCGTTCGCGCGAGCGGGCCCTGGGGATGGTTCGCGCCAAGACCGCAGAGCTTCGCCACCTGGCGCTGCACGACCCCCTGACTGGCCTGCCCAACCGCGTGCTGGCGCTCGACCGCGCCGAGCAGATGCTGGCGCGGGCGCGCCGCCAGCAGGTTCCGGTGGCCGCACTGTACCTGGACATCGACGGCTTCAAGCACGTCAACGACACCTTTGGGCATGCCGCGGGCGATGAGCTGCTGCGGATGGTCGCCTCGCGGCTGGCGAGCGCGGTGCGCGAGGGCGACACGGCGGCGCGTCTGGGCGGCGACGAGTTCGTCGTCCTGGTCGAGGGCTCCGCGCTTGACGCCGGCCCCGAGCTGGTCGCCGAGCGCCTGCTTGACGTGCTGCGCCAGCCCTACGACATCAACGGCGAGGTCGGACGCAGGCTATCGGTGACGGCCAGCGTGGGCGTCGCGCTCGGCCAGCGCGACAGCGCCGATCGGCTTTTGCGCGACGCGGACCTGGCACTGTACGAGGCCAAGGCGGCCGGGCGCAGCCGCTACACGATCTTTACCTCCGGTATGCAGACCATTGCCAAGGACCGGCTCACGCTGGAGATGGACCTGGCCGAAGCGCTCACAAGCGAACAGCTGTTCCTCGTCTATCAGCCCACCTTCGAGCTGCAGTCCCAGCGCGTGATCGGGGTCGAGGCGCTGATCCGCTGGCGCCACACCACACGCGGCCTGATCGCACCGCTTGACTTCATCCCCCTGGCCGAGCAGAGCGGCCTGATCGTGCCGATCGGCCGCTGGGTGCTCGACGAGGCCTGCCGCCAGGCTGCCGCGTGGTGGCGCCACGGCCACGAGATCGGCGTGTCGGTGAACGTGTCCGGGCGCCAGCTGGACTCCGACGAGCTGATCGAGGACGTGTGCCGCGCGCTTGACGAGAGCGCCCTGGATCCTGTGGCGTTGACGCTTGAGATCACCGAGACCACGCTGATGCGCGACGTGCAGGCGGCCGCCACGCGCCTGCGCGAGCTCAAGCAGCTGGGGGTCCGCATCGCGATCGACGACTTCGGCACCGGCTACAGCTCGCTGGCCTATCTGCGCCAGCTGCCCGCCGACGCGTTGAAGATCGACCGCTCCTTCGTCAGCGGCATTGCCGACTCCAACGACTCCGCGGCGGTGATCCGCACGCTGGTGGCACTCGGCAAGGCGCTGCACATCGAGACGCTCGCCGAGGGCATCGAGCAGGACGCGCAGCTGAAGACCCTGCAGCGCGAACACTGCGACCACGGACAGGGCTTCCTCTTCTCACGCCCGCTCGACGCCGACGCGGTCGAGCAGTTCCTCGACGCCGCCGGATCAAAGCGCTCGTCGCTCGCCGCCCGATGAAGGCCCGCAGCTAGAGAATAGGGATAGCTGAGGCGGTGTGAGTCAGCGAAACATTGGTGTAACGGACTCACAAACTAGAACCTTATACGCCAAGTCTTGCGGGGGGTGGACGCGCTGAATGACTATCGGCGTGTGAACAGCGCTTCCCAGGCGGCGATCGCGGCGGCGCCGATCGCGTCCCTGATGCGCGATCCGGGCCGTCAGCTTCCGGCGGGTCGCAAACCGCAGGGACGTAGCAAAGCGCAGGGACGCAGCGCCGTCAGCGCGATCCAGCGCGATCGGATGATCACGGCTGTCATTCAGGCGGTCGAGGAGGTGGGCTACGCGCGCATGACCGTCAACGAGGTGATCGGCCGGGCGAGGGTGTCTCGCAAGACCTTCTACGACCTCTTCGCCGATCGCGAAGCCTGCTTCTTGGCCACGTTCGACCAGATGCTGGCGGAGACCCGCCCGGCCGTCGAGCAGGCCTACGCGTCGCAGTCGAACTGGCGTGGCGGTGTGCGCTCGGCGCTGACGGTGCTGCTCGATCTGCTCGACCAGTCCTCCGGCCTTGCCAAGCTGTTTGTCGTAGAGTCGATGGCGGGTGGGGAACGGATGCTGCGCCGCCGCGCTGAGGTGGTCGACGAGCTCACACGCACGATCGACCAAGGCAGGCGCAGCGCCGCTGGCAAGGATCCGCCGACGATCACGGCGCAGGCCCTTGTGGGAGGCGTCCTTGGCGTGCTGCACATGCGCATCGTGCGCAACGACCAGGAATCCTTCGGCGTGCTGCTGGGCCCGTTGATGAGCATGATCGTGCTGCCCTATCTCGGCGCCGGCGCGGCCGCGCAGGAGCTGCGCGCCGCCCGCTCGCACGAGAACGAGCGCCATCGCCGTGCACGCAGCAGGCCGGCCAAGGACCCGCTGGACGGCCTGAAGATGCGCGTGACCTACCGCACCATGCTGGTGCTCGCGATGATCGCACAGCACCCGGGCGCCAACAACCGGGAGATCGCAGAAGGCTCGGGCATCGTCGACCAGGGTCAGATCTCCAAGCTGCTCAGTCGCCTCGCGGGGCTGGCACTGATCGAAAACCATGGCGCGGGGCAGCCGCATGGCGCGGCCAACCAGTGGTACCTGACGGGGCTTGGCGCACAGCTCGAGCTGGCGACGCGACGCCGCTGAGCGAT
>DATNLQ010000377.1:0-16353 GCA_035602785.1 Solirubrobacteraceae bacterium
GCGGACGGTTCCCCCCGTGCCCACCAGGCGCTCGCCACGCGGCTGCCCGGAGTCGTCGGTGAGCCAAGCTGCGTCTGCGAGCTGCTCGGCGACGTACTCGCGCAGCTCCTCGAGCTGCTTGCGCTTGGCCGGCCCGTTCGGCGGCAGGAAGCGCTCGCTCATACGCACGGTGCCCAGTCGCCACGAGCCCGACTCGCGCGCCAGGCGGCCGGCCACCCTGACCAGCTGCAGCGAGCCGCCGCCAAGGTCCAGCACACAGCCGTCCGTCAAAGTCGTCGAGTTGACCGCAGCGAGGTAGCCGTAGCGGGCCTCCTGCTCGCGGCTGAGCACGCGAATCGGCAGGTGGAAGTGCTCGCGTGCACGCGTCAGGAAGTCCTGGGAGTTGGCCGCGTCGCGAATCGCGCTGGTCGCCACCGCGTCCACCTCGTCGGCTCCCAGGCCGCCCGCGCGGCAGAAGTGCGCGAACACGTCCAGCGTCACCAGGGCCCGCTGCATCGGCTTCTCACCCAGCCTATCCGTGCCCGCCATCCCCTCGCCGATGCGCACCGGCTCATAGATCTCGTCCGTGCGCCTCCACGAGCCGTCGCCGGCCATGAACACCACCAGCCGGAAGGAGTTGGAGCCCAGGTCGATGACCGCCAGACGCTCGCCTGGTTTCATGTCAATCAGCGTATTGCCCGCAGCGGAGGGCTCAAATCGGCTGGCTCACGCGTACGAGCACGCGGCGACGCCAGGTACGTTCAGCCGGCCGCGGCGGCCTTGGCGCGCTTGACCGCGTACATCGCCTGGTCTGCCTCCACGAGCGCCTGCTCCGCGCTCTCTGTCTGCTCGTGGATCAGCGCACAGCCGATGCTTGCCGATGGATGGATCACAGCAGCGCCAGCGTCGATCGTGCACGCCGGGATGACGCGCTCCAGGCCCTCGACCACCACCGCCACGCCCTCGGCTTCGATGTGGGGCAACAGCACCGCGAACTCGTCGCCGCCCAGTCGCGCCACCAGGTCCGATTCGCGCAGGCGCCGGGTCAGAGCCCTGGCGACAGCCTTGAGCGTGTCGTCTCCCACCTTGTGGCCATGGCTGTCGTTGACCTCCTTGAACGCGTCCAGGTCGATCACCATCAACGCCGCCAGCTCGCCGTAGCGGTGCGAGCGGGCCACCTGAAGGCGCAGGTCGTGCTCGAACAGCCTGCGGTTGCGAAGGCCCGTCAGCGGGTCGTGGTCGGCGAGATAGCGCAGGTGCTCCTCCAGGCGCTTGCGCTCGGAGATGTCCTGCAGCTGGGCGATGTAGTGAAGTGGGGCTCCGTCGCGGTCGCGCACCAGCGACATCGAAACGATCGCCGACACGACCTCCCCGGCCGCGTCGAAGTAGCGCTTCTCGACCTGCAAGGCCGCGATCTCGCCCGCCAGCAGGCGCTCGCGGTCACGCGCGTCGTTGTTGGCGTCCTCGGGGTGCATGATCCCGTCAAAGCGCTTGCCGATCAGCTCGTCGGCTGTGTAGCCGGTGATCTCGCACAGCGCGCGGTTGACCAGCAGCCAGCGACCGTCCGTGTCGAACAGCCCGGTGCCGATGGGCGCGCGATCGAACACCTGCTCGAAGTCGCCCTGCGGCCGGGCCGCAAACGCCTCGGCCCGCTTGCGCGCGCTGATGTCGAGCACGACCGCCACGCCGCCCGCCACCCCGTCGTCATTCCCGCCCGGCGCGCCCTCCTGGTGCGCCGCGCGGCCGTTCAGGCGCAGGGGCCCCACGTCGACCATCAGGCAGTGTTGCTGCTCGCCGACCCAGATCTCGCGCGAGCGCGTCTCTCCTTCCAGCGCCGATCGGAACAGGGGACCCAGCAGGTCCCACAGCTCGGGCGCGAACGCGTCGCAGACGTTCTGGCCCTCGCGGCACGCCGGCGGGTGGCCCAGGCGCTCGATCTCGTGACCGGCCGTCAGCACGAAGCGAAGGTCGCGGTCGAACGCCAGGATCAGCGCCTCGGGAAGCTCGCGCAGCGCCGCCGCGGCCGCGTGATCGACACCGGCCAGCATCGGGTCGTCGAGATGCATGCTGCGCCCCGCTGAGACAGACATGCCAAAGCATCGGCCGATCGGCGCGACTACTTGACGGCTGGCAGCCCCCGCGTCAGGGACGCACGAAGGTGTCCGGGTCAGGCCCGATACGCCTGCCTTCGTCCAGGCCCGCTATCGCCTCCATCTCGCGCTCGTCCAACTCGAAGTCGAACACGTCGAAGTTCTCCTCGATGCGCGCCGGCGTGACCGACTTGGGGATCACCACGTTGCCCACCTGCAGATGCCAGCGGATCACCACCTGGCCGGGCGTCTTGGCATGGGCCTGTGCGATGCCCGTGATCGTCGGGTCCTCGAGCGCCTGGCCTTGGGCCAGCGGGCTCCACGCCTCGGTCACGATGCCGAGCTCCTCGTGTTCTGAGCGCAGCTCACGCTGCTGGAGGTAGGGATGCAGCTCGATCTGGTTGACCGCCGGCGTCTCGCCGGTCTGCGCGATCACGCGACGCAGGTGCTCGGGCTGGAAGTTGGACACCCCGATCGCCTTGACCAGACCCTCGTCGCGCAGCTCGATGAAGGCCTGCCACGTCTCCACGTAGCGGTCGAATGCTGGCACGGGCCAGTGGATCAGGTACAGGTCGACGTAGTCGAAGCCAAGCCGCTGCAGGCTTGCGTGCAGCGCGCGCTTGGCCGCCTGGCGGCCCTGGTCGTCGTTGAAGCACTTGGTCGTCACGAACACGTCGCCGCGGTCCAGACCGCTCGCGCGGATCGCCTCGGCCACCTGCGCCTCGTTACCATAGGCCGCCGCGGTGTCGATGTGGCGATAGCCGCACGCCAGGGCGCAGGCGACCGCCTGTGCGGTGTCCTGCGGGGGCACCTGAAAGACACCGAAGCCCAGCTGTGGCATCTGCCCGCCGCCGGGCAGCGCGATACGGACGACCTGATCGGTGGAAGTGCTCATGGTCGTGGGGATGCCCGCTTCTGCGGGTGTGCAAACAGGCGAATCGCGGTCCTTGCGTCGAGAGGCCGCTTGCACGGCTCGCGGACAGGAGGATCCCCGCCGAGACCTCCAGCTAGATGAGACATAGACATGTACTTGTCCTATTGGCATTCCTGTGCGGCGCGCTCGCCGGCTGCGGAACCTCGGGCACGCATCCCGCCACGCAGGCTTCCGCTTCCGTGCCCGCGTACATCGCCGCCGGAAACGCCATCTGCGCGCGCCAGCTGGCCCAGCTGAACGGGCTCGCCCGGCCGCAGACTCCCGAACAGGCCATCGGTTACCTGCCGCGCGCGGTCGCGATCATGCACAGCGAGAGCGCCGACCTGGCCGCGCTGCACGTGCCAGCAGGCGGCGCCGGCGCCGCCCAGCTCGACGCCGCGCTGGCCAGCACCCGCGAGCTCGCCGGCACCCTGGCGCGCTTCCTCGGCCAACTGCGCTCGGGGATGATCGATCTCACCGACTTCGGGACCGTGCAGAGCAGGGGCATCGCGCTGCACGAACAGCTCGACCGGCAATTCCGGCTGGCGGGCCTGCCGCGCTGCGCCAGCTAGCGCCGGCCGCTCGCCTGACCATCACAGACGTTTGCCGGATTTCTTGTCACATCTTTCAAGATAGCTCTACCGGGGACGACAAACTCGTATGCGCCAGCTCGCGCTCTTCGGACTCGTCGTCTCGCTGCTGCTCGGCGGGATCGCAGTGTTCGAGACCAACGAAAGCGTCAGCACGCGGCGCAACGAACAGGATCGCTCGCTGCAGAGCGCCGTCGCCAACGAGCTCTCGCTGATCTCCGGCGGCGAGCGCCAGACCACCACCGCTCTGTCGCTGATGCTCGTCAACCCCGCCGTGCGCCAGCTGTTGACCGATCGGACGCTGGCGGCGCGCAATCGCGCACAGGACATCGCCGCCACGCGGCTGGCGCTGGCAACGATCCAGGGCTCCTCCTTCGTCCCCCTGACGGCGGCCTGCCTGGACGACGGCAGCGGACGCCAGCTCGTGTGCGGGCCGACCGCGCGAGCACCCGTCTTCCCGCTGAGCCTCAGCCGCCAGTTCCTGTCGCTCGCCGGCCGCGACCCGCTGGGCGCGGCCAGCGGCGCCTTTTTGTCTCCCATCAGCGGACAGCTGTCGGTTGCCTTCCTGGCGCCATTTCGCGTGCACGGCCGCGCGCTCGGGCTCGTGCACCTGGACATCAGCATCGCAAAGACCGAGGGCCTGAGCCTGATCGTCAACAACACGCCGGGCGTGGACGTCGTGCTGGGCAGCTACGAACGCGGTCGCGTGCTGCTGTATGGCCCCTCCAGCATGACCACGACCGGCCTCGGCTCGCCCCACATACTGCCCGTGGGAGGCGGCTGGCTCGGGCAGCACCCCCAGTGGACCGTCAACGGAGACCGACGTGCGATGGTCGCCGCACTGGGGCTGACGATCGGCGGGGCCCACCAGGTCGTAGCGGTGACCGCCACCGACCGCTCCGCAGACCCCGACTTCCTCAACGCCTGGAGCGCGGCGATGCTATCCATCCTTGCCGTCGCGCTGCTGACGTTGATCGGCTCGATCGTCGGGCTGGTCGTATCCAACCGCCGGGTCGTGCGCGAGCTGACCACCGACCCGCTTACCGGACTGCTCAACCGCCGCGCGCTGATCGACGAGCTGCCGCGGGTATGCCAGCGCGCCAGCGAGGAGCAGCCGGCGTTCCTGTGGTTCTTCGACCTCAACGGCTTCAAGACCTACAACGACTCCTTCGGGCACGTCGCCGGCGACAGCCTGCTCGAGCGCCTCGGGCGCCGGCTGCACGACACGGTCGGCGCGCACGGCGCCGTGTACAGACTCGGGGGAGACGAGTTCTGCGTGCTCATCTCCACCCGTGTCGCAGACCCCCACGCCCTCTTCCTCCAGGCCCGCGAGGCGCTCAGCGAACAGGGCGGCGCGTTCACCGTCACCGCAGCGGCCGGAGCAGTGGAGGTCCCCCGCGAAGCCGGGGACCCGACGCAGGCGCTGCGCCTGGCCGACCAGCACATGTACCGCGAGAAGGCGACCAGCCGCGGCGGCGCCGCCGAACTGATCACGTGCGTGCTGCACGCCGCGCTCGCCCAGCGCCACCCCGACCTGGGCGAGCACTCAGACGACGTCGCCGGCGACGTCGAGCTGCTCGCGCGCACGATCGGGCTCGACGAGGAAACCATCAGCCTGATCATCAAGGCCGGCGACCTGCACGACGTCGGCAAGCTCGGCATTCCCGACGAGATCATCACCAGGCCCGGCCCACTCAGCGAAAGCGAGTGGACGTTCATGAAGCAGCACACCGTGATGGGCGAGCAGATCATCGCCGCGGCCGGCCCGTCGCTGGCGCGGATCGGTCCGCTCGTGCGCGCCAGCCACGAGCGCTGGGACGGCAAGGGCTACCCGGACGGCCTGGCCGGCGAGGAGATCCCGCTCGGCGCCCGCATCATCACGATCTGCGACTCCTTTCGAGCGATGCTCGACGAGCGCTCCTACAAGGACGCGATGTCCGTCGAGGATGCCCTGGCGGAGCTGCGTCGCTGCGCCGGCACGCAGTTCGACCCCCACCTGGTCGAGGTGTTCTGCCGGCTGGTCGGCGAACGTGCCGCGCCCGAGTGGCTGCGCAGCTCCAGCGCCGGCTGACACGCGCCTGTCGCCTACCACGCCCGTGCGACGGTCTCATACGCGCGCAATTTGCGCAGGTCCTCACTGGTGAACATTCGGTGACCGGCCTGGTGAACATCTCGTGACCATGGCCACACGGGCGGCCCCAGCTGGTAGAAGGCCCGAGTTCATCGTCGACGATCGGAGATCCCTTGCGCCGCATAAGTGCCTCGCTGCTTGTCTTCCTGGCCTGCCTCGGCACCAGCGCGACGTCCCTCCTGCTGGCCTGCGGCGCGAGCGCGGCCCCTGGCACGAGTTACGCGCCTGAAGCTCCGGTCGTCGACGAAGTCTCGGGCGGGCCGTGGAACACCTCACAGGGCGACGCAAGCGCCGGCAGCCCCTACTCCTTCACCGACCTGCTCCCCGAATTCACGCCCGGGGGCAGCGAAACGACGCTCGGCGGAGTCGACGAGCCCAACGTCGCCGTCTACCCGAGCGCCGAAGAACCGAAAGTGCCGCCGTACCCAAGCGGCGTGGCGGGGACGCCCGGCCCGCTCGACGGCTACTGCTCAAGCCTGGGCGCCAACCCCGAGACCACCCTCCCTGGGACCACCACTCCCGTGCCCCAGCCCGCGGGCTCGCTGCCGATGTCGCCCTACTACTTCCCCGATGTCGTGCGCAACGCCGACGGCTCG
Source organism: Solirubrobacteraceae bacterium (assembly GCA_035602785.1). Taxonomy (GTDB): domain Bacteria; phylum Actinomycetota; class Thermoleophilia; order Solirubrobacterales; family Solirubrobacteraceae; genus Palsa-744. The sequence goes on from DATNLQ010000377.1 coordinate 6,300, forward strand.
CTGACCGGCTACTTCGACTATCGGCCCAAGGACGCCGACGAGGCGATCACCGTCGCACGTTCGACCAACAACGGCAAGAGCTGGACCAGCGAGGGCGAGGCGCTGGAGCAGAACCCCGGCTACTGCCCCACGGCCGACACCAACGACGATGGCCAGGGCCACCCTTACGTGTCCTCGATCGGGGGCTCCACCAAGCTCTACACGCTCAATCGGCCCGCGGGCGACTATGCAGGCGTGGGCCTGCTCGTCCACAACGTCGAACCGACCGCCACGGACCCGCTCGCGGCGCTGGCGCCGAGTGAATCGGTGGGCATCGACCCGAACACGTTCGCCACGACGGCCGTCGAAGTGCCGACCAGCGACGGCGTGAGCATCCCCGTCTCGACGCTCGGGAGCGAAGGCTCGCCCGAGCACATCGCCGCCGGGCCCTATGAGGACTACAACGCAGCCTCGCCATCGAGCTCGATCGTCACCTGCAAAGGCACCAGCGCGACGCCCACGCCAGAGCTGACCGAATGCACCGTGTCCGGCTCCAGCCCGCTGACCGTCGGCGAAAAAGACGACCTCGTGCAGGTCATCGCCACCGCCAACCCTGAAGCGCTGGGCACCAAAACCGTCGTGCCGGGCGCGACCTACACGATCCCCAAGGGGCCGAACATACCCAGCGGAGAAGGCGGCCTGGCAGAAATCAGGATCCTCAACGACAACCCCACCGTCTCCCCGTTCACCACCTTCATCCTCAACGAAAATGCGCCCAACCGCCTGTACATCGACGGCGTCGCCGTCTACTGCTCACAGTCCAACGCCAACCCGACGACCAAGATCGAGGACTGCACCGCCGACAGCGGCTCGTCGCTGACCGTCCACCAGGGCGATGCGATCACCGCCGACCCGATCGTGCCGCCCGGCGCGACGGTCACGACCGGGCTGAAAGCACCCGACGGCATCGTCGGCACCCTGCCGACATACCCAGACGCCCCCGCAGGCTCGACGGTCGTGCTCTATACGGAAAAGCAGCTCGCGTACTTCGTCGTCGGCACCACCGACGGCGCGGCGAGCGGCACGAAATTCACAGCCGGAGCTGTGAAGCTTCCTGTCGCGACGGGATCGTCGATCACCTACACCCCGTCGGTGCACCCGAGCGAGCCCCTGACAGGCAACTCCTTCAAAATCTACCTCGGCACCACCGCGACCGAACCGATCCAGCCGGTGACCTGCACAGGCGTCACGCCCGCGACGCAGAGCGGCGTGCCGGCCGGCAGTGAGAACCTCACCGGCTGCACCGGCGGGAAAGGAGAAGTCGCCGAAGGCAACTGGGTCGGCGGGCCAAACGCGGCCGTCGTCCCCTTCTCCACCCTCACCAAGATCGGAGAGGGCAAAACCGGGAAGAAGGGGCCTGAGAAGCTGTTCAACAACAACGAGGACCTGACGGTGTTGCGGGCCGCCTACACGTTCAATGGCGTCAACTTCACAGACCTGGCGGCGATCAGCGGCTCGACCTCGGGCACCGGCAACGACGCGGGCTCCTACAACGACGTCTCAAACCCCTTCCAGACGACGAGCCCGTCGGAAACGAGCCCAACCGACCTCGCGTCCGGCGAAGCAGACACGACCGAGCTTCGCTTCGTCGGCTCGCGCGGCACGATCGTCACCAACCCGAACGGCAGCTACGGCATGTTCCTGTCCGGGTCGTGGGCGACCGACGGCGACAGCGATGCGTTCAACCAGATCTTCTATAGCGAATCGAGCAACGGCAAGGAATGGTCGGTGCCGAAGGTCGTGCTGAGCACCGAATATGAGTTCGCGGCGTCGGCCGCCCAGGACAAGGCGCTGGAAGAAGGCAAGGACGAACGGCTGGGGATCAGCGGCTACTACTCGGGCCGCGCCTACGGCCCGGCGGTCGTGCAGAACCCCGACGGGTCGCTGACGATGGTCTTCGCCGGCTATCGCCTGCCCAAACCGATCGAGCCGGCCGGCACCAAAGTCGGGACCGGCTCCACGCAGTACACGGTCGGCGCCAAGGACCCGGCGCTGTATCGCAACATCCTCACGATGCGCCTGACGTCGACCACCACGCCGGGCGTCGCCACGACAACTTCAGTCAGCTCATCCGACGAAGGCACAGGCGTGGTCGGCGCGCCGGTCACCTACACGGCGACCGTCGCCCCCGTCGCGCCGGGAGCCGGCACACCGACCGGCATCGTCTCGTTCTCCGACAGCTCGGGACCGATCAGCGGATGCAGCGAACGCCCGTTGAGCCTCGAATCCCCCGACGTCGCCACCTGCTCGACGCAGCTGCCGCACGCCGGCGCCGACGAAATCACCGCGACCTACTCGGGCGACTCCAACTACGCGAAATCGTCCGGCACGACCAGCGAGAACGTCGACGAAGCGCCCGCCATCACCTCGGCGCAAAGCACGACGTTCACCGAGGGCGATGCAGGCAGCTTTACTGTGACCGCCACAGGCACCCCCGCGCCGACGATCAAAGAGACCGGCACGCTGCCCGAAGGCGTCAAATTCAACGAAGGCACCGATACGCTCTCAGGCACGCCGACCCAGGAAGGCAGCTTCCCGATCAAATTCACCGCTGAAAACAGTGTCGGCTTCACCACCCAGAGCTTCACCCTGACCGTGGATGCGCCGCCGGCGATCACCTCGGCGCCTGAAGCTACGTTCAACGACCACGAAGCGGGCACATTCGCCGTGACCGCCACCGGCACGCCCGCCCCGACGATCATCAAGTGGGGAACCCTGCCCGAAGGCGTGAGCTTCGCCGACGGCGAGCTGTCGGGGACGCCCAAGCAGACCGGGAGCTTCCAGATCACCTTCACGGCCGAAAACGGCGTCGGCGCCGCCAACGTCCAGCGCTTCACGCTGACCGTGGTCGGCCTGCACGTCACAACCACCACACTGCCCGAAGCGACGCCGGGCGTGCACTACTCGACACAGCTGACCGCCGCAGGCGGCCTGCTCCCCGACAGCTGGAAAGTGACGAGCGCAACCCACCTGCCGACCGGCTTCGCGCTGAGCCCCAAAGGCGTGCTGTCAGGCAAACCGACCGCCAAACAGTACCCCCACGGCGGCGTATCCCAGATCAACGTGACCGTCAGCGACGCCACCAAGAAAATCCCCCAGAAAGCCAGCGCAACGCTCACGCTGACGGTCAAGTAGCCGCTACCCCACGCGCTGCTCGCCCGCATACACGTTCACGCGGCCCTGGCGCGCAAAGCCGCACAGCGTCAAGCCGCGCTCGCGTGCAAGCGTTACCGCGAGCGAGGTGGGAGCGCCCACGCCCACGAGCACCGGCGCGCCCGCCACGGCCGCCTTCTGCACCAGCTCGAAGGACAGGCGGCCGCTGACGCACAGCAACGCCCCTGCCAGCGGCAACCGTTCCGCCTGCAGCGCCCAGCCGACGACCTTGTCCATCGCGTTGTGGCGCCCGACGTCCTCGCGCATGCACAGCAGCTCGCCGCGCTCGTCGAACAGGCCCGTCGCGTGCAGGCCCCCGGTGCGCGCGAAGCCCGGCTGCACCAGTCGGTCGGGCAGCGCCGCAAGCAGCGCGCGAGCGACCCGCGGACCTGGCGCGAGCGCGCGGCAGTGCACGATCACCTCCTCGATCGCTCCCTTGCCGCACACGCCGCACGAGGAGGTCGTGTAGAAGCGCCGCGCGGGCAACTCGCGCGCCAGCGGCCCGCGCACCTCGATCGTGTTGGCCGCCAGATCGTCGGTCAGCCCTGCACGCGTCGGGACGTCGATCAGACCCTCGCCGTAGAGGAAGCCCAGCGCGAGCTCCTCGTCGTTGCCGGGCGTGCGCATGGTCACCGCCACCGGCTCGCCGTCCACGCGGATCTCCAGCGGCTCCTCGACGGCGACCGCGTCGCGCTCGCCGTCGCGCTCGAGCACGGTCACGGCGCCCGACGCCAGCGCCGGCGAGGCGTGCGGACCAGGCGGGGCGGTTGTTCGATGTGCGGACATTAGGGGCGCCCATCTGAGCGTAGAGCAGCCGACGCGGATGCGCGCGATGACGTAGGCTACCCGCCTAGGCAATGCCCAGGCAGACCAAGATCAAGGACATGTCGCTCGGAGAGGCCGCCGGCGCGATCGGCGTAAGCGTCGACACGCTGCGCCGCTGGGCCAACGCCGGCAAGCTGCACACCCATCGCGACGAGCACAACCGCAGGCGCGTGTCCGCCACGGAGGTCGCGCGCCTGTCGCGCACCCCGCAGCGACACCGCACGCGCACGAGCGGCTCGGCGCGCAACCGCATGCCGGGAGTGGTGCGCTCGGTCGAGATCGGCGGCGTGATGGCGCTGGTCGAGCTCGATGCCGGGCCGTTCCAGCTGACGGCGGCGATCACCCGCGACTCTGTGCAGGAGCTGGGACTCGCCGCGGGCGTGCCCGCGACCGCGATCGTGAAGGCCACCTCGGTGATGGTCGAACGCGACGGAGCGTCCATGCGCGGGCGGGCGGCATGAAGGCGCGCGCCGCGCATCCAGCCCTCGTGGCGTTGCTGGCGATCGTGGCTGTAGCAGCGAGCGGGTGCGGTTCCAGCAGCAACAGCGCCAGCAGCTCGACCGGCGCGACCGCCTCCTCCAGCCACAGCGCCACCGTGGCCGTCATCTACGCGGGCTCGCTGGCCAAGCTGATGGAAGACGACATCGGACCGGCCTTCCAGAAGTCGACGGGCTACTCCTTCGAGGGTTTCGGCGGCGGCTCTGGCGAAGACGCCATGCAGATCAAGGGCAAGGTCCGCCAGGTTGATGTGTTCGTGTCAGCCTCGGCGGAAGCAGACAAGACACTGCAGGGCTCGGCCAACGGCAACTGGGTGTCGTGGTACTCGACCTTCGCAACCACGCCGCTGGTGCTCGGCTATGACCCCAACAGCAAGTTCGGTCAAGAGCTCGCGCACGGCAAGCCCTGGTATGAAGTGATCGTCGCGCCCGGCATCAGAGTCGGGCGCACCGACCCCAAGCTCGACCCCAAGGGCCTTTTGACGGTGCAGGCCCTGGAAGAAGCCGCCAGGAAGCTTGGCAGGCCGGCGCTGAAAACGGCGGAGCGCTCGTTCCCGGTGTTCCCCGAGACAGACCTGGTGGGCAGGCTCCAGGCCGGGCAGCTCGACGCCGGCTTCTTCTACGCGATCGAGGCCAACGTGGCGCACATCCCCACGGTCAGCCTCGCGCCGATCGCAAAGACCGCCGCCTATACGGTTACGGTCCTCAACCACTCGCCCCACCAGGCCGGCGCGGAAGCATTCGTGCGCTACCTGCTCAGCGCCAGCACCACTTTGACGAGCAGCGGGCTCACCCCGATCTCACCGAAGCTCAGCGGTGAAGCCGCCGCGGTGCCCGCGGGCCTGGGCAGCGCAGTGGGCGCAGCCACTCCCTGAGCGATGCTCGACCGGGCGCGCAGCCCGCTGCCGTGGCTCGCCGGCCTGCTCACCCTCTACCTGCTGGCTCCGATCGTCGCCTTCGTAGTGCGTCTGGGCGGCGGGGTGTCCTCGGCCCCGGGCCTGGGCGCGGCGCTGGCGACTTCGCTGCTGACCGCAACCATCTCGGCCGCTGTGATCGCCACGTTCGGCGTCCCGCTCGCCTACCTGCTCGCCCGCGGGCGCGGGCCCGCCGTCCGGCTGGCGCTCGCGCTGGTGGCGCTGCCGCTGGCGCTGCCGCCGCTGATGAGCGGCCTGCTGCTGCTCTACGTGGTCGGCCCCTATACGACCGCCGGACGGCTGTTCGGGGGAAACCTGACCGACACCCGCATCGGCATCGTGCTCGCCCAGACGTTCGTGGCGGCGCCCTTTGCGATCGTGGCCGCTCGCGCGGCTTTCGCCGCGGTCGATCCCGCGCTGGAGGACATGGCCCGCGCGCTCGGGCACGGTCGCCTGGCGCGCTTTTGGCGGGTGGCCGTGCCCGCCGCCGCGCCCGGAATCGGCGCCGGGCTGACGCTTGCCTGGCTGCGCTCCTTCGGCGAGTTCGGCGCGACGGTCATCCTCGCCTACCACCCCTACTCGCTGCCGGTCTTCGCCTTCGTGCAGTTCGGCTCCAGCGGCCTGCCGGCCACGATGCTCCCCGTCGCCGTCGCGCTGGCCGTTGCGCTCGCGTTCCTGCTGGCCAGCGGCATGCACACGCCCAGGCGCCGCGGTAGGAAGGTGGACGCGGCCACGCTCGCGGCCTGGGACCCGCCGGCGACCGAGCGGGCGATCGCAGCAGGCCCCCTCGACTTCGCGCTGCGTAAGCGCCTGGGCGACTTCTCACTCGACCTGGCTCACCGGGCGAGCAGTCCGCGCCTTGCGCTGCTCGGACCCTCCGGTGCGGGCAAGACTCTCACACTGCGCCTGCTCGCCGGCCTGACCGCAAGCGAAGGCGGACATGTCAACGCGGGCTCACGCGCGTTGCACCTGCTCGCCTGCGAGCGGCGAGAGATCGGCTACGTTCCCCAGCAGTCGGCGCTGCTGCCGCGGCGCACCGTCTGGCGCCAGGTGACCTTCGGCAAGCGGGCGCGGCCCCAGCTTGCGGCCTGGTGGCTCGAGCGCCTGGGTCTGGCCGGCCTGGAGGACCGCTATCCCGAGGAGCTGTCCGGCGGACAGCAGCGTCGCGTCGCGCTCGCCCGCGCGCTCGCGATCGAGCCGCGCGTGCTGCTGCTCGACGAGCCCTTCACCGGCCTGGACGCCCCCGTCCGCGACCGGCTGCGCCGCGACCTGCGCGCGCTGCAGCGCGACAGCGATCTGTGCACGGTCATCGTCACGCACGATCCCGAGGAGGCTGCGCTGCTGGCCGAGGAGATCGTCGTCATCGACGGCGGGCGGGCGCTGCAAGCCGGGCCTCGCAGCGAGGTCTTCCGCAGGCCAAGCTCGGCGCAGGTCGCCGCCCTGTTGGGCATCGCCAACGCGCGGCGCGGGCGCGTCGCCAGGCCGGACACGCTGCGCAGCGCCGGCGTCGAGATCCGGGCACAAACACGCGAGCTTGCCGAGGGATGCGAGGTCGTGTGGTGTGTGCGCCCCGAGCGGATCCACGTACAGAGACCCGGCGAGGACGCCGGCGGCTATCAGGCGGTCTTGCTCGACGAGGTCGATCTGGGCGCCGTGCGCGAGCTGACCGTCACGCTGGACGGCGCGCTGGAGCTGACCGTGCGCACCGCCGAGACGGTCACGCTGGCGGCCGGTGCGCCGCTGCACCTGCAGATAGCGCCCGAGGACGTCGCCGTGTGGGCTCAGCCGCCGATATAGGACACCCCAGGGATTAGCTGCCGTGGTCGTCGGGTCGACGTTCAATCGCGCGTTTCAGCGCAATGGGAATGCGCTGGCGCTGACCGAGACGTTGGACACGACTAGACGCCCTGGACTGCTCAAGCATTGCTGCTGAGATTCGATCGCGAGTCCCGCCGTGTGTGGACCGGTTGCGACATTCTTGAAGGCTTGGATAGGCGCCTGAACGATCTGGCCGCCCGCGACGGTGACGTAGCTCGTGGATACGTTGTGTTGATCGATCCTCAATTCGAGAAACACGAGAATCGGCGTCTGCGCCGCGCTTTCATTTTCAAGGCGAGCCGTGGCTGCAACCGCTAGCCGTCCGGCCGTCTGAAAGTGGAGCTGGACTTCTCGGCCGGGAGTAGGGCCTTGCCTCGACGGCGGTGAAAAGTCGGGTACGAAGCCTGGGTTGTCTGGGGCCGGTGGCGGACAGGCGCCTGCGAGTTCCTCGGTCTTGTCGTCGGTTATCGAGGCATATCCGAGCGGAAAGTCGAGGTCCTTTAGTTCGACGGCATGAGCGCGTAGTTGTTGGGGTCCGACGCTGCCTGCGGGGAGTGTGATGGCGGCGTAGGAAGCTCCCCCGAGGCTGACAAACAAGGCGAGCGTCGCCATGACGTTCGCGTAAGTCAGTCTGTCACGAAGAAAGCTCAGCATTACAAATACTTATGGAATAGGGCGTATAAGTGGTCGACGAGTGGCACAGATAAAAGAGGCTCTCCACGCACTCAAGCGCGGACTCGACCCTCCATTAGCCTCTTCGTTTGCGCGACCTATCTCCTTGTAGGCCCGCGCAATGTACGTCTTGCATTCGGTAGGCCGGCATTCGCCCGCCGATGCTATCTGCCCCGGCGCGGAAGGGTCGGACAAAAGTTCTCTCGTGCGGCACTGCGCCAAGATCGGGCGTGGTTCTGGCAGAAGCAACAGAACGCACAATATGCTTCCTTCCCGTGCCCCACCTCCCACTGGTGCGGTTTTGGGCGGTTCCCCAGCGGTCGAAAGCCCCATAAACACTGGGGGTTGCCGACCGATGCCCGTCTAGCCACCGATGTATGACATCTCGATCTTCGGGGGCTGGTCGTTGCCGACCTGAGAGTCGCGGTCCTCTCCCCCGTGCTCGCGAGTTCGACCGCCGCCCTGCGCTGGCGCAGAGGCCTGCGAGCGCTGCGCCGAGTAGCGGTCGGCGCGGGCGCCCCACACCTCGCGCAGGGCCTGCTCGATCTGACCATCGTCGGCGCCGGCGCGCAGCAGCGCGCGCAGGTCATGCCCGCGGCGCGCGAACAGGCAGGTGAACAGCTTGCCGTCGGCCGACAGCCGCGCGCGCGTGCATCCGCCGCAGAACGGCTCGCTGACCGAATGGATCAGCCCGATCTCCCCAGCGCCGTCGCAGTAGCGATAGCGCGAAGCCACCTCGCCCGCCACGGCGGGGTCGAGCGGCTCAAGCGGCCAGCGTGCCTTCAGCGAGCGCAGGATCTCCTGCGCCGGCACGACATCCTCCAGGCGCCAGCCGTTGCTGGCGCCCACGTCCATGTACTCGATGAAGCGCAGCACCACGCCGCTGTGGCGAAAGCGCTCGGCCAGCTCGGCCACGCAGTGGTCGTTGACCCCGCGGCGCACCACCATGTTGACCTTCAGGGGGTGCAGGCCGGCGGCGGCGGCCGCGTCGACGCCCGCGAGCACGCGCCGCGCCGACACGGGCGCGTCGCCGATCACGCGCAGCACGTCGTCGTCGAGGGCGTCCAGGCTTACCGTCACGCGCGCGAGCCCCGCCCGCGCGAGCGCCTGCGCCCTGTCAGCCAACAGCAGCCCGTTGGTGGTCATCGCGATCTCATCGATCCCGTCGATCGGCGCGAGCATCGCCACAAGCCGATCGACCTCGCGCCGTAGCAGCGGCTCGCCGCCGGTCAGGCGGATCTTGCGCACACCCAGCCGCGCGAACACGCGCACCAGGCAGGCGATTTCGTCGAAGTCGAGGATCTCTGCACGGGCCAGGAAGCGAAAGTCCGCTCCGTAGACCTCGCGGGGCATGCAGTAGCGGCAGCGCAGGTTGCAGCGGTCGGTCACCGAGATACGCAGGTCGCGCAGCGGACGATCGAGGGTGTCGAGCACCATCCTTGCGCTACCCACAGTCGGGCCGGGGATAAGCTCGGGCGATGACCAGAGACGAATGGATCGCGGCGTTCGCGCGCGAGATGGATGTCGAGCGCCCCTCCGCGCAGGAGATCCGCGAACTGCTCGACCTGGCCGGCACGGCCGCGCACGCGTCCGAGCGCACCGCCGCCCCCTTGGCCTGCTGGATCGCCGGACGTGCGGGGCTCACGCTCGCCCAGACGCGCGCGGCGGCAGAGCGCATCAGCACTCCATCCAGCGACGCGCCAACTGCAGATCCCCGGGAGCGTTGACGCTGAAGCACAAGCGCCGGGGCTCGCCGAATGCCGCCAGCGCCTCCTCGGCGATGACGCAGGGTGCAAGCGTCTGCAGCGCGGTTTGCAGCGAGCATTCGCATTCGAGCGCGCGTTCGAGCTTGGGCAGGTCCGCCGGGGGGTAGAGCGCCGGAAGCGGCTGCAGGCGACCGTCGACCTCGGTCACCGCGGCCTCAGCGAGACGCGGGCTCGCGGTTGCGGCGGCTCGCCCGAGCTCCGTCTCGCCGGTACGCGCCAACCATGCGAGCATGCCCGCGCTGACAAACGGCATGTCGCAGCCGACCGCGATCACCGGAGCGCCCGCGTGCCGCAGCGCAGCGACGATCCCGCACAGCGGGTGTCGGGGACTATCGGGCTCATAGACGATCCGCTCGCGCAGCGGCGGTAG
>DATNLQ010000268.1:0-8003 GCA_035602785.1 Solirubrobacteraceae bacterium
TTGAGCCGGTCGACGTCGAGCTCTCGCCGTGGTCGACCAAGGCGACGATGGTCCAGCGCGGCGAGCAGCGCGGCGCCGACGTCGACATCGAGGGCGCGGACATCCTCATCGCCGGTGGGCGCGGGCTGGGCAAGGCCGAGGGTTTCCAGCTGGCCGAGGACCTCGCCAAGGCCTTTGGCGGCAACAGCGCGGTCGCCGCCACGCGCGCGGTCGTCGACGCCGGCTGGTACCCCTACGCTGCCCAGATCGGCCAGACCGGCAAGACCGTCTCGCCCAAGCTGTACCTCGCCGCAGGCATCTCCGGGGCCATCCAGCACAAGGTCGGCATGCAGAGCTCGGAGAACATCGTCGCGATCAACAAGGACGCCAATGCGCCCATCTTCGAATTCTCAGACCTGGGCATCGTCGGCGACCTCAACAAGATCCTGCCCAAGCTCACCGAGGCTGTGAAGGCCAAGAAGGGCTCCTGAGGATGTCCGGCCACGGTGGCTCCAACAACGGAAGGGTGGCACCCGCCGCCTTCCCGCCGCCCGTCGACTCGCGCAAGGAATTCGTCAAGCGCGGCCTCGACGCCGAGGATGAGCTGATCGAGGTTGGTGTGGCGATCGTCGGCGGCGGTACCGCTGGGCTGTCGTGCGCCAACCGGCTGCTGCAGCTGCTGGCCGACGATCCCGAGACGATGGAGCGCCTGGGCGAAGTGCCCGTGGCGGTGATCGAGAAGGCCAAGACCTGCGGTGGGCACAACCTGTCGGGCGCGGTCGTGCGCCCCGGGCCCCTGCAGGAGCTGTTCCCCGAGCTGAGCCGCGAGGACTGGCGCAAGGAGGGCTTCGCCTACGGCGAGGTGACCAAGGAGGCCGTCTACATGATGCCCTCCGCCAAGACCAAGATCCGCATCCCAACGCCGCCCAACTTCAAGAACCACGGCAACGAGGTGATCTCCGTCTCGGCCATGGCGCGCTACCAGCAGCGCCAGGCCGAGGAGGCCGGCGCCTACGTCCTCACCGAGACCGCTGCCACCCAGCTCGTCGTCGACGATGGCCGTGTGGTGGGCGTGCGCTCCGGCGACAAGGGTCGCGGCAAGGACGGCGAGCCGCTGGGCAACTTCGAGCCCGGCACCGACATCAAGGCGCAGGCAACCGTGTTGGCCGAGGGCTGCTGGGGCCATCTGACGGGCGCCGCCATCAAGGAGTTCTGCCTGGCAGAGGGGCGTGAGCCGCAGGTGTGGGAGCTGGGCGTCAAGGAGGTCTGGAAGGTCCCCAAGCCGCTCGACCGCGTGATCCACACGATCGGACCGTGGCCGCTGAAGCTGTCGGCCAAGTACGGTCAGATCGGCGGCACCTGGCTGTACCCGATGACCGACGGCAAGACGGGCGATCACCTCGTCAGCATCGGCTTTGTGATCGACCTCGAGTACGCCGACGCGACCACCTCCGCGCACGACCTGTTGCAGCAGTGGAAGCTACACCCGCTCGTCAAGGGCATCCTCGCGGGCGGCGAGCGCATCGCCTGGGGCGCCAAGGCGCTGCCCGGCGGGGGCTGGTGGTCGATGCCTAAGCTGACCATGCCCGGCGCCGTGCTGGTGGGCGACTCGGGCGGGATGGTCGACACGGTCGCGCTGAAGGGCGTGCACCACTGCATCATGTCGGGCAAGCTTGCCGCCGAGTCGATCTACGCGGCGCTCGTGCGCGGCGAGACCTCGTTCGAGTCCTACGAACAGGCCATCGAAGACTCCAGCGTCGGCCAGGAGCTCTACCAGGAGCGAAACACCCGCCAGCCCTTCCAGAAAGGCTTCGTGCTGGGCGCGCCGCTGGTCAACCTCGCGATCGCCACCAAGGGCAAGCTGCCGCCCGGGCGCCTGTCCTGGCATCGCAACGACCAGCAGCAGATGTTCATCGGAAACACCAAGGACCGCTATCCCAAGCCCGACGGCAAATACACCTTCGACAAGCTCTCCTCGGTGTTCATCACCGGCAACGCCACCCGCGACGACGCGCCAAACCACATCCGCGTGCGCAAGCATGTGCCACGCGAGATCGCCGAGACCTGGCGCTGGATGTGCCCCGCCGGAGTCTATGAGATCCCCGAGGACGGGGAGGGTGGGGACGAATCCGGCGACGTGGACGTGGTTGTCAACTACACCAACTGCGTGCAGTGCGGAGCCATCACCGCCAAGGGCGGACGCCTGACGACCCCCGAGGGGGGAGACGGCCCGCTCTACCAGATCACCTGAACCGGGCGGCGGCGCACAAGTGCGAAACATGTGCACGTGATACGTGTTAGGGAGATGTCATGTATGCACGCTCCCCGCGCCCCGTTTCTGGCCGGCGCCACGGCCCCTTGCGCCTGCTCGCGCCGGTCGGCTGTGCGCTGGCCCTGCTCGGCGCGGCCCAGGCGCGGGCCGACGTCCAGCAGACGGGCGGCAGCCAGACGCCCACGTCGGGCCCTGGCCCGGCCCTGCAGTCGGGCGTCTCGGCCACGCTCGAACAGTGCCAGACGGCGCTCGCCCAGACCGAACGCTCGGCCACCTTCGCAGGCGAAATGGCGGGCATCCCCGGCACGGCGCGCATGCAGATGCGCATCGACGTGGAGGAGCGCCTGCCCGACGAAGCGCGCTTTCACACCGTTCACGCCCCCGGCCTGGGCGTGTGGCGCTCCTCCGCGCCTGCCGTCAAGTCCTACAAGTACCTCAAGCAGGTCACCAACCTGTCAGCGCCCGCCTACTACCGCGCGGCCGTGCGCTTCCGCTGGCTGAATGCCGACGAGCGCCTGATCAAGGCCCTGGAACGGCGCACGCCCGTCTGCTACCAGCCGGCGCCGCCGGCAGGCGAAGGCGCTCCCGAATCGCCGCAGGCCACGAACACGCCCCCCACGACGACCGGCAGCTCACCATCCACGACGAGCGGCAGCTCGGGTTCGCTGGCCGTTGGCGCCGGCTGATCTCACCGCGCTAGAATAGGTCGACCATGAAGGCCAAGATCCATCCCAGCTACGCTCAGGCGCACGTGCGCTGCACGTGCGGCAACGAGTTCATCACTCGCGCCACGCGCGAGGAGCTGCACGTCGAGGTCTGCTCGAACTGCCATCCGTTCTACACCGGACGCCAGAAGCTCATCGACACCGGCGGACGCGTGGAGCGCTTCCAGCGCAGGGTCGCCAAGGGGCGCCTGCAGACGGCGCAGACCCGGTCCGCTCAGTAGCTCTATGTCCGCGCGTCCGGCTGCTGCTGCGCCGCCGACGCTGGTCGAGCCGGACACCTCGCTCGCGCTTGTCGACGCCGACGGCCAAGGTCAGCTGAGCGCTCAGCGCGACGCGCCGCTGGGCGGGCAGGCCGTCCTGGAGGGGGTCATGATGCGCGGCGTCTCCAACTGGGCCGTCGCCGTGCGCAAGCCCGCCGCCGAGCGACCCGCCGACGAGCAGGGAGCGGACGCCGGGCCGCAGGCAAACGGCAGCGGGACGGCGACCGAAGTGGCCGCGGATCGGCTGGGCGAGGTCGAGGTGAGCACATTCGCGCTCGAGTCCGCCATGAAACGCCATCGCCTGCTGCGCCTGCCGATCGTGCGCGGAGTGGTCGCGCTGGGGGGCTCGATGGTCATCGGCTTCCGCGCCCTGGAAGTCTCGGCCAACGCGCAGCTGCCCGCCGGCGAGGCGCAACAGCAGGAAGAGATCCCCAAGGCGGTATGGGCGGGGACCGTCGTCGTCGCGCTGGCGCTCGCGATCGTGCTGTTCTTCCTGGTGCCCGTCGGCATTACCAGCCTGATCAAGCATCAGCTCGGCTCCTCGTTCTTGTTCTGGCTGGTCGAGGGGGTCATACGCACGAGCCTGTTCCTCGGCTACATGCTGATGCTCTCGCGCGTGCGCGACCTGCGGCGGGTGTTCGAGTACCACGGCGCCGAGCACAAGACGATCTCCTGCTTCGAGGCCGGCCTGCCGCTCACGCCCGCCAACGCCAAGCGCTTCTCGCGGCTTCACCCGCGCTGTGGCACGAGCTTCCTGCTGGTGGTCATGATCGTCGCCATCTTCGTATTTGCGCCCCTCGGCCTGCCCGCTTGGTACTGGCTGATGGCCACCCGCATCCTCGGCGTGCCCGTCATCGCGGGCATCTCCTTCGAGCTGATCAAGTTCGCCGGGCGCAACCGCAGCAAGCGCTGGGTGCAGGCCGTCATGTGGCCCGGCCTGAAGTTGCAGCTGCTGACCACCCGCGAGCCCGACCTGCACCAGCTGGAGGTGGCGATCGCAGCGCTGCAGGCTGTGCTCGAGCGCGAGAAGCCCGGCGAGCTGTCCGCCGCCGACCTCGTCGGCGTCGAGGTCGTGGCCTAGCCCAAACGTCGCCCGAGCGCCCCGCGCGCTCAACCTCTAGTTCACAACTGACGATAAGGATCAGTGACGATGTCTGTTGTCACGGTCCCGGGGAGGGGGCGCGGCTCGGATTGGCGGGCTGTGGGGACTCGACGTGCCGCACGGGCGCTTGCGTGCGTGTGCCTGTGCTGGTGGGGGTTGGCAGCGCACGCGATTGACGCCCGTGCCACCACCACTTACGTCGGCGAGTACGCCGGCCAGTACAGCTTCAGCTTCGATCAGGCCGGCCTGACGCCAGGGCACGAATACAGCGACCAGGCGCAGGAGAACTTCTCCTGGGACGTCCGCTTCGGCGGCTCGGCTGGTGGGGCGGATGGCGTCCGCTCAGAGCCTGCCCGCGCGAGCATCGCCGCAAATGGAACCGATCTCTTCGCTCGCGCCGGCCACGTCGAGGATCCCGAAGCGGTCGCCTGCACGATCGCTCCGAGCGCCTCGCCGCAGCTGGGGTTGCAGTACTTCGACGTGCAAGCGGGCGCCGTCGCGAGTACGGTCGACGTGCGCGCCATCATTCCCATCTTCACCGGGGCGTCCGGTCAGGTGAACGTGGCTCCCTCGACCGACAGCGTCTGCGCGGGCCTCGACGCCAGCGGGGCCGCCGTCGACTGCGATCCGTTCGGCTGTGGCTGGGAGTGCGTTGCATTCGCCGCCGAACCGGCCTTCGACGGAGCCTGGTCGATCGCTTTGAGCAACGCGCCCATCGCCTCCTTTCCACGCAGCTTCCAAGCCTCCGAGACGATCACGCCGTGCTCGGAACCCACCGTCTCGTATTCCGCGCAGCGATCGCTCACCGCCACCCTCAGCGTCGTCGCCTCCGATCCGCCGGGCGCGTCGCCGGCCAAGCCGGCGCGCCGGCCCGGGCCGCGCGCTCCTGCGCGGCCGCGCCGCAAGCGTCGCCACCATCGCGCCGTACACTCAGCCGGGCGATGATCGAGGATCTGGTCGAGCAGATAGAGACGCGCTTTGCCGAGCTCGGGGTGCAGATGACCGACCCCGTGGTGATCGGCGACCGCGAACGCTACGCGGCGGTCGGCCGCGCCTATCGCCAACTCGAGCCTGCCGCCGGGATCGCCGCCCAATGGCGTCGGGCCCAGGACGACGCGGCCGGCGCCGAGGAGATGCTGTCAGAGGACGGCGAGGATCCCGAGCTGCGCGAGCTGCTCGACGGCGCGCGTGAGAGCATCGAGCAGCTCGAAGAGGAGATTCGCATGGCGATGATCGAGCGCGATCCCAACGACGACAAGAACGTGATCGTCGAAGTCCAGGGTGGCGCCGGCGGCGACGAGGCCGCGCTGTGGGCCGGCGACGTCTACCGGATGCTCAGCAAGTACGCCGAGCGTCTGGGCTTCTCGACCGAGTCGCTGGACAGCAGCGACGGCAAGTTCACGTTCGAGATCAACGGCGACGGCGCCTACTCCGTGTTCAAGTTCGAGGGCGGGACCCACCGTGTGCAGCGCATCCCCCAGACCGAGTCCCAGGGCCGCATCCACACCTCCACGGCCACCGTCGCCGTGCTGCCCGAGGCGCAGGACGTCGACGTGCAGATCGACCCCGGCGACCTGCAGATCGACGTCTATCGCTCGTCGGGGCCCGGCGGGCAGTCGGTCAACACGACCGACTCGGCCGTGCGCGTCACGCACAAGCCGTCGGGAATCGTCGTGTCGATGCAGGACGAGAAGTCCCAGCTGCAAAACCGCGAGAAGGCGCTGCGGGTGCTGCGCGCGCGCCTGTACGAGCGGGCGCTGGCCGAACAGCAGGCCGAGCTCGCCGCCGACCGCCGCTCGCAGGTCGGCACCGGCGATCGCGCCGAGAAGATCCGCACCTACAACTACGGCGAGCGGCGCGTCACCGACCACCGCATCAAGCTGACCGTCCACAACCTCGACCAGGTCCTCGAGGGCGAGCTTGACGAGATCACCGCCGCGCTGCAGGCCGACGAGAAGCGCCGGCGCCTGGAGACCCAGGCGGCCGCCTGACAGGCGCGCCGTGCCAGTCGGCTCTGCCACCTCGGCGCGCGACGCGCTCGACGGCGCGATCACCGCGATCGCCGCCGCCGGCTGCGAGACCCCGCGCCTGGACGCCGAAGTCCTGCTCGCCCATGTGCTGGGCGTCACGCGCGCCCAGTTGCTCAGCGACCGCGAGCTGGTCGTCGCCGGCCCCGCCGTGCGCGCCTTCCAAGACGCCGTGCGCCGCCGTGCCGTTCAACGGGAGCCGGTCGCCTACATCGTCGGTCGCCGCGGCTTTTGCCACATCGAGCTGGCGGTCGACCGCAGGGTGCTCGTGCCGCGCCCGGAGACCGAGCTGCTCGTGCAGGTCGGCCTCACGCTGCCCGCCGGCGCGCGCGTGCTCGACGTCGGCACCGGCAGCGGGGCGATCGCGCTCGCGCTCAAGGACGAGCGCCCCGACCTGGACGTAACCGGCAGCGACGTCAGCGAGGATGCGCTGCAGGTCGCACGCGCCAACGGACGCCGGCTGGGGCTGGAGGTGCGCTGGCTGCGCGCGGACCTGCTGAGCGCGATCCCCGACGAATTCGATGCCGTGCTCTCGAACCCGCCGTATGTCGCCGAGTCTGAGCGGGCGCAGCTCGCGCCGGAGATCCTTCGCCACGAGCCACCTGGGGCCCTGTTCGCCGGTGGCGACGGGCTGGACGCGATCCGTGCGCTGGTCGCCCAGCTCGCGCACAGGCCCCGCGTGCGCCTGCTGGCGCTCGAGGTCGGCGCCGGGCAGGCACCGCGCGTGGCACAGCTGATCGACGCGGCGGGCTTTGACGCGATACGGTGTGAGTGCGATCTGGCACAAATCCAGCGGGTCGTGATCGCAGAGCGCCATTGAAGATGACTGCACAGACCGGTCAGCAGGAGCGGGTCAGCGAGCGGGACGCCAGCAGCCTTGAGAGCTGCATGGCCAGCGGCGGCGTCGCGGTGCTGCCCACCGACACGGTCTACGGCGTCTGCTGCAATCCCGACAGTGAGCAGGCCGCCAGGCGCCTGTACGCGCTGAAGGGGCGCCCCGCCGCGCGCCCGGCCGCGATCATGTTCTTCGCCTTGGAGCCCGCGCTGGCGATGCTCACCGAGCTGCGCTACGACGAGCGCGCCGCGCTTGGTGCGCTGCTGCCCGGTCCGGTCACGCTGCTGCTCGCAAACCCCGCGTTGCGCTTCGCGCCGGCCTGCCGGACCGATCCCGCCACGCTCGGGCTGCGCGTCCCGCGCCTGCCCGAGCGCCTGGCCACGCTGGGCTCGCTTGCCACGCCGGTGATGCAGACGAGCGCCAACTTGTCGGGCGAGCCCGACGCGCGAACGCTGGCGCAGGTGCCCGACAGCATGCGCGAGGGCGCCGACCTGGTACTCGACGGCGGCGAACTGCCGGGCCGTCCCTCGACCGTGATCGACCTGCGCGACTTCGCCGCTCATCGGCGCTGGCATGTGCTGCGCGAGGGCGCCCTGCCGCGCAGCGCTGTACGCCAGGCGCTCATGTCGCTGGGCTGACGCCCGCAGCGGTGCGCGCATGTCAACGTCGCGGCTGCATGAGCGACGCGCCAACACGCGTGCTAGCCTCGTAACAGCTGCCGCGACTGGCGCTGTGAGGTGGAAGCGACCACCGGGAAGCGGTCAGCGATCACGCCGCGCGCCTGGGCACCATAGTCGCCGTCC
>DATNLQ010000409.1:0-34556 GCA_035602785.1 Solirubrobacteraceae bacterium
CGGTCGGCCTCCCTGAGCTTCCTGACGATCTGCTCCGGCGTGTGTCGTCTGCGCTTCACGTGATCGGTCCTCCTCTCGCCCATTTTCCATGAGCAGAAGGACTCTCACACCAAGCGGACCGAACCTAAGGGGTCGGGCCAGAGGACCCAGGGCAGCATCGCCGTCAGCAGGCTTACCTGCGCGCGTTGGCGGCCACGGGCGTCGAGATCGTCTACGGGAGCTTCCAAAGCCAGGCGCGGTGGATGCGCCGCGAGAGCTCCTGCGAAACCCCCGGGTGTCCCACCCCGGGAGACACGGAGCGGGTGATCTACCGTGAGGAGAAGGGCTCGGACGTCAATCTCGGTGCGCATCTGCTGATGGACGCGTTTCGCGCCAGGTGCGAGCTTGCAGTGGTCGTGACCAACGACACTGATCTGCTCGAGCCGATCCGCATGGTCCGGCGCGAGCTCGGTGTAAGGATCATGCTGATCGCTCCCAATCCAAAGCCGGCGGCGCGGCTGCTGGCCGAGGCCGACGGGGTTAGGCATCTACGTCACGGCGCGTTGGTTGCGGCTCAGCTGCCGTTGACGCTGCGCGATCACAAGGGTGAGATTCACCGCCCGCGCGACTGGCGTCCCTAGAAACGCTGAGGCCCGGCACAGGGCCGGGCCTCGCACCCGGCCAGCGAAGTGACCGGGGATATCGTGGATCTCAGTATACCTGGCTTGCCTGCGAGGTCCAGGGCGCGCTGTCCAGCACGCATGTGTGCTGGACAGCGGCCGGCAAACCGACCGTGAGCGCGCCTATGTCGCCCTCACCTGCGCGCGGGACCGCATGGACGCAGGCGCGATCGAACGCCTCGCCGACGCCGTCGCGCAAAGCAACGCCCAGCAGTCGTCGATCGCCACGCCCGCGACTGGCCGTGATGGTAGGGACGGCGCCGATCCAGGTTGTGACCTGTCACACCTCGATGCCAGCCCCGTGTCGACCACAGGCGGATTGTGGCCTGGGCTCGAGGCCGACCGCCCAACCGGTACTGACACCAGGGTCTATGGGCACGAAAGCGAGGCAGCTCGGCTATGCGTGAGGACCAGCAGACGTACGACACCGAACGCACTATTGAGATCTAATGCCGAGTTCTTACTCCTCTTGCTGAACTTCATATAGTTCGGTTACCTGACCTTGGCTTCACCCATCACGAGTTCGAGTGAGTCGCGGTAGAGAAACGGCACCCAGTAGTCGGGATTTGCTTTGTCACCGCGTCGCTCGAAGAACCCGACGGCGACCAGCCTTGTTGCGATCTGTCGCGCCTCGGCTTCTGGGACATCCCAGAGCGCTGATAGCGTTGGCAAGCTCTGTTGGGCCTTTTGCTCGCGAAGTGCCTCGATGTACGGCTTCAAATCTGGATACTCAGCATAAAGTGTCTTCTTGAGACGGACCTCTGAAACATCCTTCAATGCCTCCTTAAAAATTGTGCGCTCGAAGAGGTTTTCTCCCGGCGGCGGGTCGTGCCCGAGCTCGAGTCTCCGAATCTGCCTGTCGCGCAAGCTGGCCAGAAGATGGATAAGCTCGCGCGGCGCCGGTTTGCCGACTCCGTCTTGGGTCCGCGTGAGCATCCAGTCGAACGTCTTTGGGTTCTTCCCCGCATCGATTTGATCGGGAAACAAACGTGCTACCAGGGCTTGCTGCTTCTCCACGCTTGCAAACACACTCTCAGGGTCAACGTCGTAAAACTCAGCGATGCCTTGATTACGAAGAATACGGCGGAGCATGAGTTGTCGGAGACCTTGGGCCTCCCATTCGATGACCTCTTCGTTGATGTGGCTTGCCTCGGCGAACTTGCCTTCTGTTACCCGGTCCCAGATATCGCTGCGCAAGAAGATCTTTAGCGAAACTCGCTGCAACTTCTTCATATCCAAGTACGCAGCAAAAAGCGCCCGAAGCGCATTGCGTTCTAGGTTCTCATCGCGGGCGAATGCCACATCCAGCCGGTCCAGGACGATCCAAACCTCAAAGTTGAGTTCGTCCATAGCTCGGTCGGCCTTGTCTAGAAGCTCATCCAGGGAAATGAACCCTTCCTTTGCCTGCGCAACCGATGGCTCGCCGAGAGTGATCTTTCCGGTCATGCCTGTGACGGCGCCGGTCCCTGGATCTAGATTAAGGGTGGCCTCTACCGACTTGGCCTCAAAGAACCGCTTCACATATTCACGAACAGCCTGCAGTCGCCTTGACAACGATGCTTTTCGCTCTAGCACGTGCGCGTCTTCCAGTGCTCCATATACCTCTCGGGCGCTGGGAGAGTCAACCCCCCAATCGCCCAGCACGTCTGCGATCAGTGACAAGAAATACAGCTTCCAAAGTCCCTCGAACTCATGCTCCGACGTAGGTGGGTCGGCAGCGACAGACTGGAATACCGGAGTACCCTCGGGATTCTCGGCTGGGACGACGAGTATGTTGCGACTGAGGAGTTCCTCTGCCTTTTGCAGAACGAGAGAATAGAGGGCGCTCTTACCGGCGCCCTTGGGGCCGAGCACTATGTCGCGCTCACCTGCGTACAGTCGCTTCCACTGGCTCGTTTCTACAAAGTACTCGGAGAGCTCGCGTATCTCATCCTCGGCTACTCGCTGTCCGAAAGACGCATCCTCAAGTAGTTCTCGCTGATTCATAGCGTAGACTGTAGTACGCGCGGTGGCGTCACAGCTGGCAGTCGGCTGCTGATAGTATCGCGGATTCGGTGGCTCGCCTTCGTGCGTCTCGACCTCCCTGTATAAGGACAGTCGACGGTTCCGCGACGCTCGCCCATGGCTGTGTTTGATACCAGGGTGTGAGCCGTAGCAGCCCCCAGCGTGTGCCGCAAAGCAGCAGTCCGCGCCCGTTGGGTAGTTGTGCGATTTCGCCTGGTGGCAGGGTGCGCTGGCGTTGGGTGTGGTAGGTGACGCTTTCGTTGCTGGTGCCTGGGCCGGGGAAGAGCTTCTCGCTGTGGCTGCGTCCGATGGTGTGGGAGACGAGTCCGCGGTCGTATTCGCCGAGGCAAAGGGAGATCGCCTCCAGTGTGCGGGGGTCGGCGATGCCGGTGAGGATCAGCTTGGTCTGAAAGAGCGAGAGAAAGCCCTCAGCGGCTGCGTCGCCCCAGCGGCTGCGCGCCTGGGAGAGGTCCTGCAGGCAGGCCATGACGTGGAGGTGTTGTCCGCCGGCTTCTGAGACGAGCGCGGGCAGGTCGTGGATGGGGGCGATGTTGGCGACCTCGTCCAGGCACAGGAACACGGGCGGCTCGCCCGGGGGGCGGCTGGCGGCGTGCTGGTAGGTGGCGTGGCGGATCTGCTCCAACAGCCCGACGACGAGCGGTGCGCAGAGGGCTTGCTTGTGGGCGGGTGCGGTGATGTAGATCGTGTCGGTGCCGGTGACGAACTGGTCTGGGTTGAAGTTGGGGTTGGCGGCAGCGCGGCGGGTGGCGTCGGCGTTGTAGGCGGCGAGCACTCCGGCGGTGGCGGAGAAGATGGAGGAGCGCTCGCGCTCGTCGGTCTTGGCGATCCCGACGAGCACGTCGTTTGCGACCTGGGCGTCGCGGTCTTGGAGGGTCAGCCCTGCGGGGTTGAGGTCTTGGCGCAGCACCCAGCGCAAAAGCTCTGAGACGGGCTGCCCGCCCAGGCTGGCGGCGTGCAACAGTGGGGCGAGCAGCGCGGTTGAGCGCTCGCGCCAGTGCTGCTCGTTGCTGGTGCCCTTGCCTGGGCTGGTGGTGGCGGCCATCGCGCGGGCCATCGCCAGCGCGCCGTCCCACGTGCCGGCGGCGGTGACGGGCGACCAGCACAGCCGCCGGATCCCGGACGGCAGGTCGGCTTGCTCACCGGTGGGGTCGAACAGCCATACCTGTCCGATCTGTGCGCGGGCGCGCCAGGTGGCGTCCATGACATCGGGCTTGGTGGCGGTGGACACTGCGGCGCCGGGTGCGGCGAGCATGGCGGGGATCACGATGTTGCTGGTCTTGCCTGAGCGTGGGGGTCCGAGGACCATGACTGCGTGCTCTGGGTCGGCGCAAACCCAGCCGCCGCCGGGGCGAAACCCCAAGAACGCGCCGCCTCCCAGCCGGCGGGTGTGCTCGCGCACGGCCTGCCCCGGGTCGGCGCTGGCGGCGAGCTGGTCGGCGACGCGCGTCGCTGGTGAGCGTTCGCGCGCACGGAGCGGCAGTCGCCCGGTCGCCACGCCATGAAGCAGCGCGTAGCCGGCGACGAACACGATCACGTCGCGGCCCATCACCCCCAGCGTCGACGTCGCGGCACCGAGCGCGCCATCGGCGAGCAGCCGGTGGGTGAACAGCTCAAAGGCGACGAGGGTGAGCGTTATCGCGCCAAGTTTGATTCGCCAGCGGTTGCTTTTGGGGGGCGGCCGGTGCTGGTGGGAGGGTCCCCAGCCGCGGGCGAGCAGTGATCTTGACATCAGAATGACATCATAATATTATGTTGGGATGTTTGCAAGTGACGTCGACCAGGAGGGTGGGGAGCATGAGCGCAGATGACCGGCGGCTGGGCAGGGGCGCGCGGGGAGTCATGCGCGAGATCGACCAGGAACTCCAGCGCATCGACAAAGGGCTTTCTGGCTATGAGCCGTTGTTGCGCGAGCGCGAACGGCTGCTCGCGGCGCGCGCCGCGCTGACCGGCGCTACACCGGGCAAGAGCGCCGCTGGTGCTCGTACCTCTCAGGATGACGTTGCGGCGTATCTGGCCGAGCATCCCGGCTCCTTGCCGGCGCAGATCGCCCAGGCGTTGGGGGTGCCGGTGACCAACGTGTCGGCGCATCTGTACCGCGCCAAGCACACGCGCTTCCAACGCGACGGGGACGGCTGGCGTCTACGGTCCGTGCCCGAGTCGAAATAGGGAGGGGGGTCAGATGCCGGCTAGCAGCGACACCCATGTACATGCCCAAGAAGCCATCACTGGGTGCCTATGTGCTCGACGCGCCCGACATCCACCCCGGCTGGGTGCTCGCCTATGTGGCCACGTTGTCGCTGCAGATGGTCTGCGCGACCGTCCGCGCGATCGTCGTCGTGTTGGTGCTCGAGGTCGCGTTCGCGATCTTCAGCGAGCCGACCTGGCTGGCGGAAGCTCTCGCGTTGACGATCGGCTACGGCCCGCTGGCGCTGTCGTTTGCCACGCTGCTGTTGCCGGTCGGTGGCTTGCTGTGGATGCAACAAGCAGGAGGGCGCAGCCCATCAGAGCGAGAGCGCCTGATCTACGAGGACGCCCTGTCGGTCCTGGCCGAGAAGGACCCCGGGCTGCGTCCGCCGCGACGCTGGTTTGTGCTCGACGAGCACTATCTGAACGCGGCGGCCTACGCGGACACGCTGATGGTCACCCGTGGCCTGTTGGAGAGCGGGTTTTTGGAAGCGGTGCTCGCGCACGAGCTGGGGCATCTGAACAGCTCAGACGCGCGCCTGGCGGCGGCGCTCCACCGCATGACTACCCCGCCGCGCCGCCAGCTGCGTTCCCCGTTTCGCACGATCTCCTTCATCGCCTCCG
Organism: Solirubrobacteraceae bacterium; assembly: GCA_035602785.1. Lineage (GTDB taxonomy): Bacteria > Actinomycetota > Thermoleophilia > Solirubrobacterales > Solirubrobacteraceae > Palsa-744. The sequence goes on from DATNLQ010000409.1 coordinate 5,493, forward strand.
GTGCGCTCGTTGTCTGGGTCACCCGCACCCCGTGGGCGGCCTACTGGCGCACCCGCGAGTACCACGCAGACCAGGACGCCGCCCGGCTCGGCCAAGCCCAGACGCTCGCGCGCTTCCTGGACACCAACGCGCTCCAGGACGACCTGCCCGTCCCGTTTGTCTGGCTGACCCAGCACTCCCACCCCTTCACCGAGCACCGCATCGACCGGCTGCACCGCCACGGCGGGCCGACATGAGTGCTGTCGCGCTGTTCGCCGGCCCGGGTAGCTCCGGGGCCGGAACCTGTCAAGGCCGCCCCTGCGGGACCGCCTGCGGCGGGGCCTTGCGGCCCGGCCTTGACAGAACCCGCCCCCTGCGCTTTAGAGCACTCATGTCGGCAGGGAGGACCCTGCCGACGTCAGACCACCACTAATGATTGGAGAAGCCCGATGAGAACCCTTACCGCCGTCCCGCCCCGTCACGCCAGCCGCATCCGTTCCGGCGCTCGCCGCGCACTCGGTGTTGCAGCAGCGCCATCCCCGGGTGGGCACCGTCCTGGGATCGACCCGTTGCTCACTGCCGACGAGGTCGCCGCGATGCTGCAGGTCACCAAGGCTTGGGTCTACGCAGAGACCCGCGCCAAGCGCATTCCCCACGTACCCCTCGGACGCTACGTCCGCTACCGCCGCTCGGCCGTCCTGCAGTGGATCGCCGCGCTCGAGCGCCAATCCTCTCGCGGCCTGCGCGTATCACTCGACCAGGAGTAAGGCGATGAGCAGGAGGCGATCCGCGGGCACCGGCCACGTCTATGAGAAGTGGGGCTCCTACTACGGACGCTGGCGCACATCCGACGGACGGCTGCTCAACCGCAAGATCGGAAAGGTCAGGAGCGTCGGCGAGCGCGACGGGCTCACCCACACGCAGGCCGAGCGCGAGTTCCGTCGACTGCAGGAAGCTGAGGAGCTGACACCGCGCCCCCGTCACGACGCCGAGATCCCCACCGTCGACGCGATCGCCGACTCGCTGCGCGAGCGCCTCGAGCTGCGCGGACGGCGCAAGTCCTACCGCGAGAACTGCGAGTACATGCAACGCCTCCACATCTCCCCCTATATCGGAAGCCGCAAGGTGACCGACGTCTCAACCGATGATGTCGAAGCATTGACGAGGAAGCTCCTCAAGAAGGGCCTGTCGGTCAAGAGCGTGCGCAACGTGCTCGGCTTCCTGCACGGCGTGTTCGAGCACGGCATCGACCGCCGGTGGGTGCGCGAGAACCCCGTCAGGCGCGCCGAGAAGCCAGGACGACTGCGTCCAGGCGCGAACCCCGATCTCCAGTTCCTCACGGTCGAGGAGCTCGAGGCCGTGCTGCGAATGATCCCCGACGAAACCGTGACCCGTACCCCCGCGCCCACGCGCAAAGGCCGTGCAGGCCCGGCACCACCGCCCTCGCCCGACGTTCTCGGACCGGTCCTGCGCGTCATCATCCTCGCAGCGGCGATCACCGGCCTGCGTCAATCCGAGCTGATCGGCCTGCGCTGGCGAGACGTCGACTGGGTCAGCCAACGCATCCGCGTACGCAAGCCATACGTACGCGGAGAGCACTCGACAGACGGCAAGTCCGACCTATCGACGCGCCGGTCTGTGCCGCTCGCCAGCCGCCTCGCCCGCGAGCTCGACCAGTGGTCACGGCGAACCCCCTACAACAGCGACGACGACCTCGTGTTCGCCCACCCCACCAAGGGCACGCCACTCGACGGCGCAAAGGTCACCAAGCGCTTCAAAGCCGCCTGTCTCGACGCCGGCGTACGACCCATCCGCTTCCACGACCTACGCCACACCTTCGCGACACGACTCGCCGCATCCGGCACCCCAATCCGCACCATCCAAGAGTTCCTCGGCCACGCCGACAGCAAGACCACCCAGATCTACGCCCACTACGCCCCATCCGAGCACGAGGTACAGCTCGTCGACGCGGCCTTTGCGCCTGACAATCAAGACACGCGACACGCAGCCGCCGACACGCGATGAAAGGAGTCAAACATGCAACTCACACACCAAGCACTGCTGCCCTACCAGGGATTCCACGGCACCCAAGGGCTCTGTCACCTCCGCGTGTATGAGCAGCCCGGCCGACTGCCGATCGTGATCGCAGGCGCGCTCGACGACAATCCCGCCACCAGCATCACCAACGCGATCGAGATGGTCGCCGCGGCGATCCAAGCAAGCGTCATCACCGACGGCCGCGAGTTCGAGCTCATCGAGCACTACCCCGCCTCCCTCGCCGACAAGCGTACCCCGACCTTCTCGCGCGTCCGCTTCGCGCACCGCACCATCGACGAGGACCCCGACGATCCGACCCACTACGCCGGCACGCTGCTGATGATCGACGGTGAGAAAACGCACGTCACTCGCGGACGCCCGATCTGCGGCGACTTTCGCGATCCCAGCTGGGAGTCGATCGCGGACATCGAGCAGCTGCTCGGCTGCGAGGTCAATGTCTGGCGCCAGGGCGATTACACTGCGCGCGCCGTCGCCGGCGAGCAAGGCCAGCAACTGCGCAACGAAGTCGCAGAACAGACGACCGCAGCGACCCGACAGCTGATCGACGCCATCGAACCCGACGAATGAAGCCGACGGTGCTCGCCAGCCCGGACCGCGCGTGTATTTCGTAGCCGGCGACAGGGAGCGCCTGGAGCGCCTGCGCACCGCACAGGCATCGCTGAGCCACCCCGACGAGCGCTTCATGCTCGACGCGCCCACGCCCGCGTACGCGCCTCACCGCTCCGTCACCGCAGACCCGAACGTCAACGCCGTACTCAGCGGAATCGCCGAACACGAAGGGCGCCGCTGGCCCCTGTTCTTCAAGCCGCTGCACGGCGTACGGCAGAGCGCCGCACACGTCTACGGGCAGGACAGCCTCGTAGACCTCGGCATCCACGAGGTCGCCGCCTGGTGGCTCGCACGCGAGCTGGGGCCCCCGTGGAGCGAGCTCGTGGCGCCAGCCGTGTGGTTTGACCCACCCGGCGCCGCCGACATCCGCTCCAGCGGACCCGTCAGCCTGGGTATGGGCGGCTCGGCGCTGTTGCCCGAACCGGGAGTGGGCTTCGATCAGCTCATCTCGAGCGCGGCGTTCTTCGACGCGCTGATCGGCGCGCAGGACCGCCACGATCAAAACCTGCGCGCCGAAGCGCCTGCCCGGCTGGGGCTCATCGACCACGGCTACGCCTTTGCGCGGCCAGGCGACCTGCACAACTCCTACGAGACCGCCGGCTTCTTCCTGCGGATGCGCTTCGGTGAGCGTCGCTTTCGCCTGCCCACGGACCCGTGCTCGACTACAGCGGTGTCGGGCAGCTCTCGCCCGCCTTGGATGAGCACGAGCAGGCGACAATCGCGCGCCTCTCCGCCGACCGCGACCTGCTCGGCGTCGCGCCGCTCCTGAGCGATGACCGGGCCTATGCGCTGCGCGCCCGGGTCGCACGCACAGGCCAATCGGGAGAAGTCCTGCGAGCCGGCGATTTCTAGTTGACCACGATAGCCTGTTGGGCTATACTGACTCCTCCAGAGAAGGAGCGATACTGATGGTCAAGGTCAACATCTTCACCAATGAGATCCGCCCCGACGGCGAGTTCGTCGACCGTCTCGCCGCCACAGTCCAGGTTCGCGGGCAGAAGCTCACCGTCATCGACGGCAACGCCCGCTTCCTACAGGTCGGCATACCGGTCTACAGCGAGCGCTATGGACGCCTCATCGACTTCGACACCGACGGCGAGGAGTGGGCTCGCAACCTGCCGTCGGCATACCGCAACGGCGCCGTGACCGTGCGCGCAGACGAGGTTACAGAGCCAGCCGAGCAGGTCTCGAAACGCCACGCGAGGACGCCGGCCCTCGCCGTCCAGCAAGCGCGCCAGCGCCACTGAACCGATCGTGCCGCGCACCCGTCGGTCAGCCGTACACGCCCAGCTCGTGGGACGGCGCATCCGCGCCGCCCGCGAGGAGGTCGGGCTGACGCAGCTGCAGCTAGCAGAGCGCATGGAGGTCTCCCAGCCGGTGGTCGCGGCTCTGGAGAGCGGCCGCGGAAACCCGACCGTCGGACAGCTCGCAGCCGTGGCCGACGCCCTCCAGGTAGGACTCGACGTCGAGTTCACATTGCTGCCGGCCACGCCACGCGGCGGCGAGATCGTCGCTCCCTGACGCAGTCGGCACGCGCGTGCGCGACCACTACGTTAGCTCTATCACACCGTGGCGTTACGCTGGCCATGAGTCTGTGCAAGGGACCTGGAACTGGCGCGAATTGCTTGGAGGCCGACCTCACTGGATCACGCACGCTCGGCTGGCGATTGCGGAAGCGCGGGCAGCGGCCCAACTGACGGCCGGAGATCGTCCGATGCACTAGCGATACGCCAGCCGCCCAGCGTGTCGAATCCATACGAAAGCAGAAGCTTCGAGTGGACAACGAGAGGGCTGAGGCCGCCGACGTGTACACGAAGTCAGGAAGTCACCAGGTAAAGACTCGGCGGGGACCACAACTCTCCTCCCACGTGAACAGTATGGGAACGTGTGAGCCTGGGACCTGGAGTATCTGCCAGCACACTCTCGACGAGGACGATGTCGTAATGCCACCGCCCCCCCACCCATATACGTGTAGGGATCGTTCGCAGGGACCACAGCCGCTGCTGGCAGCCAGCGGCGTGGCGCCACGAGATGGCCCCAATCCCCCACTGCCGAAGGGCAGCGAAGCCGCCATAGACTGCATCTGGTCAGTCTGGGGCAATCTCGAAGCCAGCGCGTCCGCGCACCCTTGGCAGCCCTCCGGGGGGCCGGCCGGGTCCAGCGAGGCTCCGCAATGCTTGCACTTGATTGCCTCGGGATGGATGGCCTCTCTGCAGTAGGGGCAGGTTCCGTCATGCGACGGCTTTTCGGGCGCGACCGACGACCGGCAATGCTTGCAGCGAATAGCTTCCGCCTTGATCTCCTCCTTGCAGTACGGACACTGACGGGTGTCAGCGACTTCATTCACGGGTTCCCCTCCTTCGCTCAAGGCCACCTTGGGGAATAGTATCGCCGTCCACCGTTCGATCTTCGAGCGCGAAGTCGCCGCGCTCTTTCCCTCCTGCGTCGAACGGTCTCGGAGCCGGGCATTCTGGCCCTAGCTAGTGCTAGTCGGTGATGTCGGCTTGCATAGTCGCGGCCCGGTGGTGGATGTTTCCCCGGGCGACGCGTTCGCCAGCCTTGGTTCGCTGTCTGACTCCAACGGCACACCTATCTCGCCGTGTGCGGACTCTCGTTTTGTCCCGTCGTCTCCCACCACCGCGCCGCCCGCGCCATCCACACGTTGACCGTCGAGCTGAGCATTCCTGCTCGTTCGCGGATCCAGGAGTGCTGGGCTGCACCGTGGTCGTGCCTGCTCCGGACGAAGGAGTAGAAGTCCGTCGCGCTGCGTCGCACACCCCCGCTTGGACCCTGTGCCGCGAGCCCTCCAAAACGACCTTCTTCAAGGAAGGCCCTGCGGAAAATCGGGGAGAACGGGTTCAAGTTGGCTTTCCAATGCGGTTTAGCGGACCTTGCAAACGTCCTGCAAACGTCGTACCGGCGCCAAACCCGCGCTTGCGCCCGCTGCGACCCTGCGTTTGCCATCCCAAACGGCCGTACGCTTCATCCTCACGTGCGCATGGCAGCGGCACAGGCGAGATGTACGCATCATCGCCGACCGCAGCAGCGAGGGAGCGAGAAGCCGCGCCATCCCTCGATGTTGCCGTTGATGCGAAGCTCTGGCTGGTTGGTGGTCGTCGTCCAGGCTGGTGGATTAGGCGATGACTCGCCGCCGGCCCAGGTACAGGTAGGTAACGACAGCAAGCATCACGCTGCCGACGATAGTGAGCAGTCCGGGCCAAACAGGGCCAAGACCGAGAACACCGGCGAGGCCGACTAGCCATCCAACTAGCAGGAGCCCAACGAAAAGCAACGGCCCCACCCGCACAGAGCTGTGTTGCGCCGACTCCGCGACTTCCTTCCACGGCCGTTTCGTCAATGTCCACCAAAGGGGCACGAAGTCGACAGATGCAAGCGCTGCAAGCGAGAGACCAAGTGGCCCATACACCAGCGAGCCGCCGATCAGATAGGTCTCGAACCACCCGCACGCCACGACTGCCATGATCGCACTAGTGACCAGAATTGCGACTCCGAAAAAGGCAGCCGGCAGCCCAATCTTGAACCGTCTCCTTCGCCACTATTGCAGCTAGATAGAGCTCCCGCAACGATTGCGCAACCGCATGTATGAGGACCATGCGGGCTCGCATAACCCAAACATGGATGGTGTGCTTCACTAGGGCCGCCGCAGCGATAGCTAGATTCAGAAGCCACCACATGCCTCTCAGAAGCGCTTCATATCCCCCTGCGACGGCGTCTGCGATGCGTATCCCTACTACCGCCATCGCCTCCAAGAAACCCTCAAGGAACGACAGTTGAGCATAGCTGCGAGACGCTGGCTCCTGCGGCCGTGAGACCGTCGGTGCCGGCAGTGAATCGGGGCGAATCAGCGGTCGGTCATATTGGACATTGCGGACCCCACGCACCAATCCTGTAAATGCAACCGCACCAAGGCAGAGAGCAACCAAGGCGACGAGTACGAGCACTAGGATCGTAGATAGCTTGGCGGACGCGGCCCCGGTATCGACCTCCGATGCGAGCAAGAACAGACCCAGTGCAATAACCGAAACCAGTAGCGACGCAAGGAAACGCGAGGGCGTTACTATGTCGGCATCCTCGTCGTCTTCGTTCAGGATTCTGGCGACGAACCTCAAGAAGCGCGACGGCGCGACGGCGCCATCATCCTCAGAGTGATCGTTGTTTTGGTCATCGTCAACCAAGACCGTGGCGACTAGCCCCAGAAGCAGTGCAGCGAGCACTCCGGCCACAATGAGCTTCTCTGCGTGTGAGGGAAACAGCCCTTCCCGCCACACAGCTGCAGCCCCAAACGCAATGAGCCAGCCAGCAATCGCAAGCGCACGTGAGAGCGCAAAGAATCGCAAAGGAAGAGCCAACATCACCGTTCCTGCCAGCCCAGCGGCCGCCAGCAGCGGTACTCGGGATGGCGCCGATGCGCTCCATACAGCGACGACACCAAGCATCCCGCCGGCCAGGGCCGCGACAGTGATGCGTACCCGGGGCACAAAGCCAAGGGGCAAGAAATGCGTATTGCCGGCTTCGCCGATTTGGACTCGGCAGTAGAGATCAAACGGCGTCGCGCCCGTACGAAGGCAATCAGCCTGGCCACAGAGCGGCCGCTCGTCGTCAGACGGCCTCTCGGGGACTCGACGTGCCCACCATCGCGTATGTTTTTGCCGGGCCCCTGGTCGTTGCCGGAACTGACGAGCCCCACGCCCGTTGTTCCGGCCGTCTCGAGGAGCGCGCGCTCTCTGATGCGTCGCGCCGTCGTGATGAACTTGGTCACGCGCAAAGACCCAGTTCGGCCCAGCCGTCGCGCTACTCGCGGCTACGTCAGCGTCCGCGCGTATGCGCTTTGGCCCATCCTGCTCACGCGAATCCACCAGCACCCCCGATAGCTCAGGCTCCCTACCAGTCTCCAGTCTCATCGCCGAAGCTATCAGACCATCCGCAAAATCGCCCGTTCCCAACACTCGGACTCAATAGTCCGATAGCAGCCCTATCGAGACTGCACGCTCTGCGCAGCTCTGACCGAACCCACATCCGGACCACCGACATGGCCCCGCTACCGCATCTCGGGGTCGACGCGCGCAGCTACGAAAGCAATACGGGCTCCGTCAACCGAGCCGAGCCTCGGAAGCAGGCAAGTATGTACCCTGAGCCCGCAAAAGCGACCTTATGCAAGCGAGAAGGGAGGGAAAACGTCATCGAGGAGAACGCTTCAGGTCGGCTTTCTAATGCAGTTTTTGGGCGCTTTGCAAACGTCCTGACAACGCCGTACCCCCGCCAGGCCAGGGCTTTCGCTCGTTGCGACCGGACGTATGCCATAACGGACGTGTGTGTTAGTCCGGTAGCCCGACCTGGGCTACCGCTCGTAGGCGGAAGCAGGCGTGAGACGATCGCCAGCCGACCGTCCACAGCGAGCGTCTTAAGCGAGACTCAGCAGACGCTCGCAAATTCGCGCACTGCGAGCGCGAGGGGTAGGGGTTCCCGCACGATTGCTTTGATGTCAAGGGAGCCGTCGCCACGTGCTGCGGGAGGGAGCGCGAGAGCGCCGGTATAGAGCCCGAGAGAGAGACGATCCGCACCGCGATTGGTTATCGGGGCTTGAAACTGCGGCGTTGAGGTTGCTGGATTGTTCAAGAGCAGCACGGATCGACAGACGTTCAGTCGAGGGACGGTCGACTAACGCAAGCGCATCGCAAGTTCTCACCGTGCATTAGCGCAGGCTCGAAGCCATCGCAGCGTGTTGACGCCTCATACCTCGCGACGGCGGCACGAGACGTGTGCCTCCCTGGACGTACTCACGGAACGCAATCGCCCCGTGAATCGAAGACGGGTCGAACAGGAGAGCGGATTTTGGTGCTAGGCTCCGAAATCCGCGCAGCTAGCCGAGCAGAATGGGGAAGCTTGTGATTGCAGTGCAGCTCCTAGCGACCCTCGGATTGGGCGCCGTAATATGGTTCTTGGTCGACGTCTTTAAAGAGCCGAGCCAACCGCGGGGCCGCTCTTCCCTATCTGGCTACGGAAGAATCTGTCCCGACTGCAAAGGCACCGGGCGAGAGCCGAGGTTCCCGGAGCCTCCGCCGCCCTGGGAACTAGGGACCAGACCATCATGCAACCGGTGCGGAGGCGCGGGTCGGATCTGGTGACCATGACCTTGCTCCGACTCGCTACGGCGAAACCGAAGTCGAGCCAGTAGCTCCAGATCGTGCTCCCGCGCGTTTAGCAAGAAGGCACACCTGCGCTTGTTCGGCGTCACCGATTAGGTACGAAGTCACCGGCGGGCTCATCCGAGCGCTGCTTACTACCTTGATCAGATCAACGTCCAAAAGGGACGGGCCATCATCGACATCACCGTCACGTCGCAGGGTAGTCCGTTCCCGCGAGCGCTTGAGGTCCACCTCGCCCGCGGTCGTCGTCGGGCGGCTGCGCGACATCTCCTGAGGCCACGACAACCCGGCCGCCGGGCGACGAAGTCCCGTGTGCGACTGCTCCCGCGTGTTAGCAACACACTCGCCGACGGCCGGGCCGCTTGCGCTGCGGACGATTCTCGATCGCGCCGTCTGACGCCCGGGAGACGATCGCTTACGCATGGGCGAAGCAGGCGTGATCACATCGTCGCCCTCGGCAGCTCCGTCTCGTCCAGAGCGAGTGTGAGCACGGCCATCGCTCGGACGCTCGCTCTGGCGCGAAAGCAGTAGTGCAGGGTCCGATGCGCCGGCGTCGTCGGGCGACAGCGACTGTTTAGCCTGCGCAGAACGTCGCCTCCAGGCGGGATACGAGGACGCCGCTCGCCCACCTCGCGGAGGAAGGCACGATACTCACAGCACGCCGAAGCTCGCAGGCGCCGGACGGATCGATGCGGCCTTTTAGCGCTACGGTATGGTATGGCGCAGGGTCGATCGTCACCCCGTCGCGACTCTGCTCGATCGCATCCCTCCAGAGTATCCTGCGTGTGCGCCTTGCCGGGGATCGACATGTGCGTCGGCGGAGGGGACAACTGATGCCTTCGATCTGCCTGTGCATGATCGTTAAGAACGAGGCGGAGTTTCTAGCGCGTTGCCTGGCTTCGGTTCGGGACGTCATCGACTATTGGGTGATCTGCGATACAGGCTCGACGGACAGCACTCAGGATCTGGTTCGGCGCGAGATGGCCGGCGTGCCTGGCGAGCTCTTCGAGCACGAGTGGGTTGATTTTGGCTCCAACCGTACGCGGTCGGTGCAGCTTGCGCGGGGCAAGGCTGATTATCTGCTCGTTGTAGATGCGGACTCGAAGCTTGAAGTTGAGCAAGGCGCGCTCGACGCGCTAACTGCCGACGCTTACGCGCTTTGTCATCTGGATGAGGTGAGCCGCGGTTACCGGACCTGCTTGGTTCGCGGTGACCTTGACTGGCATTACGTGGGTACTCTCAACTCGTACATCGATAGTCGCAGCCAGTATGCGATTAAGCTGCTTGATGGGGCGAGGGTACGTTCGTGGTCGATTGGCGGGGCACGGAGCGGGCGCCACAAGAACGAGCTTAAGCTGCTCGAGCGTGCGCGCGAGCAGGACCCTGCCAACTCACGTACGGTGTTCTACCTCGCACAGACCCATCGCCATGTTGGAAACGTCGACGCCGCGATCGATATGTATGACCGCCGGGTCGCGATGGGCGGCTGGGACGAGGAAGTGTTCTTCGCCATGCTCCAGGCCGCCGTGCTGCGAGCCGAGCAAGGGGAGTGGCCCGCTGCTAAGGCAGGGCTCGTCGCTGCTTGGGAGTTCCGCCCGTCGAGGATGGAGCCGCTGTATGAGTTGGCTTCGCGGCTACGGCTTCGTGGCGAGCATCACGCGGCCTACCAGTTCGCCCTGCGGGGTCTCGGTCAGCCAGTCCCGCGAGACCTGCTGTGCGTCTCGCCGTGGATGTATGAGTGGGGGCTGCCGTTCGAGTACTCCGTCAGCGCCTATTGGGTAGGAGACATCCAGGGGTCACTTGAGGCATGTCAGCGCCTTCTGGCTATCCCCGACCTGCCGGACGACTATCGTCAGAGCACCAAGCAGAACATGGGCTTCTGCGTGCGCAAGCTCGCGAAGGTCCCGCCACTCCCGGCTGCCTCGGCGCGTCCCGGGAAGCGTAAGGGCCGAGCATAAGAGCCGGGCGACCCGCCGCGAAACCGCGAAATCAGATCATTGGGACTTGACGGTCATGTGAGCCGCCGTTAGGCTCGCCCGATGGCTGGGGTTCTTTGCCGCGCCCGCCTTAGCAACGCGGCTTGTGTGCGGGCAGTTCTCATCCCAGCGTGCGGCGTTGGCATGTGGCTCCAGGGGTCGCAATCGGCAGCCGCGCTGGAGCCACGTGCCGTGGGCGGCACACCCCAGCGATCAGGCGCAGACAGGCTGGCCAGTGAGCCACCCAACACGATTGAGGAAGGCCCACTCGCCTCCGGCTTGGCTGTGGGTCCTACGGGGCCGACCGGGTTCGCTACCGCCTACGCGACCAGCTACTCGTGCGCATTTGAGTTCCAGCCATGCGACCTGGCGCGGTTCTCGGGCGTGTCGTGCGCAACGGGCTCCTCGTGCACAGCAGTCGGCACGGCTGTCGCCAACACGACGCTTGCCGAGAGTTGGGCCGGGACCAAATGGACCATCGAGCCGACCCCCTCGCCGGACAATTCTGCGTCGAGCAATCTCGCCAGCGTTTCTTGCACCGCCGCGACGGCTTGCTTGGCGGTCGGGTCCTACTACAGCAGCCTCGGTAGCGGATGGCTGCCACTCGCCGAACTGTGGAACGGGTCGAGTTGGACCATCCGGCCACCGCCCACCCCCTCCGAAGGGTCAAACGACATCCTCTCATACGTCCAGTGCGCGACCGCGAAAGCATGCATGGCTGTCGGCTCCTACTACAGCAGCGCGACAAGCCAGACGGTGCCACTGGTGGAGTTCTGGGACGGCTCTGCTTGGACGATCCAAACCGTGTCGCTGCCAAGCGGCGCGAGCGGCGGGCAGCTGTTTGGCGTGTCCTGCCCCTCAATGACCGCCTGCACCGCAGTCGGTATCTACTACACGGCCCTTGGTGGTCCGAGCGAAGAATTGGCTCTCGCCGAGTCATGGAACGGTACGAACTGGTCGCTCCAGCCAACCCCGAACCCAATCTCAAACGCGAGCTACAGCCTGAACGCCGTCTGGTGCCTGTCCGCAACATCCTGTAACGCCGTGGGGCGCCTCTTCACGGGCTCCAACGAGGAAACCCTCGCCGAGTCCTGGGACGGCACAACCTGGAGCATCCGCCCGACCCCGAACCCAAGCGCATCGACATACAGCTACCTCGCGAACCTCTCGTGCGACCCATCAGGCGTGCCCTGCAAGGCAGTCGGCACCAGCGGAAACGAAACCCTCGTGGAGTCCTGGGACGGCACGACCTGGAGCACCCAGACGACTCCGCAACCCGCGAACTCCACCAGTTCCTCGTTCTCCGACGTATCCTGCACAGCCGCCAACGCCTGCACAGCCGTCGGCCAGTACCTGGACAGTACGGAGGGACCCACCGGCGCATATCGCACGCTCGCCGAGCGCTGGGACGGGACGAACTGGACCGCTCAGCCAACGGCCGACGCGGCGCTCGCGGGAACAGAATCAGCCACCAATATCACCTCCTCAACGGCAGAGCTCAACGGGACCGTGTATCCCGGCGGCGCCCCGACAACGTGTTACTTCGAATACGGCACCACGTCCTCATATGGGTCAACGATCGCCTGCGCCCAGTCAACGGGCCCGGGAGCCGCCTCGGTCGCAGTGTCGGCCGACCTCACGGGCCTCTCCCCGAACACGACCTACTACTTTACCCTCGTCGCAACCAACCCGGGGAGCGGCATGACCTACACCCCGGGCCCCGCGTCTTTCACTACTCTTGCCACGAGTGGCGGCGGCGGCGGTGGCAGCGGCGGGGTGATATCTCCTCCAGGAGGAAGTGGGGGCGTTAGTGGCTCATCTTCCATTCATCACTACCGAGTGGAGCTCAAGGCCTGGATTCCGTATGACCATGTCGTCGACCCGTTTACGCCTTTCGAACCAACGCAATACATTGTGGCGAAGTTCACCGAGCCGGTGTGCCATGTCGCATCCTTCTTCAGCCAACTTCTCACGAACGTCATCAGTCTTTATAGAGGCGATGGCCAGAGCCACACGGGCTATGCCGGCGGCTTTCGGGTCCTGTCGTCTCTCGAATTCGATTGGGACGGTTCACGAATCGCCAACTTCCACGAAGCTGCGGGCCCGCACTACGGGACGACCCACCGAGACATCAACCAAAACGGCCCCGACGGAGCGTATTCGTGTACCGAACAAAAGACGGCGACGAGCGACGTGCGTGTGCAGCAGACGGGCTCAGCCTCCTTCGCCATGAGCATCGACTCGAAGAACCCTATACCGCCCCAATCGGTGACGCCCGCCATCGACTCCACGCTGACGGGCAGCTTTCAGGCCGATGGAGGCCTCGCGCTCAAATGGCAGAGTGACTTGTTTCCGAGCCATGGCTTTTACGTGGAAGAGGATGGAAAACCGGCGCTAACGGCCGTAACGAACAATCCGGCGGGCTGTATGAGCGAAGCGGATACGCGGGGGCCGCTTGGGGCACAACGTCTCGCGTTTGGCCTGCTGCACCCCGACAACATGGGACAGGTTGTGCTGCCGGCAAACGGGCTTGGTTTGGTCATGAGCCAGGGAGCAAGCCTGCTCTGCTCTGAGGACGATCTCTCAACCCTGCTGCCGGACGTGTCTCCGTCGGCACTGATTGCCTCTGCGGGGACAGCGCGTTCAGCCCGTACTGTGGTCACCGCGAGCCAAGTCATCAACGGCAAACAGACTGACCCTGTCAGCCTTGCGACGGCTGGCTCCCAAGGGTGGCTTACGCAAATACCCAACCCGGCCGGCCTTGGAACGGTCGTCCTCAGTAGCCCCACGGCGCCGATCGTCCTACACATCCCACGCATGCCGTTCACCGTGCAAGAGATAGGCGCGAGCACGACTGCCAGACCCCAAGCGTACTTTCCGAAAGGTACCGTTACGGCAACGCTCGGTAGCGAAGTGGTCGTGCAGACCGTTAAGGGACGGCGTCTCGCCCCGCTAAAGACAAGCCTGGCCCCACCGGTCATCAAGACGCATGTGGACCGCAGACACGGCCAGGCGACGATCACATTCAGGATCACAAGTGGCCTTCCGGTTAAGGCGCTGTATGTAAGCGTGGGAGGAGGGCACTTCCATGCTCTGCGCGGAAGGAAGCTCCGTGTACCCATTCGCAAGCTCCGTGCGGTCAGCTATTACAGCACGAACGTACTTGGGGCACAGAGTAAGGCTAAAACCCTCTAGCTGTACAGAGGCAGCCCAACAGCCAGGGCCGAGAGTTTGGGAACACCCCAGCTCTTCAAACGCTGCGAGGAAACGCTCGGAGCAGAAATGAAACACGCGCCGCGTACAGGTGGGAGTCGGCGATGTCACGGGTCCGGGCGCCGGGTAGGCACGTCAGAGTGGCACAGGCCGTTACCCGGCCCCGCTACCGGTAGCTGATGGATCACGCTGCGATCGCTATGTCATCCGCCGGTACCGTCCTGGTCGTGGGCATCCAATGCCCCGTGAATGTTTGCGGTGATAGGCAAGCACACTGAACAGTCTGAAACCGAGCGGTGATACATGCTCCCTCACCCTTGGATGCGAGCGTGTCGACCGAGACATTCAGGCTTATGCTTCGGACGACTTCCGAGCGCACCGACCGAGCATCCGCAGACGCCCGCTTGCGCGAGGGGAAGCGAAAGCGTTCGCCTCGCCGCGCCTCAGACCCGTTCCTCGTCCTATGCAGCAGCGATGTCCGCGTCTGCGCCGGCTATCGCCGGCGCAGAGAAGCAGGCGCCGCTCGCCCGGCTGTTGGCGATTTGGACCCCGGATTGGACTCCTTCGCTCGTTCCGCGTTGGGCGTCGTGTCTGGCTTGCGCTGGCGCGCTTGCTCACAGCAACCGCATGGCCGGACCATCGAAGTCGCAGGTCGTTCGGTCGGGCGTATGATGGACCCCCGCAGGAAACCCCGGTTAGGAGACCACCAATGGGAACCTTGGTCGTGAAGGCCTATCCGACGACGCTGTTCGGGAAGGCGGCAGACCACACCTACGTCGAGTGCAGCACGGGAGCGGTCGGCTGGTCATGCTGGGGCGGGAAGACAGGCGGCACGGCCGTGCGACAGGCGGACGGAAGTACCGTCAGAGCGAACGAGATCGCCGAGCCGAACGAGCGCGCCGGCATCACCTGTTACCTCATCAACGGCGTCTGCCACCAGGCCGCCAATCGCATCCTGCTGCCTGCAGGCATCACGGTGAACGGCGTTCGCGGGTACCCGCTTTCGAACGCCCTCTACGGCACCTACGGCCGGGCCAGCGTCTGGCCGTGCAGGGCACCGTTCAACCAGCACCCCACAACGACGGGCGACCTCCCCGCTTGCGTTGCACCGCTGACCATCGTCCCATCACCCACACGCACAGACCTGGACGAGGCCGACGCGCGTTATCTTGCGGACGTCTTGGCGATTTACGACGAGTTCGATCGCGTCTTCGTTGCCCCAGACGCGCGAGAGGAGCGCGAGAACTTCCATCTTCAATTGTTTGCCAAGATGGTCGATTTCTATCTGGGTTCCGGCCTCGGCGATCGTCGTCAAGCTCTGATCGAGGTCCGGCGGGACACTGAGCGGCGGCAGCAGATAGTCGAGGAGCAGGTGAGGTCGGATGGGTCGCTACGCCCGGACCGAATCCGAGAAGTCAACGAACTCACGCTGGACTTTCAGGCAAATCTTGCCCAGGTCACGACGGATGACGAGTACGAGCAGCTCTTGCAACTGCCGAAGGAAGAGCGCATCGTGCTGGCCGATCCGGAGGTGACCGGCCACTCAGATGGCTAGCCCGTCGCGCCCCTATGGGCCACGCATCTCGGACGACGAGTACGACCGGCGCGTCGTGGCGCTCAACACATCGGTTGCTCAGCACGGGAAGGATCGCGATCGGGAACTCAGGCGTGCAGAGTTGAACCTCGCGCTTGACCACCGGCTAGGTCAAGACTTCCCAGCGGACCGGCGCCGCATGCTCTGGGAGGCACACGAGCGAACCGAGCGCCGTCGTCGACGCCTCGCGCTCCGATCTGTTTTGGGGCTGATGCGCACGCGGTCGATCGAGGGTGCGACGGACGGCCTCGCGCGTGAACTCGTAAGGGCGTATGCCAAGGTCCTCACCCGCGCCGAGCTCGAAGCGTTCTTTGGCGACGCCGCCGGCGACGAGCGTTCGAGATCGTCGAAAGGGGAGGCCCGGCGCCCGTGAGCCGAGGCGGGTCGATTCCGCGAGGGCGTTTTCTGCTGCGGATACAACATCACCGCCTCCGCCAGCGGACCTGCCAGCTCCTGACAACGCTGTGACTCACTCTTGCAGCGCCATCACAGCTGGCTCGTGGCCACCAAGGGCCACCCTGCTGGGCTGCGGGCAGGGCGTCGGCGAGAAGCCGTAAGACCAGCGGCGGTCGGGAGGCCGAAAGCTCGCGCTACCAGTGTCAAGGCCGGTTGGAGAGATCATCACCGCTCTAGTAGGGCCGGCGACGAGCGCTGTACGAGTGGAGCGGTCGTCCGAGCTAGCATGGCGCTCACGCCTGAATTGGACGATTTCCAAGCGTGCCGTCCGACGGTCACCACCGTTATCACGGCTGAGGGCGGAAGGCTGCTCGTCAGCACGGAAGGCGCGACAACGATCGGCCTGCCGAACTGTCACGCGTTGACAATCCCAGCACAACAAATCCGATCCATTAGCGTGGGCACTGTCCACGCCCGCATCGCTCATAGGCTCGGCGAAATCATCTTCGGGAATCAAAGCTCCACGAAGTCGAAACGGCGTCACTCGACCGACGCACCTTGCGGCTGAGCCGGTCCTCGTCAAACCAGCTAAGCGGGGCAATGATTCGCATGGAGGATTTCGTCGCTCTTTTCGTCGCTTTGCCGGATGCCTGCCTCGGTTATCGTCCTGCCCCATGACCACGCGTCCGGTCGAGATCGAGGTAGCCGCTCTGACGGGTCCGTTTCCGGGGGTCTTCACAGCACCGTGGACCGGCCCCGATCTGCCACGCGTGTTCGCTGAGCGGCCCCGCGCTGTGATCGAGACGACGGACGACGCTTCTGTGAGATCCGTTCTGATTCAGGCGGCGGCGGCGATGGGCATTGGGCTCACTGAGCAGACGGGCTCGTCTTGGGATCGACTGTGGTTCGTCGATCTCTACCGCCCGGAAGACGATTTCAACGAGTACCACGGGCGCGAATGGCTGCGCACGATCCCGCTCATCGATGAGGAAGGGCACGCGTACTGGGGCAACGTTGCTTTGGATGCGACGCTGGCTCAACTTGAGCGAGCCGCAGCCGCCGGCGCGGTTGAGGGGGACCCGCGCCGCCTGTATCTGATCCTGGCCTTTCCCCAAGGCGTCCCGCTCGCCGACGACTGGCTGACGACGCTTACCGCAATCAAACTGGCGATCGACGGCCTGATCACCGTGGGCGGTGTCTACGGTGGGCTTCAGGCGGTTCGAGCGGCGCGGTCACAGTGCGAACGTGGCCTGCAGTCACTCCAGAGAAACTGGACGCGATGGGTAGAGCGAAAAGGAGCGCCACGAGACGTGCTTTGTCTGGCGGCGAGGACCCCGCACACGACTGGCGAGGTCGCCGACCTGCTCGATTGCAGTGAGGTTGACGCGGAGGCCGTGCTCGCGTTTCTCGGCTGTGAGCAGGGCGCCGACGGGCTCTGGCGGCGCTCGGCCAGCACCGATGCCCGGTTCCTCACGGACGCCGCGCAGTTCGCGATGGAGGTGCCGGCTCTGTCGCAGTGGTCGCGTCTTACCGACCAAGAGGTCGCCGACGTCATGCGCCGTCGTGCCGAGGCTCTCGCCGAGGGGCAGTCGGCAAACATTGACTGGTCGCCATGGCGAACACGTCCTCCCCAAGGCTTGATTGACAGGCCGTTTGGTGAGACCGAGAACGAGGATCGGCCAGAGGGCTCCAAGTAGAACGCCCGGATCGCTCCCCTGCCGCTTTGACAGGCGCCCCCGGCCTTATGCGAACATAGATTCGATGAGACCAAGGCCCTGGAGGCCAGCGGACGAGTTGGATGGCGCGCTCGAGCGCGGCGATCTCAAATACGCCGTCGGCCTGGCCGAAGAACTGCGGATCGAGAAGGGCAAGCCGATCCCGCTCAACGTGGCCCTGCGGTTCCTGCCGCTGATCGCCCGGGAAAGCCCGAACGAGTACGACGCTTGGAAGCTGCGTTGGCTGGCCCACTGGATCGCCTAGTGACTGGGCGCGCGCGACGTCGATCGTGCAGCACCGGCGATCGTCGTGAACTGGTGCAAGGGCCTCGTGGGTCGTGTCACCGATCCGAAGAGGCCCATGCCCGGCCGTCCGACCCAGCGAACATACGTTCGGGGAACAAAACGGGGAACAAACTGAGCAAAACTGAGCAGCACCAGCAGGCAAGAAACCCAATGAATCCGGGCCTCTTCAACTGGGCGATACCGGGGTTAGGTGTTTGTGGTCCAGGCGGTCGTGGGTTCGAGCCCATCGCTCACCCTTCTAGAAGAAGCTCACAGCTGCTCTGTTCGGGTCGGCACGCCGAGCAGCACCCGCCCCGCGAGCTCCCAGGTCGCCGGGTTGACCTGGAAGTGAGCGGTTGCCGCGTGTGCGTCGCGGAACCGTCGCTGCAGCGGCGAGTCCTCGTAAATCGCCGTGCCGCCACCGAGGTCGTACATCGAACGGGCCACGTCGGCCGAGGTCCTGACCGCATGCGTCGCAGCGAGGCGCAATCCCAAGCGCAGCGACTCTTGCACAGCGCCCTGCTGTTGCGCCGCGGCCCAGGCCTGCTCGATGGCCTCGTAGTAAAGCGCCCGTGCAGCCCGCAGGGCGGCCTCGGCCTCGCCGACCGCTGCCTGGGTGGCGGAACGCTCGGCCAGAGCCCGGCTCGAGCCCTGCGCGGTCTTCCCAGCAGCCAGCTCGCTCAAGTCGTCGATCGCCCCGCGCGCATTGCCCAACGCCGCGGCCGCGATCGACAACGCGAAGAAGCCGAAGACCGGGAACCGGTACAGCGGCGCATCTATGCGTGGGCGGGCGCCGAGCAGTGACAGCACGTGGTGGTCGGGGACGAAGAGGTTCTCAGCGACCGCATCGTGGCTGCCGGTTCCACGCAGGCCGCTCGTGTGCCAGGTATCGGGGATGTCGAGCTTGGCCTTCGCAAGCGCCACCACCCGCAGGCTCGGGCCCTGTGCGTCTGCCTGGGGATCATCGAGCACGCACCCCGCGAACAGCCAGTCGGAATGGGAGATGCCGCTGCAAAACGACCAGCGGCCTGAGACCCGCACGCCGCCCTCGACGACCACCGCTCTGCCGCGCGGAGCCCACACACCCGCGGCCACCGTTGACGGATCGCCGAAGATCTCCGACGCGCCGCGCTCGGGAAGGTAGGCGCAGAGCAGGCTGCTGGTGGCAGCGATCGACACACACCAGCCAGCCGATGCGTCCCCGCGCGCGATTGTCTCGGCCCCACGCAACGTGGTGGCCGGCGAGGCTTCGAGTGCCCCCAGCTCGGTTGGAACACAGGCGCGCATCAGCCCCGTCGCGCGCAGCCCGTCAATCAGTGCCTGTGGCAAGGCACGCTCGCGCTCGGTCCTAGCGGCGAGATCTCGAGCGAGCGTCGACGCGCGATCGATAGCGGCATCGAGCTCGCTGCCGGTGGGTGTCGCAGCGAGCGCAGAAGAGGGGGTCGACACGAAAAGCCTCCTTTACATGGATGCAGAAATATGACCGGTATGGCTCTCTTACCACTCGTCGACGCTGCCAACGAGCTTGATGCTCGAACCGTCCGACCCCTCACGTCAGCTCCGGCCGGCGAGCGGCGTGTTCGGCAAACGTCCAAAACTAGACGCGGCAATGTCCAGAAGCAGGTGGGCGGCGCCGCCCGCATCTGTGAATCTCTGGCCGGATGGTCGAGCAAGCGGGCGCTCCCCGCCACTGCACTGGCATGGATGCAGTCCAAGAGTGCGGGGGGCGTTTCGCGTGCGGGGGGCGCTCGAGCCTCGGGCGGCGCGGACCTGGCCGCGCGCTCGAGGGGCGCTCAGCTCGCGGGCGCGGCGGGCCGGGCCGCGCCCGCGAGCGGCGAATTCGTCTCCAGCGCGCGCAGCGCGTCCGCGGCCGAGGGGGGCAGGCCGACAGCGTCGAGCGCCTCCGCGAGCTCTGCAAACCACGCCTGATAGACGATCAGGCCCTCTCTGAAGCGGTACGCGCAGATCAGACGCTGCTCTACCGGAGTCTCGCTCCCGTGCACCAGGCCGCGCCACAGCAGCCGCACAACCAGGTTGTCGTCCTCCTCCACCACGGCCTCCGGGATCAGCTCGCTGCGCTCGAATGCCGCCAGCAGAGAGCCAAAATGGCCCATCACCGCATCCACGCCCGCGACCGATTCTTCTCCCTCTGGCCACAGCCTCCCTCCCGACGCCACTACGTCAGGCGCATACATCTCGCGGTAGATCGATATGTCGCCCTGGCACCAGGCCGAGCAGGCGCGTCTGACCGTATCCATATGGCCCCCGCCCATATCGGGTCAGTATTGCAGTGTCCACAGTGCGCGTGTGGGCGGCAGCGCAGGGGGCACCGGTAGTGGACGCGGGAGCCCAGCGCACCAAGGTCGCCGTGCTCGGCGGCGGACCTGCCGCGATCACCGCAGCCTTCCAGCTGACCGCGCCCGAGCTGCGCGATCGCTTCGAGGTCACCGTCTATCAGCCCGGCTGGCGTCTAGGGGGCAAGTGCGCCAGCGGGCGCAACCTCGACGCCGACAAGGGCAAGCGCATCGAGGAGCACGGCCTGCATGTCTGGTTCGGCTTCTACGAAAACGCCTTTCGCGTCATGCGCGAGGCCTACGCAGAGCTCAAGCGACCGCCCGGGCATCCGCTCGCCACGCTCGAGGACGCCTTCAAGGGCTGTAACCAGGTGGTCCTCTACGATCGCCAGGACAACAGCTGGGAGCGCCTCGTCCTCAACGCCCCCGCCAACGGCCTGACCCCCGGGACCCAGGCTGAGCTTCCCCGCTTCTGGGACGTCGCCAAGCGCGCGTGCCATTGGCTGCTGGCCCACTTCGAGCAGCTGCGCGCAGACAAGCCCGAGGCCTTCGATGGGCGTGCGGCGCAGGCACGCCTGAGTCCGGGCTGGTTTCGCAACGCGATCGGCTCAGTCGGCGCAGGCGCCGGCATCAGCTCGGCTCCAGGCGGAGAGAACCTGCTGCATGCCGCCCATCACCTGTCTCACGCGCACAGCCTGCTCACAACGCGCTCGATCCCTCGCCCGCCGCTGCCCGCTCTCGCCCTGCCAGGGGTGTCCTGTCCAGAGCATCTGCTGGCGGCTCTGTTGCGGCGATTTCGCGACTGGCTGTGGGAGACAGTGGTCCGCGAGCGTGTCGAAGACGACGTCCAGCTGAGGTTCTTCTTCACGCTCGTCGACACCTTTGCCTGCGCGACCGCCGGCATTGTGCAGGACGGCGTTCTCGAGAACGGCTGGGAAGCGATCAACGAATACGAGCTCTGCCAATGGCTGACCAAACACGGAGCCATGCAGGTGACAGTCGGTGCCACCCCTGCCACCCGCTCGCCGCTACTGCGCGCGATCTACGACGTCGCATTCGGATATCCCGAAGGCAAGATCGACAAGGCGAACGTCGCTGCTGGCACCGCTATGAGCGACCTGCTGCGGCTGGCCTTCACCTATAGCGGATCTCTCATGTACAAGATGCAGGCGGGGATGGGCGATACCGTCTTCACACCCTTCTACCAGGTGCTCAGCGCGCGCGGGGTCGAGTTCAAGTTCTTTCACACCGTCACCGACCTTCGCCTGTCCCCGGACGGGTCGCACGTCGATCAGATCTCAGTCGTGCCCCAGGTTGAGCTCGTCCACACACGCTACGACCCCCTGTTGACGGTCAAGGGCCTCGAGTGCTGGCCCAGCGAACCCGACTGGGACCAGCTGCGCAACGGCGACAAACTGAAGACCCGAGGCATCGACTTCGAGGGCCAGACCAACCCGCTCGGACGCGAAGCGCAAACCCTGGCCCGCGGCGAGGACTTCGACTCGGTCGTGCTGGGCATTCCCGTCGCTGCCCTGCCCGAAATATGCGGTGAAATTGCCCGGCGCCATGCGCCGTTTGCGACCATGCTGAGCTCGGCCACCACCGTGCGAACCCAGGCGTTTCAGCTGTGGCTGCGCAAGACGCCCGAACAGATCGGCTGGCCCGATAGCCAGGACAGCGTCACAGGCTGCTACGTCGAGCCGCTGGACACGTCGTGTGACATGACTCACCTGCTGGCGCGCGAGGAATGGAAATCTCACGACGGGGTCAGGGGACTCGCATATTTCTGCGGGGTTCTTGACGATCGCCCAGGCGAGGATGCCAAAGCGGCGACAGCACGCGTCAAAGACAATGCCCTGGCCTTCCTGGCCAAGCAGATCCCACCGATTTGGCCACGCGGCGTCGGCAGAGCCGGCGCGATTGACTGGTCGCTGCTCGCCGACCCGGGGGGCTCTCGCACGGGCCCCGCGCGCCTTGACGCGCAGTACTGGCGGGCCAACACCACGCCCAGCGAGCGATACGTGCTGACCCCCGCCGGCTCCGTCAAGCACCGTCTCGCCGCAGACGCATCCGGCGTCGAAAACCTCGTGCTCGCCGGAGACTGGACGCGCAACGGCATCGACGGCGGCTGCGTCGAGTCGGCCGTGCTGTCGGGACTGCAAGCAGCGCGTGCGCTGACCAACGACGCCAAGTCGCACATCGGCGAGAGCCCCACGTGGCTGACCGATCGCGCCGGCGCGCGCCGCTGTCGCCTTGGATCGCTGCTGGCTGGGTGCCGCGCGCAGCCGCCCCCATCCGTGCAGGCCGGCCGGCCGCCCTATGTCGAGTACGGCGGGCGCGTCACCACGCCGCCCCCGTTCTATTGCAGCGAAGGCCGCTTCCAGGGCCTCGTGCTCAAGGGCGATTCGGCCCTTATCGCCGACCTCTGCCAGCGGACGCTCAACGATCCCGCCGCTGGGGCCGTCGAGTACCGGCCGCTGCTGGGGCCCTACGTGGTCATGCTGACGGGAGCCTTCGCGCGCATACGCTCCCAAGCTCAGGGCTTTGAAAGCTGGGGCTACATAGACGAGGCCCAGGTCTCGCTGTGGATACCGCTCGCCGCCGGGCGCAACGTCGCGGGACTGTTCATCCCCGAACGGCTGTGCATGTCGGTGCCCTTCATCGTGGTCAGCAATCCGATGTCATACGCGGGCGGGCGCGAGGTCTACGGCTACCCCAAGTCGCTCGGCGTCTTCGCACCCCAGGCAGGGGTGGGCGATCCCCTCGCCGTCAAGATCTTCGGCGGTGACTTCTCGGCCAACAGCCAGGCCGGCTGGAAGGTGCTGTTTGAGATCGCCCGCGCGAACGCCACCGCCACAGGCGCATCCGCCGCCAAGACGGCCCGGGAATCCGCCGCCAAGACGGCCAAGAAGTCCACGCGCCGCGGCGCCTGGCACAAACCCGAGCAGATCGTCGACTACTTTCAGAGCTTCGCCGCCGAGGACTGGCACCTCGCGCCTGACATCACGCTGCTCGGCGACGTGATCAGGTCGCTGGTCAAAAAGGAAGCCCGTCAGGTGTTCCTCAAGCAGTTTCGTGACGCATCCGAGCCCGGACGCGCCTGCTATCGAGCCGTCGTCGAGGCGCCCATCCAGGTCAAAGACGCATCCTGGCGGCCGTCGCTCGAGCAGTGGCATGTCACGGTCAACCAATACGACAGCCATCCCATAGCCGCCGAAACAGGCGTGGTGACGCAGAACACGAGCCTCACGTTCGACTTGAGCATGGACATGCTTGTCGAGCCCGGCGTCGTCGTCGCGCCCAGGGGCAGCTGATGTGCGCCCGGCATGTTGAATCGTTCCCATCTCGGCTTTACATGCCACTGCTGCGGCGCAATGATGTCGCGATGCAGTCAGCCCGGCACTGCTCACGCTGCGGAGCGGCCAACGTGGCAGACGCGCACTTCTGCATGGCATGCGGGCTGTCGCTGGTGCGCAGCTGCTCCACCTGCGGGGCACAGGCGCAGCCGCGGGCGCGCTTCTGCGTGAGCTGCGGGTCGCTGCTCGACGCCGACGGCAAGGGTCCCCGCAGCGCGCTCTCACTGTATGAGGAGCGGCGCATGGTCACGGTGCTGTTCGCCGATCTCGTCGGCTACACCTCCGTCGCGGAGAGGCTCGATCACGAGGCCGTCAAGGAGCTCACCGATCGCTGCCTGACACGGCTTGCGGTGGAGGTGGAGCAGTACGGTGGCTACGTCGACCAGTACATCGGCGACAACGTCATGGCCGTGTTCGGCGCCCCGGTCGCGCACGAGGACGATGCCGAGCGCGCCGTGCGGGCCGCGTGGGGGATGCAGGCCGCGATGGCCGAGCTCAACGTCGGGATCGTGCGCGAGTTCGGGCTCGAGCTCGCCCTGCGCGTCGGGATCAACAGCGGCGAGGTGCTCGCGGGACGGATCGGCGACGAATACACCGTGGTGGGCGACGCGGTCAACGTCGCCGCCCGGTTGCAGGGTGCCGCCGAAGTGGGTGCGATCCTCGTCGGTGAGCGGACGCGGCGCGCGATCGACACAGCAGGCGTCTACCGGGAGATCGGTCCGCTCACGCTCAAGGGCAGGGCACAGCCGGTCGCCGCATGGGAGGTCCTGGAGCTGTGCGAGCCGGGCCGCCTGCGAGCGGCCGACAGGCCGCCGACGAGCCTCGTCGGCCGGCGCGCCGAGCTCGCCCAACTGCTGGCCCTGTTCGAGCGGGTCGGCACACAGGGCGCTCCGCACCTGGTCTGCGTGCTCGGAGAGGCTGGCATCGGCAAGACCCGCCTGATGCAGGAGTTCAAGCTCAGATTGAAACGGCGCGTGCCGCCCAGCCACGTCTGCCATGGTCGCTGTCTGGGGTTCGGCTCGGGCGCGGTCTACTGGCCACTGTCAGAGATGCTTCGCGCCGAGTGTGCCATCACCGCCGCAGACAGCGGCCCGCAGGCTTTCCAGAAGATCATCGACAGGCTCGGAGCGGCCGGCTGCGACGAGGACTCCAAGCGCCTTGCCCGTCGCCTGGCCCCGCTCGCCCGCCTGTTCGGCGACGATCGTTCCAGCGAGGCCGACGAGCCCACCGACCAGGATCAGGTCAGTGCGCGTGAGGGCTTCTTCGGCGCCGTGCTGGCCGCGTTTGAGGCCCTCGCGCGCGATCGCGTGCTGGTGATCGTGTGGGAGGATCTGCACTGGGCAGACGAAGGCACGCTCGAGCTGATCGAGTACCTGGCGCAGTGGCTGCGCGCGCCCGTCATGCAGCTGTGCCTCGGGCGCGACGACCTGCTGGAGAGCAACCCCGACTGGGCAAGCATCAGGAACGCCACCACGAGCATCCTGCTCGAGCGGCTGGACGAGCGCGACACGCGGCGGCTGATGGACCTGCTCGCCCAACGGGCCGGCAGTGCGCTGCAGCTGCCCCACGGGCTGGCCGAGCGTTCGGGCGGCAACCCGCTGTTCGCCGAGGCGTTGGTCGAGCGGATCGCCGAGGAGGGAGCCAGCGTCTCTGCCGAGCTGCCCGACACGGTGCAAGGGCTGCTCGCCGCCAGACTCGACGCGCTCGCTCCCGTCGAGCGTCAGCTGCTCTGCCACGCAGCGGTCGTCGGCCGTTGCTTTTCGCTCGACACGCTCGCGTGCATGAGCCCCGAGACGGGAGCGGACCTCGTCGGCGCCATCGCCAGGCTCCAGCAGAGGAACCTGATCATGCTCGGCGACGATCGCAGTGCGCCGGACGAGCGAGAGCTCGTGTTCACGCACGCCCTGATCCGAGACGTCGCCTATGAGATGCTGCCGAAGGTCATCCGTGCGCGCAAGCACGCCGAGGTCGGCGCGTTCATCGAACGGCGAGCGCGCGATCGCGGCGAAGGGGCGGTCGCGCTGCTGGCCGAGCACTTCGTCCGCGCGGCAGCGCTTGCCGTCGAGGCGCACCTGCCGCCAGCCGAGCTGGCCGGGCTGCGCCACAAGGCGCTCGAGCATGGCGAGGCCGCCGGCGACGCCGCCGCCGCCCTGTTCTCCAACAGAGAGGCGCTCGCGCAGTACCAGGCGGCTGTCGTCTTCGCGCAGCCGGGCGACCCATCCGGCCTGCGGATAGCAGAGAAGAGCGGCGACGTGGCCCTGCTGCTCGGACGCGTGCAGGTCGCCCTGGGCACCTGGCAGAGCTGCCTGGAGTACCACCAGGCCGGCGACGACGCCCGCCACGTCGCCACGCTTCACCGCAAGATCGCGGCCGCCCTCGCCCACGCCGGCGATCCCGAGGCCGCGATCAAGCAGCTGCAACGGGGGATCAGGCTGATCAGCGGCGAGCCCGCTTCGTCCGAGCTCGTCGGGCTCTACGGCGAGGCCGCCTCCCTGTACATGCGCACCGGCGCCAACATGCTCGCCAGCTACACCTCCGAGCGGGCCCTGCAGGTCGCCAAGGACCTGGGCGAGCCGCGCGCCGCGATCCGGGCCCACGGGATCCTCGGTCGCGTCCTTGGCCGCGCCGGCGATGCGGCCAAGGCGCGCGAGAGCCTCGAGCGCGCGGTCGAGCTGGCGCGTGGCTCCGACGCCGGCGAGACCGTGCTCGCGCTGCTCGCGCTCGGCTATGACCTCGAGCATTGCGAGGGCGACTATCGCAGCGCGCAAGAGCACTATGTCGAGGCGCTCGATCTGGCGCAGCGGATCGGCGACGTACCAGCCCAGATCGAGCTGCGCTCGGCGCTCGCCCAGCTGGCCTTCCATCGGTGCGACTGGGATGAGGTCTCGCGCGCGAGCGACATCAGCGCGGCCCTCGCCGAAGGCGAGGGCCTGATGGCCAAGCTGTGCCTGCCCAACACCATCCGCGGCAGGCTGCGCTGGCGCGAGGGCAACTGGGACGCCGCCGAGCAGCTGTTCACCCGCGCGCACGCGGTGGCCACGCAGGTCGGCTGGTCGGAGGTGTCCTGCACCGCCCTGAGCGGGCTGGCCGTGACGCTGCGCGATCGCGGCGATCTGAGCGGTGCCGAGTGTGTCCTTGAGCGGACGCTCGCGCTGTGCGATCAGGGCGGCCTGGTTCCGCAGGCTCTGCAGACACACGCCAGCATCGCGCTCGTGTGCACGCTTGCCGGCAGGCCACGCGACGCCAGGCGCGCCGCGCAGCGGGCGCTCGAGCTGGCCGGGCAGGTGCACGACCCGGTCAACGAGGCGGTCGTCCTGGAGGCGCAAGGGATCGTCGCCGAGCCCGCCGACGGGGTGCAGGCGCTGCGCCGCGCTCAAGCCGGCTGGGAGTGCCTGGAGCGCCCGCTCGATGCAGCGCGCTGTCTGACCCTGATCGGCCGGCGCCTGCACGAGAGTCACCCGCGGGCCGGTGACGAGGCGCTCGATCGGGCTGCCACGCTGTTCGACGAGCTCGGCGTCGGTCATCTGGCCGAACGCTCGCGCGAGCTCGCACTCGCCTGAGGCGAGTATCGTTGACGCCCGCTCTGCCGGCCGTCGCGCGCAGCCCGACCCGTGGCGGTGCCGGGTACAGCGCGAGCACGGCGCTCGAGATGTCGATCCTGTCATGACCGAGATGGTCCCTGGAACCTTCCTCGCGCAGCTCGCCCACGACGAGCAGCAGGCCCTTCACGGGCTTTCCGTACGGAGGACATTCCCGCGCGGGGCCGTGCTGATGTTCGAGCACGAGCCCGACGAACGGGTGATGCTGCTGCTGGCAGGTCGCGTGAAGGTGACCGCAATCAGGCACGATCGCAGGGAGATACTGCTGAGCCTGCGCGACCCCGGCGACGTGCTCGGCGAGCTCGCCTTCATCGACGGTCAGCCGCGCACCGCCACCGTATCGGCGCTCGAGCCCGTCGACGCTCTCGTCATGCCCGCCCAGGTATTCAGGTCCCACCTGGAGACGACCCCGCGCGTGGCGGTCGTGCTGCTCGAGATCGTCGCCAGGCGGTTTCGGGAGGCGACCGATCAGCGGCTGCAGTTCGCTGCCTCTGACTCGATGGGGCGCCTGGCCGCGCGGATCGTGGAGCTCGCCGACCGCTACGGCCGGCCGGGCGCCGGCGGGATCATCGTCGACCTGCCCATATCCCAGGAAGAGCTGGCCAGCTGGACCGGCGCTTCGCGCGCCAGCGTGGCACAGGCGCTGCAGGTCTTTCGCGAGCTTGGTTGGATCCAGACCGAGCGGCGCAGGCTGACGGTGACCGACGCCGCCGCATTGCGAGCTCGCTCGCCCTGACCAGTCAGCCAGTGCCCGCCGCCCGCCGAGGGCGCAACCGGTTACGGGCCGCAACTGTCCAGCATTGGACGTTTGAAGTTCCATCAATGGGTCGTGGACGTCTGGGAGCCGGTTCATAGTGACAGGCGTGGTCAGGACCGTTCCCCTGCAGGCAGATGCGTGGGCCGACTATTTCAGTGCCGTCCGGCGCGAATGCGGTCAGGTGCTCGCGAGCGTCACCCTGCGGCTCGACAGCATTGACCGCAACGGCGCCAGCGCGGCCGTCGAGAGAGCGCTTCGGTCGATTCGCTATGACCCCAACCGCGACGTCCTCGAACTCAGCGTGGGCGGTTTCGCCGACCGCGGTCCAGCGCTGCGATATTTCATATCGGTCCCCCGCCAGGTCGTGGTGCAGGAGACGCCCGAGGAGACCGTGATCCTGATCGAGGACGCCAGGGGGGAGCGCACCGCGATTGCCCTTCGCCGCGTGTCCATTGCGCCACATCCTGCGCCCGCCAGCAAACCGGTGGATGTGGCGGTGGACCTGCCGCGCGCCGCCAGCACGCACTTCGTCGACCGGACGACCTGGCGCGTGATCTGCCCTCGTCGCCGGCCCGTTGCCCGGCGCACTTGTCGGACATACATGCGCGGCGGAAGACGGGGAACGATCTGAGCGAGCTCGGTCGTCAGGGCGGCGCGGCGGCCGACGGGCCCGTGAGCTGCTCGCTGTGCTCCCACAGGCCCTGCGCGAGGATCGGGTCCTGCGCCTGGGCGCTCGGCGCCAGCACCTTCTCGTCCTGCACATACTCGCCCGTCAGGTCGGCCGCGTCCTGCGACAGCGAAAGCCACACCAGCGAGCGCGCGCCGCGTGCCGGCGAGCGGAAGAACGGGCCCGCAACCGTCGTCGCCAGCTTCCAGATCCCGTTCTCGTTCTTGCCGAAGCCCGTGCGCACCACGCCCGGGTGAAAGCAGTTGGCGTGCAACTCCGGCGCGCGCCTGGCCAGCTCGCGTGTGAACAGGATGTTGCACAGCTTCGATGTCCCGTACACGCGCATCGCCGCATAGCCCTTCTGCGACTGCAGGTCATCGAGGTCCAGGCGTCCGCCTT
>DATNLQ010000410.1:0-5743 GCA_035602785.1 Solirubrobacteraceae bacterium
CCAACGCTGGCAAGGCAGTCGGGGAGGCTCTGCTCCTCGTTGCGGGCAATGACGCAAGCCGACAGCCTCGCCGGCGTCAGCTTGTCAGCGGGAGGGTGTGCCACCGGCGCCATGATGCCTGAAGGCCTGGCGCCACCTCCCGCCCCCGAGCAAGGCGCCTGATCGAGGCGGCGTGCGCTGCGGCGCTCAACTCATGCTCGTCGGGCGCCGACGCTACATTCGAGCCGATGTCGAGCGCAGCCCACGTCAGCGGCCAGCGAGCTGCCCGCGACATCGTCTTGCAGGTGGTGGTGCGCGTCGGCAACCTGGCCCTTGGCGTGCTCGTAACGGCGCTGATCGCCCGCCTGCTGGGCAGCGCGGGCTACGGTCAGTGGTCGACGATCTTCGTCGTCCTCATGCTGGTGGGCTACATCGCCAACTTCGGGCTGGAGACGGTGGCGGTGCGCGAGGCGGCGCGCGATCCCGAGCGTGAGCACGAATGGATCGGCGCCGTGATCCTCTTGCGGATGATCGTGATGGGGCCGGTGATCCTGATCTCGGTCGCGGCGATCTTCGCGCTGCACGAGAGTCATGAGATGCTCATCGCCGGCCTGATTCTCGTGATCACGATGCCGTTCAACGGCATCGGCGCGCTGCAGCTCGTCTTTCAGCTGCGCGTCAACAACCTCGTTCCGATGCTCGTGCTCACGCTCAGGAGCGTGCTGTGGACGATCGCTGTCGTGATCATCTTCTGGCGCGGCGGCGGCATGATCGCGCTGGCGATCGCACTGTCAGCCACAAGCGCAGTCGCTTCGATCGTGCAGATCTTCGCGGCGCTCAGGCTCGCCGAGCGTCGACCGAGACCCTCACGAGCGCTGCTGGCACCGCTCATTCGCGAATCGCTGCCGATCGGAGTCTCCATCCTGTTGATCGTCGCCTACGCGCGAATCGATCAGCTGATCGTCTTCACGACGATCGGCAGCAGGCCGGCGGGACTCTACGGCAGCGTCTACAGCGTGCTCGAACAGGCGCAATTCGTGCCCATTTCGATCCTCACGACGCTTGCACCGATACTGGCTGCGTCCTGGCCCGGCAATCGCGATCGACTGCTGAGCACGGTGCGGCGGGCGTGCGAGTTGATGGCAACTGCATCGTTCGGGGCGCTGGCGTTTGTCGCGGTCGCGGCCACTCCGCTGGTGCGTCTGTTCTTCGGGCATGCGTTCCTTGCGGCGGCGCCCGCGCTGCCGGTGCTGGGAGCGGCATTCGTGTTCATCTGCTTCAGCTACCTGAACGACAACCTGCTGCTCGTGTTGGGCCTGCAGCGACGGCGTATGCTAATCGGCCTGATCGCGCTCGTGGTCAACGTAGCGGGCAACCTCATCCTGGTTCCGCTGGTTGGGTTCATGGGCGCGGCGTGGATGACGCTGGCGACCGAGGTGGTGGTGCTCGCGATGAGCGTGCGCCTCATCCTCGGGCACCTCCAGCTGCCACTGCCGAGACCCGGTCGCGTCGGCCGTGCCCTGCTGGCCGCGGTGCTGTTGACCGGGGGGATGCTGATCGTCTCCGAGTTGAACAGGTCATTGGTGGCACTCACGATCACCGCATGCGTGTGCTACCCGCTGCTGCTGCTCGGTCTGCGAGCCATGAGCCTGGCGGACGTGAGGGCTGTCCTGGGACGCAGTCCGCTGCCATGAGGATCGCCATCGTGTCGAACATGTTTCCGCCCGAGGCTGTCGGGGGATACGAGATGGGCTGTGCGGCGGTCGCCGACCATCTGCGCCAGCGCCACGAGGTGCTCGTGTGGACGAGCGTCAGTCGGCACGGCGATCACGTGCCCGCAGGTGGCGATCAAGTCGCGCTGCGACGCGAGCTGGCCTTGCTCACGCTCGACGCGCGCGGGTCTTTGCGAGCGCCGATCTGCGCGCTGAGAGGCGCCGCGGTGGCGCGTGAGATCGTCGCGTGGAAACCCGATCTCGTCTACGTGTGGAATGGAGCCAGGATCCCCCACGCAGTGCTGCGCATCATCGCCGACAGCGGCGTTCCGCTCGCCTTTCGTGTCGAAGAGCACTGGTTCGCGAAGATCTTCGTCGGCGACCAGTTCCTTCGCGAGCTGCTGCCGACCCCTCGCGGGCGGGCGCGAGCCGCGTGGGCGCAAGCCTGCCGCCTGCTCAATGCGCTGCCGGCGCTGCGTCTTGACCCGATCGCGCCGCTGCGCGCCGCCATCTCGTGGAACTCGGAGGCGATCAGGCGCATGGCGCCGGCGCCCACGTTCGTCGAGACCGTGTACGAGCGGGTGCTGCACCCGGCGCCCCCGTACGGCGACCTCTACGCGCAAGTCGAACGCCGCCCCGCCAAGGAGCCCGAGATCGTGTTCGTCGGACGCATCACGCCCTTCAAGGGCGTCGCCGTCGCGATCCAGGCGCTCGCGCTCCTGCGATCCGAGCACGGCATCTCGGCAACGCTCACCCTGGCCGGGCCTGAGGACGACGATCATGCAGCCGAGCTGCGGGACATGGCCGCCCGCGCCGGCGTGGCCGACGCGCTGCGCTGGCAGGGACCTCTGCGGCCCGAAGCGATCGCGGGGCTGCTCGCAAGAGCGAGCGCGATGATAGTCCCGTCCACCTGGGATGAGCCGTTCCCGTACGTGACGATCGAGGGTGCCCTCGCGCGCGTCCCGCTGGTCGCCTCCGACGTCGGAGGCATCGGCGAGGGCATGGCCCACGAGGAGCACGCGCTGCTGTTCGCACGCGGAGACGCGTCTGGCGCGGCCGCCGCGCTCGCTCGCATTCTGCGAGAGCCCCAGCAGACGGCCGCCCGCGTCGAGCGCGCCTATGAGCACGCCCAGCTGTTCCGACTCGGCCCCTACCTGGATAACCAGGAGCGCTTTGTGCATGACGCGCACAGCGCCCTGACCGGCGTCGGCGATTGCTCCTGAATGGCGCTCTGGCTCAATCCCAGGTGATGCCTTCGCGGATCACTTTCGCGGGATTCCCAGCGGCGAGCGCACCCGCCGGCACGTCTCGCGTGACGATAGCGCCGGCGGCGATCACCGCGCCGTCGCCGACCGTCACGCCTTTCAAGATCTTCGCGCCAACCCCAACCCATACCCTATTGCCGATCTGTACCGCCGCATCGCTGGCCGGGCGCCCGTCGACCCGGTGAAAGTCAGTATCCATGATCAGCACCTCCCAGGCGATTGCGCACCCCGTGCCGATCGAGACGTTGACTGCGGCTATCACGCTGGAGTCCCCGTCGAAGTGGGTGTCGTCGCCGACTGTCACTCTCGCACCAGGCCCCACCAGGATCTTCCCGCCATCGCCAAGACGAACGCCTCCTTCGATGACGAGCGTGGAGTCCCGCTGCAACTCGACGATGGGCGACATCCCGCGCGCGACGAAGCCGACGTGGGTCGCTGCATCGCCTAGATACAGTCGTCTTGAAATTTCTAGACGGGCACCCGGCTTGCGAATGATGCGCGAGCGGAAGTTGCCCACGACCGGCAACCAGAAAACGGACCGGGTGGCATGCCGAGAGAGCCACAGACCGACGAGAGCCTTACGGACAGGGCGAGTAATGCCGGCGAAGCGCTCGCTCAACATGACGCATCCTGGACAACGCCCTCCGCATCAGTGCGCCGCTCTGACAGATCGGCCTCACCGTCTGATGGATTCACACTCACGCCCATAGCCGCTTTACCATCGTGCGCCGCCGCGCACGCGACCAGTCGAACATGCTGTCGTTGAGTTCGTAATCTCCGCGCTGGGCGTCGGGTACGTCGCCGTTCTCGATCCGCTCGATCAGCTGCGGCAGCTCGCGATAGAACTCCGCCGAACGGTAGGGCGGATGCAGCGACCACATGCCCGGCGACGCGCCGAGAAAGTCGACCCTGCAAAGCGCCGCGTGAGCCATCGCCTCGCTGATCACCAG
Organism: Solirubrobacteraceae bacterium; assembly: GCA_035602785.1. Taxonomy (GTDB): domain Bacteria; phylum Actinomycetota; class Thermoleophilia; order Solirubrobacterales; family Solirubrobacteraceae; genus Palsa-744. The sequence continues at coordinate 3,907 of DATNLQ010000410.1, forward strand.
CTCGGCCGCCCTATAGGGGGGATTGCCGTGCAGTCGGGCCTTCGCGCTGCTGATTGCACGCGCCGGCCCGAGTAGGCGCAGAGGCACAAGACGCTCGCGTAGCCGTCGGCGATCGATGAGGAACAGGCGGGTGCTCAGCGTCTTGAAGGCGTATGCGGGCGAGCTGTGCTTGAAGCGAGGCGCAGCCTCCCTGCGCAGTTTCCCGTCGGCCGCAGGGGGACCCGGGAGCGGACTGCAGGCGAGCACATCCGGATGACCTGCCAGCAGCGCGCGAGCCTCATCGATCCATGTTTGGCTCGATCCGCCGAACAGGAGATCGGAATCGAGGTGAAACACCAGATCGTTACTCGCCTCATGCAACCCATAGAAATATGGGTAGAAGGGCGCGCCCTTGGTGTCCTTGGCGGGAAGCGCCAACCCCGCGGTGAAGACCGCTGCGATCTCGGCCATCCTCTCCGCTGCGTAATCGACCTCCGCGATGCGCGCGCCCGGATGGTCGCTGGAGAGGTCCTCCAGCAGTTTTCGCATCGGCGCACGGCGCTGTTCCCAGCCCTCCCCGAAGTGCCCACCGCGAGTTGTGCGGTGAAGGTCGAACGTAAAGAGAATCTCCTGCACCTGCCCGCCCCACTGGCGCAGCTGATGGCGGAGGATGTGAGTGGCGTGCGGCAGATCCACTGGCGCGACGTTGATCTGCAACGTCACAGAACCCGCCTGGGTCATCGACAGGACTCTACCAGTCGCCCCAGGTGCAACGGCGAGCCATCAACCGCCTGGACGCATCGGCGCCCAGGCGGCGCCCGGCGCCGGGAAGCGAGGTGCTCCCCAGGGCCGGTGCCTAGCTCGGCTAGTTGATCAGAGCGCTCTTGGCGCCGGAGCCCGGCGTTGCGAGCTGCGTGTCGATGGCGTCGGTCGCCGATTTCGCCGACAGCCCAGCGATGGCTTCCGCGAATGCCGCAGCGGACGGCTTGGCCTGCAGCGGCCACTTGTACAAGCCGTAGCCGCCTTCGCCGGTGTCGATGCCCTCGTAGAGATAGATCGAGTGCAGGCCCCATTCGGCCGCCTGATCGATGTACTGCTTTACGTCCTGTGCCTGTTCAGCTTCGCTGACGGGCGTGCTGCCGCTGGTGCCCGCATAGGTGGGCTGGCCGACCTCTGTGATGTTCATCGGCGCATAGATGTGATCGGCCTTCATGTAGGCGATCATCTTGGGCACGGTCATCCATCCCGTCACATACGGACCGTAGGAGCCGAAGCCGTCAGCGCTCATCGGGCCATAGGGGTGGAAGCTCCACGCGTCCGGCACGTAACCGAGGGCTTCGACGAATCGCACGCCCCAGCCGCCACCGAATTCCCAGTCCGACCATTCGCCGTTGGGCTTTTGCGTGTCGGTCCAGGCGTCGGCGATCAGCGTGATCCCACTGCCAGCCAACGCTTCGTGAGCCGCGCGATACTGGGCGGCGTATGCCCACACCGTGGAGCCGTTGTAATAGACCTCGTTGCCAAGCTCGATTTCGGTCAGGCCCAACTGGTGCATGTGGGACACGTAACTCTTCACGCCTTCTGCAACCGCCGCCGGAGACATCCCCGCCAGGCCGGGGTTGTAGAGGATGAGGGGCGTGACACCGTCGCTGAGCATTTCTTCTACCGTGCCCCAACCTTGAGGGCCGATAGTCAGCTTCGTGTACTTCACACCCGTGGCCTTGCGGATCGTTTCGCTGGCGGTCTGCCCCCAGCCATAGATCCCGCCGACGAGGCCCACTTTCAATCCGGATGCCGAATGCGTTTCTTCGCTTCCCGAGCCCGAGCCGCCAGAACCCGAGCCCGAGCCGCTTTCCGA
>DATNLQ010000421.1:0-4024 GCA_035602785.1 Solirubrobacteraceae bacterium
GACCGGACGGCCCTTCTCCAGGAAGCGGGCCGCGGCTTCGCCTTGGCCTCCCCACACGGTGACGTTGAAGTAGTTGGGCTTGTCGACCCACTCGCCGTCCTCCTTGCGGCGGGTATTGCAGGCGATCCGCAGGTTGCACACTGCGGTTCCGTTCGGCGTTGAGCGCAGCTCGGGGTCGGTGGTCAGGTTTCCCGTCATTACGACTCGGTTGATGTTCTGAGCCATTTGCTCTTCCTCCTGTTTGGTGGTTGTTGGTGCTAGTGACGCAGCCCAAAAGAGGCGCCGACCGGCGCGCGGAGCCGAAGCCCCGTAAGGGCGCAGGGAAGCCCCCGACAGGGGGCCGAAGCGCTAGTCCGGCGGTGTCCAAAATGGGGCAAGACACGACGCGCCGACAACCAACGGGGACTGCTTGAACAGCCAGTCGCCTCATGCTTTCTGAAGTGACCGTGAGCCGTTCTCGGCCGCTGTTTGGGCGGCATCGCCTGTGTCTCCTTGCGTATCGCGGCCGCGTCCTGTCGGCGGCCTTCGTGGGTTACTGACCACAACCAGCCCCGACCGGCCAACGAATTTCCGCAGGCGGCCGCACGGGCGCCCTGGCGCCGGAGACTCCCTGGTGCGCGTGCGCGTGTGGAGGGCTCGCGCGGGTAGCCGAGGGTCCAGGTTCTGAAAGTCGTTGGCCGGTTTGAGCCGCTGGGGGTCAGTACCACCGATGACAGACACAGACCCATCGCGTGCCCGCCCGCTGAGGCGGGGGCGAGCCTTTCAATCGACGGGAAGCGCATGAGGATTCATGCGGTTGGGCGTCGCCCTGCGATGAGGCTTCTCATCTGCAGCGCGGGCGTGCTCGCGCTGACGGGTCTCATCAGCGGCGTGGCGCCTTGGTGCTGGACGCAGGCCGCGCGCCTGATCTCGCTGCACGCGCCTATGCGCCTGCCGGCCGGCGACGCCGGGCGAGCGATGTGGCGGCTGGTGATGCGCGGCGGCTGGAGCACGCCATACCGTGCATTCCCTACAGCGGCTGAGCGCGCGTCAGCACCCGCAGCGCCTGCATACCTGCTCGTCGCGGCCTGTCTGCTGGCGTTCCTCGGCTGGGCAGCCTGGAGCGTCCACCGGCGGATGCGCTCGTGGCGCGCTGGCTCGCCGCTTGGCAAGGAGCAGCGCACTGTCGCGCGCCGGGCGGTCGATCGAGGATGGGTGCGCCAGCGCACCTGGGCGGTGCCTGCAGACCTCCGGCGCCTGTGGATCCAAGGGCCGGTGTCGGGCCGCCCGTACCTGGGTGTGATCGGCAGAGTGCCGGCACGGACGCTCGCGGCCGAGCTTGAGGTTCAGCCGATGGTCGTAGCGCCGCCGCGCGCGGGGAAGTCCAGTGGCTTCGTGGTGCCGTGGCTGTTGGATCACCACGGGCCGGCGCTCGTGCTGTCGACGAAGCGCGACATCTACGACGCGACCGCGCCCTACCGGCGTGGCCTCGGCCGCGTGTGGGTGTATGACCCGTTCGGGGATCGTGCGAGCGCGGGCTTCACGCCGCTCGTGCCGGCGCGGTGCTGGCCGGGCGCGATCCGCGCCGGCGAAGCGCTGGCCTCGGCCGCGCACCCCGACAGCAGCAACGCAGCCAACGAGTTTTGGGACAAGGAGGCGGCGAGCATGTTGGCGCCCTTGCTCCATGCGGCGGCGATAGCCGGCGAGAGCATGAGCGAGCTCGTGCGCTGGCTGGACGCGCGTGACTTCACCGACGCAATCTCCTGCCTGAAGGGCGCGGGCGCCTCGGCTGCCGCCGACCAGCTCGAGGGTGTGAGTCGTCGCGACGAGCGCAACCGCGAGACGACCGTGATGAGCGCGCTGAATCTGCTGCGTGCCTACCGCTACCCCCAGGTGGCCGCGCGCGCCGTCGGGGATCTCACGCCCGAGCGGTTCCTCGACGGCAACGCCAACACGATCTACGTCGTCGCGGCCGGACACGACCAGGACGCGCTACGGCCCGTGATCCTCGCGCTCGTCGCGGCGATGTACGAGGCGGCGATCGTCAAGGCGCGCAGGGACGGTGTGCTGGACCCGCGGCTGTTCATCCTGATGGATGAGGCGGCGAACATCGCGCCGGTGCGAAACCTCGCACCGTGGCTCTCGCAATGCGGGGACCACGGCATCGTGATCGCAACGATCTGGCAGTCGATCGCACAGATCGACCAGCGCTACGGGCGCGCGGCTCGCGACGCGATCTGCGCGGCGTCCACGGCGCAGGTGTTCATCCCGCCGTTGGCTGAGCCGACGAGCGCGGGCTATCTCACGGAGCTGCTCGGCGAGGAGCCGGTCGCCAACGCCTCCAGTTCAACCGGGCTGGCACGGCACACGTTGAGCGTTGGTCATCAGAAGGCCGGGCCGTCGCCGTGGCTGAGGCAGATCGCCCGCGGGCGCGCGGTGCTCGTCTACCGCGATCTGCCGCCTGCGATCGTGCGCGCCCCCGGCTGGTTTGAGGACCCCCGATTCGCACGCTACGCCCAACTACTCGCGGAACGTGGCCTCGCCGCAACGGCGTCGCGCTGAGTCCGCTACCGTCGGACCGGGTGCCCGCTTCGCGTCGGATGCAAGAGCGCCTACGCACCTCAGCTTGAAAATAGCGCGGCGATGCGCTCGTGCAGCAGTCGCACGCTCGGGCCGTATTGCGGGTCAAGCAAGGTCGCGCTTTGCGCCAGATCGATGACCTTGTTCGCCACAACGATCTTCGACGGTGGACGTACCTGCCGCTCGGCGCACCATACTTCAAGGGCCTCATGCCGCCTGCACATCTCTGCGGGGAGATCAGCTTGCGTAAACGTCTGTGAAGCACCGACGTCGTCGAGGTATCGCTGCACACCTGCGGCGTATGTCTCGGGCGCGATCAGATCCTCGATCTCGATGTCTGTGTCGTCGGCGAGAAGCAGGATGCGATCCTCGGGGATGTTGCTGCCGATGAGCTGCACCCGACGAGCGCGCCCGCCGTCATCGGCGTCGAGCACCCATACGGTTCGCACGCCCTGGAGCCCGAGACCAGCGACGCGGTCAGGCGGGGTCGTCGCCGCGCCAGGCACGATCGCGAACCCGAGCGAATCTTTGTCGATCGCTTCGCGAAATAGCGTCGGAAGTAGGATGAGGTCAGAGCCACCCTCGGCGATGATGGATGGACGCAGTGTGACGAAGACGAGCGACGACGCACCCATCGCCATGAGAAGCGCAGCAAGACCGGGATGCTCGTCTCGCCAGAAGTTCTGGCGCACGGTGCTCGCAGTGCGCTCGCCGAGTCCTTCGACGACGCGCACTCCTAGACCGAGGTCTTGCGGCAAGCAGGCTGCGGAGTGCGTCGTGTAGACGATTTGCCTCGCGGCGTTCTGTTCAGTTAGGACCTCGATGAGGTCAGCCTGCGCGTTGTAATGCAGATGCGTCTCGACCTCGTCAATGAGAAGAATCGGCGGCACGGGGTTGGGCTGATGTGCCGACAGCGCGACCAGGGCGACGAACTGGCGCAAGCCATCGCTTCGCTCGCGGAATGGCATCGTGGGTCCAGTGCCGGACTTGACGTGGATGCGCAGTAGCGGACCGTCGTTCTCCAGCGAGACGGTGATCGGCGGGTCTTGTTGCCACGCTTCCATCTTCTTGGCGAGCGTGTCGTTGGCCTTCTCGCGGATGTCACGGACCGTCCCGGTCTCCTCGTTGGCAACGGCGGTGCGCAAGGCGCTGAGATCCAACTCGGCAAGCTGGACGAGATTGCTCAGCGCTGTTCCTGGCGAAGAATCCGCCGCGTTGATGTCGTACTCGCTGTCTAGTTCCCTCGCTCGATTGTTGAAGCGAACGAATCGAGGCATTCGCTGCCAGAGCTGCTGGCTGGCTTGGGTGTAGGGAGCTTCCGCGGCCTCGACCTCGGCGAGCTGGCGCAGGTTCGCGGCGAGGTCGGGATCGTGCGGATCGACTTCATCGGCGAGGTCCCGTAGCTGTTGTGGGACATCGTCTGCCAGCGTCGACTCGTCGCTGGCCAGCGCATTGAGAAGCTGGT
>DATNLQ010000284.1:0-6281 GCA_035602785.1 Solirubrobacteraceae bacterium
AAGCCATGTGCCTCGGGGGACGGACATGCTGTCCTCCGAGGCCCGCCCCCTACACGCGAGAAAGCACGTGGGGCCGAGGCCCCACGTGCTTTCTGCTGGTCCTACACGGCCGGCCCCAACTACGTGGACTCAACCGAATGCTGCGTTGATCCTTACAGGACTACGACTTGACCTCATACGACGTGCCTTTGACCGTGGCCAGGGTGTCCTCGGTGGACTTGAACGGGAACGTTCCGCCACCCAGGCCGTTGATTTCGGTCTGAAGGTGGAATTCTTCCGTACCGTTCAGTAGTTCGAATTCCTGATTTTTGCCGACCGCGACAAACGACAGTTTCGACGTCGTCGCAGCTTTGGCGTTGACCGGCGAGACTTCACCGATCACTGCGCCCTCGGTTTTGATTTCGTTGGCACCGCACTTGAATTCAGACGACAGGCCGCCGGGGCCCGCGCCTTTGATGACTTCACCGACGCCGGAGCCGCCGCCGATCGTGCCCAGGCGCCCGTCCAGGGTGAACGTGATGATCTGGCCAGCTTTGGCTTTCGCGCCACCGGTGCATTTTTCGCCAGCGGAGGTGCAGCCTTCAAACGTCACCACAGATTCGCTGGTGGTCGAGGTCAGCGCTTTGCCTTTGCCTTTGCTTTTCGTGCATGTCACAGCAGGCAGTTCGGCGCCTTCCGGCGTGAACGACTTCAGCGTCGCTTCACCGGTCGTCGACGTGAACGCAGTAGCTTTCGCCTGCGCCACCCAAACGAATTCTTTTTTGGGTCCGCCTTTGAGGCCTGGCGTCTGGCACAGGCTGTCTGTGTATTCGCCGAGGCCTTTTTTGGCTGCTTTACATGTGCCGCGTTCTGGAAACGCCAGCGCGGAGCTCGCGCCGAACGCGCTGATCGCGAACAATGCGACCAGGCAGAGCCCGGCAATCCTAATACGTGTCATCTATCCACTACTCCTTTTCCCTCTGGGATTAGTCGATGGTGCCGGCCTCTCGCCCCTAAAGCCGAGGCGCCCCGGCCCCCCCGTCTACCACTGAGCGCAAGAAACGCCAGTGGCCCTACACTCCCGACCTTGGCAGAAAACATCATCCGCGTCAAGATCAAGCCTGAATCACTACCTCCAACGTGGTCCTTCCCGCATTGCGCGGGTCATAAACAGCGAATCTGCGCTTGCCTGCAGCGTACCTGCCCTTCCTACGGGCTCGACTGTGCCGCGGGCACGGGCCATCCTCTCCCCTCGTGACGCTTGACATCATGTCCACTGCGACGCTACCACACTGCTTGACCTCGCGTCAAGCGACTGGCTCCAGCGTTCACTCCCCCATGACACGCCGAGCCACGACCGTGCGATCTGACTCGGCGACGATCTCCCAGCCGGGCGTCCCGCCGCCGCGCAGGTGGCGAGACACCACAGCCGTCGGGCCCGGCAGCCCGCGCCCGGCGGGCTGCCCTGCGCGCGCGTCGTGGAAAACTACGTATCCACCCTCGACGACCAGGTCTCGCCAGTTGCTCCAGTCGAGCTCGCAACCTGCCTCGGAGTGGTCGCCGTCGATGAACACGAGGTCCACCCCGCCAGACCACGAGGCGGCCACCTCGTGGGAGAGGGCCACGTGCCAGCGTACGCGCGGGGCCTGCGCGCCGCGGCGGCGCACGGCCCGCGCGACCACCCGTCGGGTGGCCCACTCGCTGGCCCCCCAGCCGCTGGGCAACGCGTCTGGGCGCCGCCCGAACGGGTCGACCAGATGAAGCTCTGCACCGGGCGCGAGGGCAGCGCACAGGGCGAGCGCCGAGCCGCCCTCGTAGACCCCGACCTCGACCACCCGCCGCGCGCCGCGCGCCGCGTCCAGCAGCAGGCGCACGTCGGCCTGGGAGTGCATCGCACGCGGGGGGATCACGCCCAGCCCGAGAGCCAGCGCGCGCAGGCGCGGGTCGTCGCGCAGGCGATCGGGCGTCAGGCCACGCAGACGCGCGGGCAGTGGGCTCACGGACGCATCAGCTCTCGTTGCGGGCTATCCACTCGGCCAGGAAAGGCTCTGCGATCACGTACTCGCCGCGTCCGACCCTGCTGATCACTTCAGCCGCGACGAGCGCACCCAAGGCTGTCTGCACGGTGGCAGTCACCGGCAGGGCGTGGCGGCGCTGGTAGTCGCCGCTGAGCGGGCGGCCTGGCTGCTCTGAGGCGAGCGCCTGTAGCACCGCGCGTTGGGCGCCGGCGGCCCGCGACCACAGCAGACCGAAGTGGGCGTGCTCGGAGCGCAGCAGCGCCTCCAGCGCCATCTGCAGGCGGGCGTCGTCGGCGGTCTCGCCTGCCGGCGTCTGCTCCCACAGGAAGTACAGGGTCTCCTGCGTCGCATAGGGATGCCCGCCGGTCAGCGTCAGCAGACGGGCGCCCACATCGGGAGCGAGCGTCTTGCCGGTGCGCTGGAACTGCTCTGCGCCATAGCGCTCGAACGGCGCGCTTGCGATCGCCCCCAGCTGCATCTGCTTGGCGCTGCGCCAGAAGGGCTCGTGCTCGTCGTTGAAGATCCGCTCCATCATGTGCCTGGTGCTGCCGAGATAGACGTGGGAGACCTCCGGCTGCTCCTGGAAGACCGCGCGCATCAGCTTGGGCAGGCCGGGGTCGATGTCGACGACCTCCTGGAACTCGTCGAGCACGAGCGCCACGCGCCGATCGCGCTCGCCGGCCAAGCGCCCGGGCAGGGCGAGCAGGCCTTCCAGCGTGGTGTCGATATCGGTCCTGTCCGCGCGCGCGTCGAAGCCGAAGGAAAGCGAGCCATCGTCGGGATCCACGGTGACCGTCGGCTTGATCCGCAAACCTGCGAACACGCGCACCCGCTCGCGTGCGCGAAAGAGCCGCGAGGCGATCTCCTCGTGGATCGTCCTGGCCAGCTGCTCGGCGAGCTTCTCCTTGGTCGGCGCCCGCATCAGGTCGACCTGAGCCACGAGCACCCCTTCGGACACTAGCCGCTGGGCCACGCGCCAGATCAGCGAGGACTTGCCATAGCGCCGCGGCGCGAACAGGACCACGTCCTGCCCGTTGCGCATGTCTGCGCTCAGCTGCGCCAGCTCCTCTTCGCGGTCGGTGAACGCCTCGTCGAGCGCCAGCGCGCCAAAGCGGAAGGGGTTGGTCAGCTGACCGTCGCGACGGGCCATCGCCAAACTATGTCAAACAAAATAATGTTTGTCAACATAATTTATGCAATCCCAGACGACATTATCTAGGCAGGCATAGTATCGCGCCCGGCCCAGGGCCGAGATCTCGCCTGCGCTCTTCAACGGACCGCGCTGCACCTACGGGCTCAGACGGCTGAGACCTGCTCCTCTTCGGCTACGCGAAAGGAGGACCCGCAGCCGCACGCTGCGACCACGTTGGGGTTGTTGACCTTGAAGCCCGCTCCCTGCAGGCTCTCCTCGTAGTCGATCGTCGAGCCGCTGACGAACTGCAGGCTCTCGCGGTCGACGAGCAGCTTCAGCCCATGGCTCTCGAACACGAGGTCGCTGTCGCGCTGCTCGTCGAAGGCCAGCTGATACTGAAAGCCCGAGCAGCCGCCGCCGCGCACGCCCACGCGCAGCCCCGCCAGGCCAGCCTCGGCCTGCTGTCCGGAGAGGAACTCATGGACCTTCTCTGCACCCTTGTCGGTGATCTCGATCATCGCTCAAACTCCTGTGGACGGCTCCAAGACTTTCCAAAGTATAGTAGGTCGGGTGCCCTCTGCCGACGAGATAAAGCAGCGTATCGAGACCGCCATCCCGGGCGCCAACGCCGAGGTCGAGGACTATACCGGCGGCGGTGACCACTTCCGTGCGAGCGTGACCGCGGCCGCGTTCGAGGGGCGCAGTCGCATCGAGCAGCATCGCCTCGTATATGACGTCTTCGGCGCCGAGATCGGCGGAGCGATACACGCTCTGGCGCTGAAGACCCAGACTCCATCCAAGGCCCCTATCCACTGACAGCCAGGAGCTCTCCATGTCCAGCCAACCCGACTCCCTTCCCATGATGAGCAGCGAGCCATCCGCCGCCCCGGCGCCCAGCGGCGAGAGCAACCCCATCCGCGACGCGATCTGCGAGGCGATCTCCGAGCACAAGGTGATCCTGTTCATGAAGGGAACCCCCGACGCGCCCGCCTGCGGCTTCTCGGCGCGCACGGTCGCCGTCCTGCAGTCACTCGAGGCCCCCTTTGCGGCCGTCGACGTGCTGCCGGACCCGCGCATCCGCCAGGAGCTCTCCGCGATCTCCAACTGGCCGACGATCCCCCAGCTGTTCGTCGACGGCGAGCTCGTCGGGGGCTGTGACATCGTCTGCGAGATGTACGAGTCCGGGGAGCTCGCGCAGGCGTTGGTGTAGCTTCTGGCGCCGCATGAGCACAGTCGCGGTCGCCACCGATAGCACCAACTACCTCCCACGCTCGCTGATCGGCAGCGAGGGCGTCCACCAGGTCAGCCTGTATGTCGGCTGGAAAGGACAGGCCGAACGCGAGCTCGACATGGACGGCTTCGAGGCCTTCTACGCGCGCCTGCGCGACGACCCCGAACTGCCCAGCACATCGCAGCCGTCGATCGGCGACTTCCTGGCCGTGTGGGAGCCGCTGATCGAGGCCGGCCATGACATCGTCTCGATCCACCTCGCGGGCGGCATCTCGGGAACATGCGAGGCCGCACGCCAAGCACACGGGCTGCTTGCCGAGCGGGGCCTGGGCGAGCGCGTGGAGGTGATCGACGGCGAAACCGCCTGCGGCGGCACCGGACTGCTCGTGCTGGCCGCCTGCGCGGCCGCCCGCTCGGGCGCCGACCGCCAGGCCGTGGTCGCGCGCGTGCGCGAGACCCGCAAGGCGCTGCGCATCTGGTTCTGCCTGGACACGCTGGAGTACCTGCGCCGCGGCGGGCGCGTCGGCAAGGCCCAGGCGTGGCTGGGCGGCACGCTGAGGATCAAGCCAATCCTCTCGCTCGAGTACGAGATCGTGCCCGTCGAGCGCGTGCGCACCGCCGGGCGGGCCTTCGAGCGGATGGTCAAGTACGCCCAAGAGCTACACGACAGCGGCTCAGACGGCTGGGTCGTGCAGCACATCCAGGCCACCGATCAGGCCCAGCGCCTGATCGACCGCTGCCGGGAGATCTTCGACTCAGAGCCCGTCTTCACATCCGAGGTCGGGCCCGTGATCGGCACCTACACCGGACCGGGGCTGATCGGGGTCGGGGCCGTGCCGCGCTCGCTGCTCGCCTGACGCGGGCCGGCAGACGCCCGACGCCAGCGCTCAGCCAGCCTCGGCGGTTGTCAGCCCGCCCGGCGCCGCCGACGACGACGCAGCAGGCGCGTGCCGACCAGGAGGCCGACGACGGCGGCGCCAGCCATCAGCTCGCTGCGATGACGCTCCACGTGCGCTCGCCAGTCGGTCAGCTGGGCCACCTCGCCGCGTAGGTTCTCCACGGCGAAGCCCAGCTCCATGCGGTTGCTCTCGATCGAGCTGCGTATCTCTGCCACAGAACGCTGAGCCATCAGCCTTGGTCCTCCGGGATCGATGGGGAGACATCGTGCCCGTCCGCAGGCGCCTGTGGCGACGAGTCTGTGCCCTCAATGGGCGGGCTGTCCGCCGATGCGTCGGCGTCCGCCGGTAGAGCACTCTCGTCGACCACGTCGGCCTCCGCTACGGGTGGGCTCTGGGCGTCTGCGCCGGCCTCCGCCAAGAGCGGGCTCTGGGCGTCTGCGCCGGGGTCGCCCTCGGCCGAGAGCGGGGACTCGCCGGCCGTATGGGACGGGGCGTCGGGGGCGTCGCTCGCAGGGTCCTCGACGGGCGCCGCCGCGAACGACGCGCCGGGCGCGAACGTACCGTCTTGCGCAGGTTTGCCCGCGCCCGGTGTGCTGACCGTCTCGCGGATCTTGCGCGCTTCCTCGAAGGCCATGCTGGGGATCGGCGGAGAGCCTTTTTTGACGGCCCTTGCCGCGATCAGGCCCGCGATCACTCCGAGGACCACGAGGATCGCCGCCATCGCGAAGAAGCCCCAGAAGAACGTGAAGTCGCCCCCGGGCAGGAAGTAGTAGAGAAGCCACGCGCAGCCGACCAGCGCGAACACGAGGGCGACGATGAAGAAGATCCCCGCAGCCACTCCCACGATCGCCCCCTTGATGAGCTTCGTGGCCTTCTCGCTGACCTCCGCCTTGGCCAGCTCGATCTCTTCACGGACGAGCAGCGATGCGCGCTCGGAGACCTCCGCTATGGCCGCCGCGATGTTGTGCGGCTGCTCGGCGCCTGGCCGGCCGGGTGGCGTTGCGCTCACTCTGGCGGGTCCTC
>DATNLQ010000286.1:0-13348 GCA_035602785.1 Solirubrobacteraceae bacterium
GCGGCGGGGGGATGGTCGAGCACGCGGGGCAGGCCCCGCGATCGTCGAGCAGCACGCCGCAGGCGGCGTGCTCGAATGTCCTGCTGTTGGGCAAGCGATGGCGCCCGCCCCACACGAGCAGCGAGTACAGCACCGGCCACAGATCGCGCCCGGCGTCGGTCAGCTCGTATACGTGGCGGCCGGGACGCTCGTCGTCTGGTCGACGCACGAGGATGCTGTCGCGCACGAGTCCGGTCAGGCGATCGGACAGCACGGCCCTCGGCACGTCCAGGTGCGCCTGGAAGTCGCTGAAGCGCCGCACGCCGAAGAAGGCGTCGCGGACGACCAGAAGCGTCCAGCGCTCGCCCGGGCGGGGTGGTGTTGCTCGGCGCATTCGCTGCGATCGAGCTGCGCCGTCACGTGCCGATGGTCGATCTGCGCCTGGTGGGTCAGGCGTCGTTCGTGGCGTCTGTGAGCGGCGCGCTGTTCACGGGCCTTGCGATCGTGAGTCTGATGAGCTACTCGGCGACGTTCTACCAGCGCGCTCTGGGCATAGGCGTGATCGGCAGCGCAGGCGTGCTGGGCGCGTGGTCGGCCACCAGCATCGTGGCGGCCCTGGGCGCCCGCCGCCTGCCCGTGGGCGTGCCCTCGCACATGCGCCTGGCGATCGGTCTGGCGCTGGCAGGAGCGGGCGAGCTCGCGCTCACGGGCCTCAGCACGGGCTCCTCTTGGGTGCGCCTGATCCCGGGCCTGGCGATCGCGGGCGTCGGCAGCGGCATGGCCAACGCGGCGCTCGGCCGCCTGGCCGTGGAGTCGGTCCCGCACGAGCGCGCGGGGATGGGAAGCGGCGCCAACAACACCGCCCGCTACCTGGGCGGCGCGGCCGGCGTGGCGCTGGTGGTGGCAGTGGTGGCGGCCGTCGGCGGCGCTGCGGGTACGCCGGCCCAGCTCGTCCATGGCTGGAACGCGGTCACGCTCGTGTGCGCGGGCCTGTGCGCGGCGGGCGCAGCGATCGCAGCTGGGTGCCGGCCGCGCGCTATGCCAGCAGCGATTGCACTCGCGCCCACAGCTTGGTCATACCGCGAATCCAGCGCTCGGTGTCCTGGGCCTTACCGACCATGAACTCGCGCATCTCCGGATGCGTGAGGATTAGGAAGCGCTCCTGTGCAAGTCCCTCGATTATGCGCTCGGCGGCCTGCTCGGGATCGAGCACACCGCCGCCGCCGATCACCGCGTTGGCCTTGTCGGCGTCGCCTTCGGCGCCGCCGCGCAGCATCGCCGTATCGACCGCGCCGGGGCAGATGCACGAAACGCGCACGCCCTGCCCGGCGTATGTGAACGCCACCCACTCGGCGAACCCAACGGCGGCGTGCTTGGTGGTCGAGTAAACGCAGTCGCCGGCCGCGGTGAGGATGCCGGCCATCGAGGAGGTCGTGACGAGATGCCCGTCGCCGCGCTCGATCCATCCGGGCAGCAGCGCGCGGGCAGCATAGACGTGCGACATGACGTTGACCTGCCACTGGCGGTTCCAGGCCTCGTCAGCGGCGTCGGGACCGCCGCCGTGAGCGATGCCCGCGTTGGCGAACCACACGTCGATCGGGCCGACGCTGTTGTGCAACTCTTGGACGAGCGCCTGCGTGGCCTGCTCGTCGGCCACGTCGAGCACACGCGCCTGGACGCGCTCGGCGCCGGGCTCCTGGCTGAGCCGCTCCACGCCCTCGCCATCGCGGTCGGCGGCGATCACGGTGCCCGCGCCGCGTTGCACGAGCGCCCGCACGAGCGATCCGCCGATGCCGCCCGCGGCGCCTGTCACGACGATGGTCTTGCCCTCGGGGTCCATGCGGCTGGGACCTTATCCGACGCAGGCCGGCCTGGAACGAAAGCTCAACCCACGCGCACCCGGAGCCTGCACCTACGCTTTACCGGCTGGTTGTTCAGGCGCTGCGGAGCAGGTCTGCGACCACTTCGCCAGGTCGCTGGTAGCGGCGCGAGGCGAGCTGCTGCAGCCGCTCGGCGTCCTCATCCTCGACGCCGACGACGATTGTCAGTTTGGCGTTGGGATTGCCACCATGGGCATCGACGTAGCGCGGATCAACCGCCGTCAGGTCGGCATCGAAATCACCGGACTGGGGATCAGGATCCGTCCAAGGATCGTGCGTCATGTTCAGCTCCTAAGCTGGGCGCGTCCTCGATGCGGGCGACTACTGACTATTGCTCGCTATGAGCGCAGTAAGCTCAGCGATTCGCTCAGGAAAAGCATCCGCGGTGCCGGGGAGTGCAAAGAGGCGATTCTGCCCCGGGACCGGTCTTTCGAGTTCGTTGCTGTCGGCCATGCGTTTCATCGTCACGCGGACGTTATCGACCGTGACTTTTCGATTCCCGCGGGCAATCAGGGCTTCCTGTACTGCTGCTGGCACCGTCGTGAGCAAGTCATCCTCCTGCCGCATCGAAGTCACGACCTGAAGGATCTGGTTGCGGAGTGGCCCAATCGCCACGGAGGCGCCGAGGGCAGCGATCTCTTGAGCGACTTCGCCGCCTTGGCGGCTGAGCATCTCTAGCAGCTGCTCAAGCATGGCCTCCTTGCTTTCGAGGATCGCCCGTTCGTCGCGGACCGTCTTGAGGTCGCTAACGATCTCGGCTGGTGGAGTTTGAAGAAGCTTGTCTAGTGCTGACATTTCAAGAACATCATAGCAGATACGGTTCTGGACGCGAAGATAGAAATGTCTCGTACGATCTAGGATATCAGTCGGCGGTCTGTTCAGACACTTCACGAACATTGTTCGTACTGCTATGCTGGCCCGCAATACTGGCCGGCTTGGGGTGGTCCCGGGTCACGGCGGCAGAACACGGCAGAGGCGAGCTCACCGCGGCGCCGCTGTCGGTCACGGCAACGCTCGGATTGGGTCACTTTTGTCCAGCGTGTCTCGTCCAACGTGCTAAGCACGTTGGACGAGACAATCATGCGTCAAGAAGATCCGACCAACGAGACCCACCTGAGCAATGACCCGAATCCGGCGGTCGACGAGCGATGACCAGCAAATGTTTCGGCCGGCTGGCTGGCCATTCGTCATCTCTCGCCGAGCGATCGAGGAGCACTCTCAGTGGGTCGCACCCCCGTCGCCCTCGTACTTTGCGCCCCACTGCTCCCCGGACATTCTTCTCGCGGCTAGCGCTGGAGAGGGCGCCAGTCGGTACTCAGTGCGCGACGGTCAGCGCCGTGGCAGTTGGCCGTGTATCCGATGATCCGCGACTTCGTAAACGCTGAGCGCCCCGAGGCTGGTGGGGTGCCGCGTGCCGAAGGCGAGGTACGCGAGGAAGGGTCGACTGTTGTCGTCGATCCGCAGTTGGAAGACCATTCCCCACGTCCCGTCGGGTTCGGGGATGTAGATCTTGACGCAGCCGGGCAGGCTGGTGCCGTCTCGGGCCTCGGTTTCGCAGCGCTTGAGCCGATCGGGCGACAGCCGGTCGGCGGTAAGCTTGTTGCGTTCTCTGTGGGCAAGCGTGCGTCCGGTGGCCGACGAGGTGTGCTCGATGTCCTCGGTGAACGTGGCGTCGTCGAACTCGACGCGGAAGCGCGCGTCGGGACGGGATGCGGTGGTCACCTACCCCTCGTCGTCAGGCGTCTGGAAGGGGCCGTACTCGGCCTCGAAGACAGCGAACTCCTCTGCGGTTGCGGGACGCCCGTCGTACTCGGGTGTGACCGTCGGATAAGTGTCGGGCACCAGGGTCAGCTCGCCGTTGGGCCGCCTGTCCTTGACGATGTACTCGCCGACGATGTCGCCGGACAGCGTCACGTGGGGTTCCGATGCCATGTCCACATGATCGCAGGTGGTCCGGTTTATCCGCAAGGCTACGAACCCTTAGCCCAGCGCTAGATTCTCGTAGTGAGTTACACCGAGTACCCGCTCGCCTCGCCCCTGGCGTGCTGCACTTGGGAGCAGAGAACAGCGACCGGGCGTGAGCAACGCATCGTGCCGGACGCATGCGTCGATTTGATCTGGTCAGGGGAGCAGTTGACGGTCGCTGGACCTGACACTAGGTTTCGTGTGGCGGCGCTCGCGCCGGGCACACGGCTCGTGGGGGTGCGCCTGCGCCCCGGCACGGCCGGCGTCGTGCTGGGACTGCCTGCATCGGAGCTGTGCGATGCAAATCCCGACGCTGCGGACGTGTGGGGACGCGACGTCGCCGATGCGCTGCTTGGCGCGCTGGCCGCCGGCGCGAACCCGCACGCGCTCCTGTTGCACACGATCGAGCAGCGGGGTGGGTCCGGCCCGGATCCACTGGTGCGCGCTGCAGCCGCTGCTCTGGATCGACCCCGAGTGCGTGTCGCCGACGTCACTGCGGAGCTTGGCCTGAGCAGCCGCCAGCTTCAGCGTCGTGTGAGCGATGCGGTCGGGTACGGGCCGAAGATGCTTGCGCGCGTGCTGCGCTTTCGCCGCCTGCAAGCGCTCCCGCCCGCGCCGCTGGTCGAGCTGGCGCTCGATGCCGGCTACGCCGACCAGGCGCACATGACCGCCGAGGTCAGACAACTGGCCGGCCTCTCTCCTGTCCGATTTCTCAAAGACCGCACGCCCACTGCTGCCTAGGGTCTGCGGCATGCCGATCGATCGCAGTGCCGCCGAGAACTTCATCTGGTCCGCCGCCCGCCTGGTGGACCGCCACCGCTACAGCATGCTGTTCGCCGACGGGCCGGCTGAGCCGGTCGTCGAAGTGCTGCGTGGCTATCGCAATCCGGACGGTGGCTTCGGCCACGCGCTGGAGCCCGACCTGCGTTGCCCGGCCAGCCAACCGGCTGCGACGCTGTATGCCCTGGAGATGCTCAACGAGGCTGGCGCGGCCGACGGCGAGCAGGCCCGCGACGCGCGCGGCTGGATCGCGCAGGTCGCCGAACCTGACGGTGGCATCCCGTCCGTGCTGCCCGGCTTCGAGGACTATCCGCACGCGCCCTGGTTCCAGCCCGGCCCCGGATCGGTTCTCACTCTCGCGCTGGCTGCGACTCTCCACGCCGGCCGCGTGATCGACGACGAGTGGCTCGACCGCGCCACCAACTGGTGCTGGCGGTCAATCGATACAGCCGAGCAGCCAGCCGGGTATTGGCTGAAGTTCGCCTGCGCATTCCTCGATGCGGTTCCCGACGAGCAGCGTGCCCGTGCGGCGATCGCGTCGCTCAGCGACCGCGTCGACACCTCTGCGGTCGCGCCCATAGGCGGCGTTGAGGGAGAGGCGCTGCGCCCGCTCGACCTCTCTCCGCGCCCGGGCAGCCGCTCGCGCGGCCTGATCAGCGAGGACCAGATCGAGTCACCTCGACGCCGTCGAGTCCGAGCAGCGCCAAGACGGCGGCTGGATGTTCGACTGGCGGGCCTGGTCGCCTGCACAGACGACCGCGTGGCGAGGGATCGTCACGATCCGAGCGCTGACCTGGCTGCGCGACAACGGGCGTTGCTAACGCGCCGGCTCAGAACGACCGAGCCCCTCGCTGGCTGCTACGAACGCCTCGACCTCATCCGCATCGAGCAGGCGGTCATGGAGATGCGCATCGTCCTCCATGGCGTCTGTCGGCGTCTCGATCTCGAGCTGTCTGCCAAGGCGCACGAGCGCGTGGACGAGCGCGCCGTCGATCGCGATGCGCACGCCCAGCTGCTTGAGTCGCTCGAGGCGTCGAGCGGTGTCGTCGCCGGCGCGCATGAGCGCGGCATCAGCGACCTCGAGCGTCAGCGCCGCCGGTTCAAGGCCGCTGTTGCGCAAGGCGTTGGCGAGGTCATCGACGAGGCGATCGCTGTCCAGCTGGCGTGCCGAGACGTTCACCGAGATCGCCAAGTGGAGTCCCTGATGGCGCCATAGCGCGCCCTGCCTACAGGCCTCATCGAGCACCCAGCGGCCGATGGGCACGATCAGGCCGGTGTCCTGCGCAACAGGGATGAACTCTCCTGGCGCGATGATCCCGCGCGAGGGATGGCGCCAGCAAACTTGCGCCTTGACACCGGCAACGCGCCGCGCACTGTCCAGGACGGGCTGGTAGCGCAGGAACAGCTCCCTGTGCTCGAGCGCTTGGGCGAGGTCCATCTGGATGGTAAGTCGGTCCTGCACGTGGGTCTGCATCGCCGACTGAAACGCCACATAGCGGTTCTTGCCCGCCGCCTTGGCTTCATACAGGGCCGTGTCGGCGTCGCGCAGCAGCTCGTCGGCGTCCTCGCGCAGGCCGAAGGCGATGCCGACGCTTGCCGTCACCGCCAGCTGTCCGCGGCCGGCGCCGTTGATCTCATACGGCTCGTTGAGCACCTCCAGCAGGCGCTCGGCCACCAGCTCGGGCCCCGCGTCGAGCGTCGAGCCCTCGACGAGGACGATGAACTCGTCGCCGCCCAGGCGCGCCGCGGTGTCGCCCTCGCGCACCACGCTGGCAAGTCGCGCGGCGACCGTCCGCAGCAGCTCGTCGCCGGCGGCGTGCCCGAACGTGTCGTTGACCTGCTTGAAGCCGTCGAGGTCCACATACAGGGCTGCGACGGGCAGGTTCTGGCGGCGGGCGCGACCGAGCATCTGTTCGCCGCGGTCCAGCGCGAGGACGCGGTTGGGCAGCCCTGTCAGCGCGTCGTGCAGAGCCTGGTGGCGCAACTGGCTGGTCTTCTCGGCAACCATCGCCAAGGCGTGCTCGCGCGAACGCGCCAGCACGATCACGAGCGCCAGCAGCAGCAGCGTGGCGACGATGCCGCCCACGAACAGAACCAGCCCCTGCACGTTTGCAGAGGGCCCGCTGACGAGCCCGGCGCCGCTGACGTCGATGATCCAGGTGCCGTCCACCGACAGCGTCGTCTTGCGCGTGAACGGGTGTGCGCTGCCCGCCGAGCCGATCCGGCCGATGAATTCGGGGCCCAGGCCGGAGTTCTCGTGATAAAGGGTCACGGCCAGCCCGTGGTCTGTGCCGAGGGCCGACTGCATCAGCGCGGGCAGGTCGAAGGAGTCGAGCACCCATCCGAGCACCGCCGCGCGGCGCTGGGCGACACTCGCGAGGGGCGCTCCGCGCCGGTAGACGGCCGCTTCGAGGATCAGGCTGCTCACTCCCGACACGGCCGTGGAGTAGACCCCGAACTGTCCGCCGTCGGTGAGTTCCTGTGTGAACTGCGCCCGTGTGGTGTCGTTCTGGCGGTAGCCCCCGATCAGCGAGGTCGGATCGCACCAGTCTCCCTGCAGCAGGGCAGCGAGTTCGGGGCTGTAGGCGATGTCCGCGCTGCCCGCCGACAGCAGGCAGTAACGAGCGCGCCCGGTCGTGGCGACGGGTTCGACGCGTCCGCCCACGACCGCGCGAAATGCCGGGTCGGCGTCGCGCTGGGCCTGGAAGCTCCCGAGTGCCGCAGCGGGAACGGACTTGACCACCAGCGCGCCGAATCCGCTGGGCTGCGCCTGGCGGTCTTCAAGCTGGCCGAACCACTGATCGAAGCCGCTGGCCGACAGGTCCGGCTGCATCGTCAGAACCGCGCGTATGGCCTTGACGAAGTCGGTGTCGCGGCGAAGTTGGATCTCCAGTCTGCCGCTGACGTCGGTCGCGGCTGTCTGGAAGGTCTCCTTTTCGCGCGCGCGAACGCTTGAGCGCCAAAGCAGCGCCCCGGCAAGCGAGGCCGCGATCCCGAGCACCAGGATCGCCCCTGCGGCCAGCGTCCAACGTCGCATACCTCGCGAGCATCGACCAACCGCAGGACCGGCAAGACTCGCGAACCACGCCTTGCATGGTCTGTCAGCACGCTTTGCACGGTCGGCCAGCACGCCTTGCACAGCCTGTCGTTACGCTGGCGCCCTATGAACGAGCTCGAGGCCTCAGGGCAGGCGTCCGCCCGCCACCGCCTGGCGGAGCGTCGAGTGCTCGTGGTGGGCGCTGGGACCCGTCCTAGCGCCGAGGCCCACGCGCCGCCCGGAAACGGCCGCGCGATAGCCGTGCTGGCAGGTCGCGAAGGGGCGGCCGTGGCGTGCGCCGACGTTGACGAGCAGGCCGCAGCGGCCACCGTGGCCCTCGTCGAGGGCGAGGGCGCGAAGGCGCAGGCGATCGCCGCGGACGTCGCCGACGCCGAGCAGTGCGCGGGCATGGTAACCCAGGCGCACGCCGCCCTCGGTGGCCTGGACGGGGTGGTGCTGAACGTCGGCATCGGGCTCGGAGCCGGGCTTTCCGGGACGAGCGTCGAGGATTGGGATCGAGCGCTGGCGGTCAACCTGCGGGCGCACTTCATCGTGTGCAAGGCGGCGCTTGCGCTGCTGTCCGACGGCGCCGCGGTAGTGCTCGTCGGCTCGGCGGCGGGCCTGCGCGCGGGCAGCGGCTCTCCCTCCTATGACAGTTCCAAGGCGGCGCTGCTGGGCCTATGCCGCCACGTGGCGCGCGAGGGGGCCTCGCGGGCCATCCGCGCGAACACGCTCGTGCCGGGATTGATCGACACGCCGATGGGCCGCGCGGCGTCCGCACGAAACCCGGCCCGCGCCCGCGGCGCCGCGCGGGTCCCCCTGGGTCGCCAGGGGACGCCCTGGGAGGTGGCCTATGCGGCTGTGTTCCTGCTCTCGGGCGAGGCGAGCTACATCACCGGCCAGGCACTCGTGGTCGACGGCGGCCTGACTGCCTGAGCGCCCGCATGCTCTGAGCTGCGCCGCGCGAGGGGTCGGGAGACCATCCGCCGGCGGATGGTATGTTCGCGCGATGCAGCGTCGGGCGCGCACGCTGATCTCCCCTGCGGTGGTGCTCGCGCTGGCGCTGCTGGTCGGCGCGTGGAGCCCGGCCGCGTCTGCGGCCGCTGCACGGGCCAAGCGTCGGCCTCTCGCGTCCTCGCGCCCTCCCGAGGTCGTGCTGCCGCACGTCTTTCACGGTCCCAGCGCCCAGATCGCCATGGCGCCCGTGGGCCTGTCGTTCGAGTACTCCGCGATGGCCCAGGACCTCGGCGCCGGCCCTTGCCCCGCGCCCGCGCTGGCGGCCGAGTTGCAGCGGCTCGGATCTCCGCCGCTGGCCCTGTCAGGCGACAGCCAGGACATGACCGCGCCCAGCGGCGCGCTCACCGGGCCGCCGGCATCCTGGGAAGCAGCCACCCTGTTCTCGCTGCCGAGTGAATTCTGGAGTCAGCTGCAATGCCTGCTGAGCACCGCGCGCGACCCGCTGACCGTCGGCCTGAATGCCAAGACGGGCCAGCTTGCGTGGGCCCAGCAGATGGTGGCCGGCGCCCAGAGCGCGGCCAGCAACGGCCTGGACTTCTCGATCGGCAACGAGCCCGACCTCTTCTCGCTGCCCAACTACTCGGCGTTGGCCAAGCCGCAGGCCGACGCAGAAGCCGCGGCGGTCGGCATTTACCTGCAGGTGGTCTCGTCTCTGCTGCCCGCCATCGCAGGCGCCCCCCTGATCGGACCCGAACTGGCCGTGCCCGCACGCTGGCGCGCCCAGCTGCCGCGGGTGATCGCGCAGCTGCACGATCAGATCGTGGGCGTGCACGCATATCCGCTCAGCGCTTGCGTGACGCCGAGGGCGGTCACGATCGGGGGGCTGCTGTCGGCGGCGGCCGGCGCCGAGCCGAGCGCCTTCGGCTGGGTCGTCGCCGACGCGGCCGCGGCAGGGGTGCCGGCGATCATCTCCGAGGCCAATTCGGCTTCTTGTGGGGGCCGGGCAGGGGTGTCAGACAGCCCGGCGTCGGCGGTGTGGGCGGTGCGCTTCGTTCTCTCGGCCCTGAAGACAGGCTTTCGCGAGGTGCGCTTTCACTTCAGCGGCGACCCCTATGACGCCTTCGTTGTGCGTGGCGGCGAAGTCCTCGACCGTCCGCTCGACAGCGCCCTTGTGGCACTCAACCAGTGGCTGCCGGTCGGCAGCATCCTGCAGGGGATCCGCGGCCTGAGAGGGCTGGTGGCCACCGCCATCAGCGGAGGCGCAGGCGCGGCCCAGCTGATCCTCGACAACGAGCACGCCCAGGCACAGGCCGTCGTGCTGCGTACGTCCCAGAGCGTGCGCGTGGAGGTGCTCAGCGCCGCGCGGGCGGGCTTGCAGGTGGCACAACTGGGCCCGCATCACGGCGCCATCAAGCTCCGTGTCGCTCCGAGCAGCGTGCTGGCCGTACTGCCAACCGCGGTCAGCGCTGCGCGCTGACCGCGAACCAGTCGAGGTTGAGCTGCGGCGCGGCGTCGCAGATCTCGCGCACGATGTCGAGCACGACGCGTCGGCCGATCTCTTCGCGTTCGTCGCTTTCCATCGATACAGGCGTGTCGTCTCGCAGCATCGCCCTGATTTCCGTGCCGCGCCTGGCAAAGCGCACGCGGCCACGACGGGCCTCGAGTTGCAGCCAGAGCAGGTCGATGGCGTCATCCGGGGCGGCAGAGCCCGAGTGGGGAGTGATCCTGAAATCCACGCGCGCAACAGTACAACTCGACCAGGCGGGTCAAGCTATCCTAGAAGGGGTTCCGTCCACAAGGATCGGTGATCTTGACCCCTCGCTTGCGCATCGTGGCGTTCGGCTCGGCGGCAGCGTCGGTGATTGCGGGCTTTGCGTGCGCGGTGCTGGTCGCGGGGATAACCGGCGAAGTGCTCGCCGTGGTGCTCATGTCGGCGGGGTTCGCCGGCGGCGTGCTGCTGCTGTTCCTTGAAGTTGGGCTGGGCGAGGAACGTGACCTGGCGCGCGATCAGGAGCGCCGACGCAGGCGCGATGGGCGGTCCCTAGGGCTGCGCCGTGGGGCACGACTGACCCGGCGACCGCGACGGCCCGAGTGAGCATCGGGCCGGCGGCGCCGATCGCCGGGGCTCCCCCCGCGTCGCTCACCGGGGTGGCATGCGGTCACGCGCCCGTGTCCGCCCGCCCGCGCGCTCACGCGGCGCCGACGGCCTGATCGCCAGCGGGCTGATATGTCAGGACGATCACACCGTCGGGGCCGAGCGGCGTGCAATCGACCAGGCGCAACACGCTCGTAGGGGCCTGATCGCCGAACAGCCGCTTGCCTGCGCCGAGCACGACCGGGAAGACCATCAGGCGATACTCGTCGACGAGTCCGTGGCGCGCGAGGCCGCACACGAGCTGGGCGCTGCCGGCAACGAGGATGTCGCCGTCTATGAGCTGCTTGAGCTGGGAGACCTCGCCGGCGACGTCGGCGCCGATCACCGTCGAGTTGTTCCAGCTGGCGCTCCCCGGCGCGAGCGTGCCCGAGACGACGTACTTGGGCATCGCGTTCATCTTCTCGCCGAACTCGCCCATGCCGGTCATCGTCGGCCACGCCTTGGCAAAGCCCTCGTAGGTGACCCGCCCCAGCAGTTGTGCGTCGGCGCCCATCAGCTCGTCGAACTTGAACCTGTTGCCCTCCTCCCCGCGGTCGAACTTGAACGACCAACCGGCGTGCTCGAAGTCCTCGCCTCCACCAGGCGCCTCGATCACCCCGTCGATGGTGATGAGCTCGCTGACCACGATCCTGCCCATAATCGATCCTCCTGTCGTCGCTGTGTACCCATATGACCGTCTTGCGACGGCGATCTCATCGCGATCTGTTGGGGTTGTCGAGCGTGGGACAGATCTCATCGAGGCCGCCCATATGGGCGGGGTAACATCGCAGGTAGTGGAGAGCTCCGCGCCCGCCGCCGCACATTCCTTCGACGAGCTCGAGCGCCATCGGCGTGAGCTGACGGCCTACTGCTACCGCATGCTCGGCTCGCCGTTCGAGGCCGAGGACGCCGTTCAGGAGACGCTGCTGCGCGCCTGGCGCGCGCTGGAGCGCTTCGAGGGTCGCTCGTCGTTGCGCTCGTGGCTGTATCGCATAGCGACCAACGTGTGCATGGACATGCTGGGCGCCAGAGAGCGTCGTGCCCGACCGATGGACATGGGGCCGGCGCGCCCGCCGGACGGTCCGGTGGGCGAGATTCTGCCGGAGGTGACCTGGATCGAGCCGGTCCCCGACGGACTCGTCCTGCCCGAGGGCGGTGACCCGGCGGCTGTGGCGCAGTCGCGCGAGACGATCCGGCTGGCGTTCGTGGCCGCGCTGCAGCGCCTGCCGCCGCGCCAACGCGCCGCGCTGATCCTGTGCGAGGTCCTGCACTGGAAGGCGTCCGAGGTGGCCGAGCTGCTGGACACGAGCGTGGCGGCCGTCAACAGCGCGCTGCAGCGTGCGCGCGCGGCGCTTGACAACGAGGAGGTCCACGACGCGGCGAACGGCGCACTGAGCGAGCATGACCGCGAGCTGCTCGGTCGCTACGTCGACGCCTTCCAACGCTATGACATGGACGCGCTCACCGCGCTGATCCACGAGGACGCCACGCAGTCGATGCCACCCTACGAACTGTGGCTGAGCGGCCGCAGCAACATCCTCGGCTGGTGGGTGGGGCCGGGCGCCGGCTGTGCGGGCTCGCGCGTGATCCCCACGCTCACCGCCAACGGCTCGCCCGCGTTCGGGCAGTACAAGCCGAGTGAGACCGACTCCTGCTTTGACCCCTGGGCCGTGCAGGTGCTGGAGGTCGTGGGCGGGCGCATCGTCGAATTCACGTTCTTCCTGGCAACCGACACGCTCTTTCCCCTGTTCGGGCTGCCGCCGCGGCTGGACGCCTGAGCTCACCCCGCCAGCACATCGCCGAGGCCCACGAACGCGATCAGCGCGTAAAGCTCGACGCTGGCGCCGCATAGCCGCACACGGCATCCCGAGCGACGAGCGGCAAGCGCGAGGCGCGCAAGCGCGTCAACGGCGACCGCGTCGGCGGCCAGTTGCGAGACCTCGCAGCGCAGCACCTCGGCCTCGCTGTTCGCAAGCAGCGCGCGCGTGCGTGCGAAAAGTCCCGGCAGGTCGGCGCGCTCGAGCGGCCCCCTGATCGCCAGGGTGGCGGTCTGCGGTGCCGAGGCAGCCATCCGTTTCGTCTCCTCGCTCAAGGGGCGCCTTCTAGTCAAGACCGCTGCGCGCGGGCAAACTCATCGCGGCGGGTGTCGATTCGTGCTCGTCTCGTTCGTCTAAGGAGCGACCATAATTGCCAGCAAGGAGGAAGCCCGATGCAGTACCTGCTTCAGATCTACAGCGAAGGCGAGACTCAGCTCGACAACCTCTCCGCGGACGAGCGCGCGGCGGTGACGGGCGAGTACATGGCCATCAGCGAATCCCCGCAGGTCACAGGAGGAGCCCAGCTACAGCCCGCCGCCACGGCGACCACGGTGCGCGTGCACGACGGCCAGACCCTGACCACGGATGGGCCCTTCGCGGAGACCAAGGAGGCGCTGGGCGGCTACTACTTGATCGAGGCGAACGACCTCGACGCGGCCATCGAGCTGGCCGCGCGGGTCCCAGCGGCGCGCCTGGGCGGTGCGGTCGAGGTTCGCCCGTTGGTGGAACGCTGATCGAACAGGCGTTTCGCGAGCACTGGGGCAGCATCCTTGCGGCGCTGGTGGGCTTCCTCGGCGAC
>DATNLQ010000287.1:0-4748 GCA_035602785.1 Solirubrobacteraceae bacterium
GCGCTCGCGCACCACCACGGGGCCATCCACCACTGACCGCTCCATCACCGCCATCACGCCCTCCTCACGCAGACACCATCAACGCAAGAAGGGTTCGCCAAACCACCACCGAAACCCTACAACAAAACTACCAAAGCACTAGTAGGCGGACACCCGGGACGCGAGGACGGACCCGAATACAGCCGCGACCACTGTCGCGATCAGCAGAACGGGCACACGACGAGCGGACAAAGGGACAGGACTGTTGATGTACACTGCTGTTCTCCTCCTGGATGATGACCAAACGGCCGAGTGGTTGACGTCGCTTTCTCAGCAGGCCGCCGGGGGGCGCCTCCGAAGAGTCGAGGAGTTTCTATCCCCGGAACACTGCCTTGAGGGGTGCCAATGTGCGCGGTTGGGCCTCTGCCAGCTTGGCACCTTGGCCAGTGCTCGGGAACGGCCCTACGTTATGGATGAGCGATCGATGCGCGGCTGATCCTGTGGCGAGACGAAGCAGCCGAGCTCATCCAGACGCAGAGCCACTTCGATCTCGGCCATGCAGGCGGGCAGCAGGCGACCGAGCTGCTCCTCGGCCTTGCGTATCCGGCTTTCCACCGTGTGCCTGGCTACGCCCAGCGCGGCCGCCGCCGAGGTTGCGTTGCGCTCGGCCGCAAGGTAAGCGCGAACTGTCTCGCGCAGCACTGGATAGCCTTTGCGCGAATCGTCCAGCGGCGTCAGGTAGATGTCCACGAGCGACCTTGCCAGCCCCTCGTCGCGCAGGGCGAACGCCAGCAACGCCACGTCGGCGTAGCGGGTAAGCGATTGCGGCCGGTGCTGGGCGACCAGGTGCGCCGACTCGGCCTGCCGGTGTGTCACGCGAAAGCCGTTGAGACCGTGCGCCGGCTCGCCGATCGCGAGGGTTACACCGGGTGGCAATTTGGCCAGGAGCACCGTCGCGAGGTCTGCGACCGCGAGCCTTCGTCGATCCCCGAACCAGCCCCACACCGTTTCCTCGCCGCGAGGCACCAAGAGGATGGCTCGCCCGATCTGCGCGGCCATGCCGCGAAGGGCCTGCTCGGCGTTGTTGCCGACGGCGATCAGGCCGAGGTGCCAGGCGTCGAGCTCGTAGCGCAGCTCCGACGCATCGATCGCTTCCCCCACAAGCAGCCGCTGAACGCGTTCTCCAAGGCGCTGGGCCGATGACCGTCGGCCTCGCTCCTGCTCGGCGCAATACTCGTCCGCGATGGCGCTCATCAGGCGGTCCAGCAGCGTCGCCAGAAGCCTGCGCAGGCGGCGCAGCGTCGCAGCGTCCCCCACGTCGAGGGCTTCGACGGCGTCCATCACGAAGTCTTCCAGCAGCGTGTAGCCGGCGATGTAGCGACGCAGGACGGTGTCCAGCCCCACACCGCTGCGTACCGCGCGTCGCGACTGGATGAGCACCTCCCCCGGGATCGGCGCCAGCCACTCATCACCCACCTCGATCCCCGTCAGACCGTACTCAACCGCCGCCGTCACGGCCGCTCGCAGCCCGAGCGCATACTCGACATCCAAGTCGCCGATCCGATCGGGCACCGTGTCCCGCACGTAGGCGAGGAGCGTCTGCTCGATCTCCTCGTGGCGTAGACGCAGCTGTGCGGCCACGGCCGCGCACGCCTGCTCTCGCGAGCTGCCATCGCGTCCCTGCGCCTCATGACGTCCCCGTGACATTTGTCGTCTGTCCCAATAGTATCTGGACCAATCGGGACAGGTCGCGAAGCATCGTCTGGCGATGGCCGACCCGCTCTATGTGTTCGCCGCCAACCTGCGGCGAATCCGCCAGCGACGGGGGCTCAGCCAGGAACGACTCGCGCACGCGGCCGACCTCAACACGACGCACGTGGCCAAGATCGAGCGCAGCGAGCGCGAGCCCGGCGTGCGGACCGTCGCCAAGCTGGCGGTCGCGTTGGAAGTGTCGGCAGACGAGTTGTTTGAGGGCATCGACGGGCGCACGGATGTCTCCCGTAGGGCTTAGCGTCTGCACATGGCCCAAGACGATCCCAGGACAACCGATCCGGATGGCCGTGTGGTCGTGTTTGACTCCGGCACCCGCCTTCATCTCGCGCTCGGCCGCCTACGACGCTGGCTGCGCGTCGTCGTAGACTTCGACGATGAGCCCGCTTGGGTCGTGACCGCCTTGGTCCAAGAGAACCCGCCGCGAGGCTGGAACCCATGACCATCACAATCGCCGGCATCCCGTTCGACCATCACCATTACGACGAGCGTGGTGACGTGCTCTACCTCAACGTCGGCGAGCCGCGCTCGGCGGCTCGTGGCCTCGAGACGCCCGACGGCCACGCGATCCACTA
This sequence comes from Solirubrobacteraceae bacterium, assembly GCA_035602785.1. GTDB lineage: Bacteria > Actinomycetota > Thermoleophilia > Solirubrobacterales > Solirubrobacteraceae > Palsa-744. The sequence goes on from DATNLQ010000287.1 coordinate 2,325, forward strand.
CGACGAGTCGGGCGCCGTGATCGGCCTGACGCTCCTAAATGTCCGCCACACGCTCGAAAGAGATGGCCGGCTCACATTGACGCTGCCGCCAGAGCACCTCGAGGCCAACGCGCTACAGCCAATCCTCGCCGCTGCCTAATCGTCGTACGGCGCCGCAGCTGTCTCCCGCGGCCGTCTATCCCCCAGACGGCGAGTTTCGCCCAAGCTTTTTTACGTTGGTGTGTGCGTCGAGGCCGTAGCGGGCCGCTAGCCCGCTGGCATAGCCGCCAGCTCTCCCGCCACCGCCATCCTCCCTGCGGCGGCCACTCTCCCGTAGAACTCCTCCAGCGCGTCGATCCGGCGCTCCCACGCGTACTCCTTGGCCGTCTCGATGCCAGCGCGACCAAGCTGTGCACGCAACTGCGGATCGGCGAGCAGGCGCGCGATCGCCGCGCTGACGTCCTCCACGCGCGCCTGCGCCATCAGGCAGTTGACCCCGTCGACGCAGAAGTCGCGGTTGCCGTGGGCATCTGTGCACACCACCGCCGCGCCCGTTGCCATCGCCTCCAGCGGAGGCAACGCAAAGCCCTCGTGCGTGGAGGTCTGCACGAACACGGTGGCCTGGCTGAACAGCTCGCCCACCTGTTCGTCGTCGGGAGACTCCACGTAGCGCATGCCGGGGTCGGTGGCCAGCTCCGGCTCGATGCCAAACAGGCACAGCTCCGGCCGCGGTGCGGGCAGCGCGCGCCACGCGTCGAGCGTCAGCGGCAGGTTCTTCAGCGGGTTGGTGCGCCCGAGCGCCAACACCATGTCGTCGCGGCGCGCGACGTCCGGGCGCGGGCGGAAGGTGTCCAGGTCGATCCCCGGCGGGATCAGCTCCGCGTCCAGGTCCAGCTCGCGCAGGCGCTCACGGTTCCACGAGGAGATCGTCATGTAGCGGAACTCCGGCCGGTAGGAGTCCAGCACCGCGTGGCGCGCGCGCTCGTGGTCGGGGTAGTAGGACGTCTCGATGTCCTGCACGAAGTACACGGGTATGCCGCGCGGGACGCTCGCCGCCCACACGTGAGCGGAGGTCATCCACCAGGTGGCCACCTTGATCGCGTCCACCTGCGCAAGCTCTTTGGAGAGCTCGTGGTAGTCGGCGAAGCTGCGCACGGGCACGCCCAACGCAAACCACGTGGGCACCTCGCCGAGCGTGTACAGCGATACGTCGTGGCCGCGCGCAGACAGGCGGTTGAGGTGCTCGAACACGTCGCGGTGGCCGCCGCCCACGCCCGTGTCCTCGGTCACGTACACGATGCACAGGCGATCGCTCGATCCGCCGCTCGATTTGCGCGCCACGCCCGCGGCCGGCACCGGCCCCGTTGCCGCGCCGCGCCGCGCCGCCACCGAGCGCGCGTCGAAGAAATCGGACCAGCGCTCCCAGAAGGCGTCCTGGGAGTCCTGCTCGCGCTCGCCCACCGCCGTGCCGCGGGTGACCGACTCGTGGTGGATCAGCTGGGCGGCCGGGAAGTAGATCACCCGCAGACCCGCCTGCCAGGCACGCAGGCACCAGTCGACGTCCTCGTAGGCCATCCCGTAGCGCTCGTCCATCAGGCCCACGCGCTCGATGGTCTGGCGGCGCACGTACATGCACGCCCCGGTGACCGCCAGCGCCGGGCTCGTCTGGTCGGCGGGGCCCCACCCGGCCGGCTTGAAGCGGTAGCGGTGGTCGAACCACTGCGGCTGGTCGCGATTGCGCACAGTGCCGCCGAACTGGATGCGCCCGTCGGGATACTGCAGCTGCGCGCCCACGATGCCGATGTCCTCGTAGCGGTGGGCCGCGTACTGCAGGCACGCAAGCCAGCTGGGCAGCGCCTCCACGTCTGAGTTCAGCACGACCACGTCGCGCGCGGGGTCGGTTTCGCGCAGGCCGCGGTTGACGTTGGCGGCAAAGCCAGCGTTGTTCCCTGAGGTGACAAGCACATCGATGCCCTTGATGCGCCCCAATGCGTCCACATGCTCTGGGCCGCTGGCGTCGTCGCTGACGATCACTCGCGCCATCCCCTTGGGGACCGTCTTTTGGATGCTGCGCACGAGCGTCCGCACCCGCTCGGCGTCGCGGTAGCTGGGGATCACCACGTCGACCGGTTGGCCACGCTCGCGATACCAGATGACCGCGCGGCGCAGTTCCTGGTCGCGCGCGTGCGTGCGCAGGCGCAGGCGTTTCTCCAGCGGCGTGAAGCGCAGCGGGAACGTGACCGCGCGAAACAGGATCGTGCGCAGGCCGAAGTGCGTGTACGTCAAGTAGATGCGCCGGCGCAGGTTGGAGAAGTTGCCCTGCCTGCGACCCTCGATCGGACTCTCGCTCATCGCGCGCAACCCGCCTCGCGCTCGAGATCGAGCGGCTCAAAGCCCGCGCGGCCCTCCAGCGACAGCCGGCGCCTGGCGCCCGAGGGAAGGCGG
>DATNLQ010000289.1:0-5224 GCA_035602785.1 Solirubrobacteraceae bacterium
GAGCAGGGCGAGCCCGAGCCGATCGGTGACCCCAGTGGCTATCGGGGCTTCCAGATCGATCGGTTCGACGAGCTCGCCCGGACGCTGATCGTGAAGGTCCACGGTGCAGCCGAGGGCGGGGAGGGAGGTTTGCGCTGGGACGCGAACTACGTGCTCACCGAGGACCAGTACATCGACTACCTGGTGAACGACCAGGTAGTCAGGCTCGTCCCGCACCAGATCCTCAACAAGCTCAGGCGTAGCCATTGCCTGTTCCTCGGCTACGCGATCCGCGATTGGAGCCGGCGTGTCTTCCTCAAGCGCGTGTGGCAGGGCAACCAGCTGAAGAACGACTCGTGGGCAATCGAACAGGCGCCCGGCGGTGTGGAGAAGGGTGCGTGGAAAGCGCTCCGGGTCGAGCTTCTCCGGCTTGGGCCCGACGAATACGTCGGGGAGCTCGATGCACGGATGCCCAACGGTCCGACGCGTAGCTGAGACATGGAGGCAGCCGCCACGCCCACGTCGACGGCGCCTTGCGCGGCCGGGCCATATGTGGGCCTCCGCTTCTACACCGAGGCCGACTCAAACTGGTTCTTCGGTCGGGACGAGGAGACGCAGACGATCATCGGCAACCTCGCGGCGACACGCCTGACAATCCTCTACGCGAAAAGCGGTGTGGGGAAGAGTTCGTTGCTGCGCGCAGGCGTCGCCCATCAGGTCCGCGAGATCGCGGAGCAGCTGACCGCGCGCGGCTTCACCGGCTACGTGCCGGTCGTCTTCAGCGCCTGGAGTGACGACTCTGTCGAGGGTCTGATCGGCGAGATCGAAGCCGCAGTGGGTCCCACGCTCGCCGGCAATGGTTCGCCGTTCCCTCGCGACCTTCGGAGCGCAATCGCTGCAGCGTCTGCGGCAGCTGACGCGGAGCTGCTCGTGATCCTCGACCAGTTCGAGGAGTACCTCATGTACCAGGACGAGGAAGCCGAGCATTCGCTCGTCGACGAACTGGCGGCGTGTGTCAACGCGCCGGAGACGCCCGCGAACTTCCTAATCGCGATCCGGGACGACGGCTATGCGAGCCTGGGCAACCTGTTCGCCGGGAAGATCCCGAACGTCTACAGCAACTTCCTCGAGCTCAAGGCCCTCGACGGCGCTGCAGCCGAGCGAGCGATCGTCGAGCCGATTAAACGCTGCAACGAGCTGCACCCCCACGATGAGCGGATCGACATCGAGCCGGAGCTCGTCGAAGCGGTGCTGGCCGGAGTCAGGGTCGAAGGCGGCGACGGCGCCGAACGGGTGACCCCGGTCGCGGACAACGGCGACACCAGCGTTGCCCGGGCTGTACGCGACGAGATCGAGGCGCCTTATCTGCAGCTGGTGATGTCGACGCTGTGGGAACGCGAACGCGCACGCGGCTCGCGTGTCCTGCGTCTGAGCACCCTGGGGGAGCTCGGGGGAGCGAAGGAGATCATCAGGACCCATCTCGACGGGGAGCTCGACGCCCTGCCGCCGGACGACTACGACACGGCACTCGCCGTGTTCGGGTATCTCGTGACGCCTTCGGGGAGCAAGATCGCGTTGACCGCCTCGGATCTCGCAGAATCCGTCGAACGACCCCACGACCGCGTCCTGGCACTGCTGGCGTTCCTCGCCCGCGAAGACAAGCGAATCGTCCGGCACGTGCCGCCGCCTGTCGGCAAGAGCAAGCCGGACGATCGCTACGAGATCTTCCACGACGTCCTCGGGCCGCCGATCGCCGACTGGAGGCGCCGTGCGCTCGAGCAACGCAGACGCGTCGAGGACGCGCGAGAACGCAAGCGCCTCGAGCGCGAGAAGTGCGAGGCGGAGGAGCACTCCCTGGCCGAAGCACGAAGGAGGAGGGCGTTCCAGCGGTTGGCCGGCGTCTCGATCGCGCTGCTCGTGATCGCCGTGGTTCTCGCGATCCTGGCTCTGATCTCACGCCACAGCGCGGTTTCGAACCTCGAAGCAGCGCGGGCGAATCAGATCGTCGCGGGGTCCGAGCGCGCGCTTCCGCAGGACCCTGAGCTGAGCATGCTGCTGGCGCTGCAGGCGGTCCATCTGAAATACAGCGAACAGGCCGAGGCTGTCCTGCGCGAGAGTCTGCCCGAGCTTCAGGAACTGGAGTACATAGATAACGGTCCGGCGGTCAACAGCGCGTTGTTCAGCCCCGACGGGCGCGAGATCCTGATCGCGACCGAAACGGGCGCAGCGGTCGTCGAACCCGTCAGCAGGAGAAAGCAGTCTCTCCGGGGACACGCCGGTCCGGTGAACAGCGCGGCCTTCAGCAAAGACGGGACGAAAATCGTGACGGCCGACAAGGACGGTACCGCGATCATCTGGAACGCTGCAACCGGGAGCCTCGTCCGAGAACTGCCCCGCTCCGCCGAGGAAGTCGAGAGCGCAGCATTCAGTCCCGACGGCACGAAGGTTGTAACCGCGAACAAGGACGGGAGCGCGATCGTCTGGGAAGCGGCAACGGACAAACGCATCACGACGCTCACGATTCCCGGCCACATCGGAGCCTTCGACAGCGCCGCCTTCAGCCCGGACGGCACGAAGGTGCTGACGGCGAACGAAGGCGGAACCGTGAACGTGTGGGACGCCGCGACCGGCCAGCGCCTGATGGTGATGCACGGGCACGCCGGGAGCGTCGAAAGCGCGGCGTTCAGCCCCGACGGCACCAGGATCGCGTCCGTCGGCGCCGATGGCACGCTCCGTATCTGGGACGCAGCCACCGGCCGGCAGCTCCTTGCGGTGAGCGGCCTCGAAGGCGCCATGTTGAGCGCTGCTTTCAGCCCTGATGGCAAAGAGGTCGTTACGGCCGGGCAGGACCGCACGGCGAGGGTCTGGGACGTGGAAACGGGTAAGCAGCTGCTGGCTTTGAGCGGCGATCGCGGACCCGTCCGCAGCGCCGCGTTTAGCTCCGACGGCCGTGAGATCGTGACCGCTGGCGAGGACGGCACGATCCGCGTCTGGGACGCTTCGCCGCGCGAGCGCTTGGCCGTGCTCCCGGGCGACCAGCGGGCAGTCATCGACGCGAGCTTCGACCCGAGTGGCACGCGGGTCATCACCGCGAACCAGAACGAAACCGCCACGATCTGGGATGTCGCGACGGGTGCCCGCCTGAGACAGCTGCACGGCGACACCGCTCCCGTCTACACCGCCGAATTCAGCCCGGACGGGAAGCTCGCCTTGACCGCGAGCCGAGACGGCACCGCGCGGATCTGGAGCGCTGAGAATGGACGGGACCTGAGGATCCTTCGTAGTGAAAAGGGGTATCTCAACAGCGCACACTTCAGCCCGGGCGGGAACGAGGTCGTGACCGCGAGCTCGGCCGGCGTGGTGAAGATCTGGACCACGACGGGCCGACATCTTCAGGTCCTGAGCTCCGGTGCCGGCAGTGCGGAGGACGCGATCTTCAGCCCCACCGGAAGACAGGTAGCGAGCGCAAACGAAAATGGCACCGTGACGACCTGGCCGCTCGGAAGCACGGCTCGAAAAACGGAATTGAATGTGTCTCCAGTCGCTGTCCTGAGCGTCGCGTTCAACCCCGCGGGAACCGAGCTACTGACCGCTGGCAAAGACGGCATCGCACGAATCTGGAAGCTGGGAGAGCGCAGACCGCTGCTGACGCTCGCCAGCCAAGGTGGGCCGATTTACCGCGCGGAGTTCAGCCGCGACGGTCGTGAGGTCGTGACGGCGGACGAGGACGGCGAGATCCGCATCTGGAACGCCCGGAGCGGCAAGCAGCTCGCCTTGATCGGCGCCCATGAAGGGGTGCTGCTCAGCGCGGCATTCAGCGCCGACGGCGACGAGGTTCTCACCGGGAGCGCGGCCGGCGACGCCGCGATCTGGTCCACCGAGCTAGCCCGGCCCCTCGCCGACGTCGAACGCATCGCGGCCCGTCGTGTGACACGCGGCCTGACTACCGAGGAGCGCCAGAGCTATCTTCCACGCTAGCTTTGTATCTCGTCGCCAGACACGAGGGCGACAGCCGCATGACACATTTGATCGTGCGAGGCTAGTGTGCGCGGAGAGTGAGTACCGCGAGAAAGGGGGAAGGACCATGCTCGACACTGAGATGGACGTCCAGGAGTGCATACCGGCTGCTGCCCGCGGCCGCCCGAGAAGGGACGACAGAGGAATGTTGCTAGCCACGCCCCCGCGGCTCTGGCCGTTGGCGGCTCTCGTCGTTCTGATGATGACGCTTACCGTTCCGACAGCCCTCGCGGCCGAACCAACGTCCGGCTATGGAGGCACGGTCCCCACTCCCACGACCACGGCTCCTCCGCCGCCGCACACCGGCAAAGAACCGGTTCGGCCCGAAACGAACGAACGTCCATACACGACCCGAGCGACGCCATCGAAAGAAACCAGCCGGCCTGAAGAAGTGATTCGCCCCGAAGAAGCGGGCGAACCCGTGGCGGCCGTGGCGAGGAAGCCCCATCGGACTCTACCCTTCACGGGCCTCGACATTCGTCTCGAGCTCGCCCTGGGCGTCCTCCTCATCGCCGCGGGCTACCCGCTCTTGCGCCTCCGGCGTCGCGGAGGATCTGTCCGAGCGCAGCGACGGCCGGAGCCATGACGGGGCCTATTGAGACGCTCAGGCAATATTTCGGCAGCCGTCACCCCCCGGAACCCGGCGAGTTGGAGCCCGCCTTGTGGAATGACGATGTCGGGCCGGACCAATACGCAGGCACGGATGGGATCTACAGAGCCGCGATTCTCGAACAGTACAAGCTGTACGTGGAGATGGCCGACCGAATCAGCGCCCGCCGGGCGTTGGCCAACATGTTCTTTGTGACGCTGAATACAGCGGTATTGACGCTAATCGGCGCCCTGTGGAAGGGTCATCCGCACGTGGCAGCCGGATGGCTGGTCATCCCGCTCGTGATCTTGCTCGGGCTCTGCCTAGCGTGGTTCTGGATTGTTCGCTCGTATAGACAGCTCAACGCCGGCAAGTACGTCGTGGTCGGTGCGCTCGAGCGCCGGCTTCCCGCCTCGCCATACTGGAGCGGCGAGTGGCGCGCCCTCGGCGAAGGACGTGACAGGGCGAGATACTGGCCGTTGACGCATCTTGAGAAGTGGGTCCCGTGCGTGTTCGCGGCCGCCTACCTCGCCGGCTTTGTCGCGGCCGTCGCTTAGTAGTACTTTGGTAGTTTTGTCACTCGTGTTGGGGGTGCTGGTGAAGGGTTAGGGCGGCGAGGTCGATCGTCTGCTGGCAGGT
>DATNLQ010000290.1:0-12277 GCA_035602785.1 Solirubrobacteraceae bacterium
GCGCTCGCGCACCACCACGGGGCCATCCACCACTGACCGCTCCATCACCGCCATCACGCCCTCCTCACGCAGACACCATCAACGCAAGAAGGGTTCGCCAAACCACCACCGAAACCCTACAACAAAACTACCAAAGCACTACTAAGCGATATCGCTTGGACGTTTACTAGGGCGTGGCCTATTGAAGCGATCGCTGCGCTCAAACCGCGCGATGCGGAACGGAGGTCGACCCAGCCTGCTGTTGGGTGATGTCGGGCGCCTCTTCGCCCGCTGCCGATCGTCGCTCTCCTGCACGGCTGCCTGCGGCTCGTCGTAGGGCGCCCATTCCTCCGTGGCCGAGTAGCCAACGACGGTCTCTGGCGCCAGCCGAGTGTCGGCAGCCGCGATCCCTCCGAGCGCCTGCTCGTCCGCATACACTTCGACCGTCAGGCCGTGCGAGCTCTCGTCTACGGTCTCGCTGTCCATCACAGCGCCGCCAGGCGGGTAGCCGACCGGCGCATAGCGGAACTGTCCGCTCTCGTCGGTCACCCAGAAGGCGTCGCCCTCGCCGGCCGTCTCGAACAAGATGGTGCGTTCGTAATGCTCGGCGATGCGGACAAGCGCGTCGATGTCCGCTACGTCGATCACCGGGGTGCCCGGAAGCTGCCACACGCGGTCGACCTCAACGATCGAACGGCCGTGCCGGGCCAGTATGGCCTGCGCCTCGTCTGTGCGTCGCGGTCGCATGAACGCGAGCACCAGCAGCATGGTGCACAACACGATCGCAACCCCGCCCACAACGATTCTCCGCGCCGTCTTGACCGACATCCGCACCATTCCCAGCGATAGCGGGTTGGGCTGGTAGCGCCTGCCGGTTGCCGACCCGCTGGAAGTGGGTTCGAACTGAGCCGTCGACGACTGCGCGCCGGCGACAGAGCCGCCGGCGGGGGTTGCTGGCTGCACCTCCAGTTGGTTGACCGCAAACTGCATCTGCGGGGAGAACTTGGCGTGCAGCGGCAGGACGTCAACGTTTCCGCTCACGCTTACATATGGAATCAAGGTGAGCGTGTACGAGCCGCTTACAGCCGTTGTGGCCTGCACGCGGCGCACGAGCGCCAAGAGCGAGCTCAGGTCCAAGCTCGCGTCGAGCTGCGCGTGGTCACCGCTGAAGTCCGTCGGCGGGGCCAGCGGGAATGTCGTCTGCCAGCCGCTCGAAGAGGCGATCGTCGCGTCGAGCGAGGCCTTGCCTGTCAGAGAATGTGAGGCGGCCGTGTCAAACCGATATCCGAAGCCGAGCTGGACGGAGTTGACGACGTGGGTGAACAGCGGCTCGCCGGTGACTGCGCGGTTACGGGCGTAGATCGGTCCCGGGCGTGTGTCTGCTGTGTAGGACAGCGTGCCGCTTTGCTTGTACGGAACTGAGAACGGGAGCAGGGCTGTGGGCGGTCGAGTGAACGCGAGCGCTGCCAGTGCGCCGAAGGGAAGCAGCGCGATCATGGCTATCGCGAGGACCCCCACGACCGGCCCGGTATCGAGATGCCCCGTACGCCTCGAGGGCGGCTGATTGGTCTCGGCACCGGCACGCCTGCGCCTGCGCCGCCTACGTCTGGTGGTGAACGCCGCTCCGCAGAACAGCAGCGTGGCGACACCTATGAGGATCCCCACTAGCTGGGGCGAGCCCAGCGACTGCAGGCGCGAGCCCGCCCCTGGGATGTGCAGCCACAGAGAGCCGATCAGCTGGCTGCGGGCGGGGTGTTCGAAGTCGACGAAGTTGTTGTTGTCGCCCTTGAACACGTACCGATCGCCCGCGATGGCGATGATCCGGTGCAGCACGATCGTGTGGAAAGCCTTGCTGTGATAGGCGACGATCTCACCGACGTGGTAGCTGCCCTGGGCGCGCACGACCGCGAGGTCGCCCGTGTGGAAGCGCGGCTCCATGCTGATCCCGTCGGTCACCACATATGTGGTGGAGCCGCCGAGACCGACCGGGGCGAAGTAGAGCCACAGACAGGCTAGGACGGCCAGTCCGAGACCGCCGAACAGGAGCTTCCTGGCGAGACGAGTTCGCATGACTGGCCCGGGACCGGGGAGCGGCCGACACTGCCGGCCGCTCCCTGTGGTCCATTTCGGTCTTGTTATTCGATCGTTACCGTGCCGGTGCTGACGGCGGCGACCGACAGCTTCAGGCCGTTTTCGTCAAGGACTGGCGTTGTGAATTTGCAGGTGACTGCAAACGGCGACGTTTCTGAGGCGCCGCAGTCTGTCCAGTCGGCTTTAACCGGTGCGGCGGCGCTCAAGGCGACCTTCACGTCCGATGCGCCCTTGTTGAGTTCGAACGAGACTTCTGTCATGTGTGTCCCATCTTCGCTGAACGTGTAGTTCGTAGGAGACGAGACCACATAGCCGCTCACAGTTGCCGAGCCGGCACCTGCGGAGTGGGCGGGTACGGTGTTACTCGCGGTGAACGCGTAGGCGCCTATGGCAAGCACGCCTGCGAGAGCGATCGCGAACAGCCCTGCGATGTTTCGCTTACGTAGATGTCTGAGCACTGTGGCCCCCCTTTTAGGGATCGATCGTGGACACTCCCTGTGTCCTTGCGGGCGCCATCGGCCGCCGCCCGCAGGCGCTTTAGCTGTGTAGCGCCTGTTGCGATCTGGCGCGCTCGCGTTCCTCCCACTCCTTGGCAACCTGGCAGAACGTGTACGCCCACCGGCGTCCACGGCGCAGACGACGTATGTTCAATGCGATGTACGGAACCGCGAACACCGCAAACATGATCAGAAGTCCGGTCACGAAGCTGTATACGCGGCTGAGACCTGCATGGATGCATCTGTCGTCGCTGCGGGGCCTCGCCAGGACGTTGCTTGTCGCCGTGTTCGCGCTGGCGGGCGTATCGGCCGGAGCGCCGCAGGCGTTGGCGACACCCAGCCCGATCGGCTACGACCTGTCCTACCCGCAGTGCGAAACTGCGCTGCCCTCCTCTGCGAGCTTCGCCATCCTCGGCGTGAACGGCGGTCTTGCCAACAATCCCAATCCATGTCTGGCCCAGCAACTCACATGGGCATCCGCAGCATCCGGCCTGCAGCAGCCGGCCCTGCCGGGATTGTCCTTCTATCTGAACGCTGCAGACCCTGGCAACGGCGTGGCCGACTGGCCTTCGCCGGTCGCGGGAACGGCGTCAGCCGAGACGCCGTATGGACCCTGCGACGGCAGCTGGAGTCGCGCGTGCGCATTCAGCTACGCGATGCAGCGGGCCGCCTACTCCTACGCGCTTGCCTTGGCGGCAGCGACTCCGGCTGTGGCCACGGTGGCGCCCATCGCCGTCACGGTGCCGCCGGTTGCCACGACAGCGCCACCCGCCACGACCGCCGCACCCGCCGTGGCGCCCTGGTGGATAGACGTCGAGATCGGCGCCAGCTGGGCCGGCCGCTCGAGCTCACGCGAATGGGCTCAGCTGAACGTGGCCGCGCTGCGCGGCGATGTGGCGGGCCTGCGCGCGGCAGGCGCGCGCGGCCCTGTAGGCATGTACTCAAACGCCTATCAATGGCACACCATCACCGGGCTCGGGCCACGCGCCAGCCGGGCCTACTTCCCGCTCGGCGAGCACGACTGGGTGACCGGCTCGTCGACGCTCGCACAGGCACGGCGCGCCTGTGCCAAGCCCTTCAGCGGCAGCGCGGTCACGATCGCGCAGTTCAGCGAAGGCGTCTATGACCGCGACTACGCCTGCCCGCCTCTGCCCTCACGTGCTCGATCACGTCGTCGGTAGAAGCGACCGCGTGCCCCGCCAGCTGCCACCCACAACCCAATGACGCCAAAGCCCAGCGCGGGACTGCTCCTCTATCGCACGACGCACGGCGATCTCGAAGTGATGCTCTTGCATATGGGCGGCCCGTTCTGGCAGCGCAAGGACGCGGGCGCATGGTCGATCCCCAAGGGCGAGTACGACCCGTCCGAGCAGCCGCTCGCAGCGGCTCGCCGCGAGTTCGCCGAGGAGACCGGTCTTGTAGCACCGCCCGGCGAGCCGATCGACCTGGGGGATGTCAGGCAGAGCAGCGGCAAGCTGGTGCACGCATGGGCGCAGCACGCCGATGTTGACGTGACCAAGATCACGAGCAACTCGTTCGCGATGGAATGGCCCAAGGGGTCAGGGAGGATGCGGGAGTTCCCCGAGGTGGACAGGGCGGGGTGGTTCGACCTGGAAACCGCTCGTGAAAAACTCGTCAAGGGGCAGGTGCCGTTTCTGCAGGCGCTCGCCGCACTTGTACAGGAGCGGTCCTGACGTCAAGGCCTGCCCGACGAAGCTCGCCCGCGACGACAAAGCACTCGACAACAGCCTTCGACAGCGGCAAGCCTGCGGCTGCCGATACGATCACAAATGCCATGGTCGAGGGCGGCAGCCATCAGGAGCCGCACGCTATGCGCAAGCGGGCAGGGCAGGTGCGCCAGCGCGGCCGTCGCCTGGTTCGCAGGCTGAAGCGACTGGCTGCACCGAGCGGTGGTGGTGCCGCTACCGGCTTTGAGCAGGAGCTCGAGGACGGCGAGCTGCCCCTGAGCCTAGACATGGCCAGCGACTCGCGCACTCTGCTCATCGCCCTCGGCGGAATCGGACGCAACGTGAGCATGCCGCCCTTTGAGTTCTTCAAGGCGACCGGGGGCATTCCCTGTAAACGGCTGTTCGTGCGAGACGTCAATCAGGCCTGGTACCAGATGGGCCTACCTGGATACGGCACGAGTTTCACGAGCGTGTCAGGCACGCTGCGCGAGCTCGTCGCCGGTCACGACGTCGACAGGCTCGTGCTCGCGGGAGCCTCGGCGGGAGGCTATGCGGCGATGGCATTCGGGACCCTGCTGGGCGCCGACCTGGTGCTGTGCTTCGCTCCTCAGAGCACGGTGGACCTGGACGAGCTCCACGCGATTGGCGATCACCGCTATGACGAGCGTCTCGGCGAGGTGACCGCCGCGGGCGTCATCGACCCGGACTGGATCGATCTGCGCGCCGCGCTGCCAACCCACCGCGTGGCCAACACTCGCTATCACGTCTACTTCGCTGACCGTGTGCGTCCCGACCGGCTCCACGCGGAGCGCCTGGTCGGGGTCGAGGGAGTACGTCTGTACCGCTTCGGCAGGGGCAATCACAACATCGCGCGCATGATGCGCGAAACGGGCGCCCTGGACAAGGTGCTCCAGCGCGCGCTGGACGCCTCGGGGCAACTGACCGCCTAGCCGCGCTCGCTGTCGAGTACGGCCATCTGCTGCTCGGGGTAGCGATCGCCGACGGCCGCGTCCGGCGGGATGGCGCTCTCGATCGCGACCATGTCGTCGCTGTCGAGATCGAGCGCCTCCGCGCCAAGTGCCTCCTTTAGCCGCTCGCGTGTGCGCGCGCCGACGAGCGCCACGATGTCCTGCCCGCGGGCGAGCACCCACGCGATCGCGACCTGGGCGACGGTTGCGCCCTTGTCCTGCGCCAGCGTGCGCAGCGCCTCGACCAGGGCCAGGTTGCGGGCTCGATTGGGACCGCTGAAGCGCGGCGCGTGGGCGCGAAAGTCGTTGCGGGCCAGCTCGCGGTCGACCGCGAAGTGGCCGCTGATCAGCCCGCGGCTGAGCACGCCGTAGGCGGTGATGGCCACGCCCAGATCGCGACAGGCCGGCAGGATCGCAGCCTCGATGCCGCGCGAGATCAGCGAGTACTCGATCTGCAGGTCGCAGATCGGATGCACCGCGACCGCGCGGCGGATCGTTTCCGGGCCGACCTCCGAGAGGCCGATGTGGCGCACGTAGCCGCCCTCGACGAGCTCGGCGATTGCGCCGACGGTCTCCTCGATCGGCACGTCGGGGTCCAGCCGGGCGGGTCGGTAGATGTCGATGTACTCGACGCCCAGCCGCGTCAGCGAGTGGGCAAGCGCGGTCTTGACCGCGGGTGGGCTTGCGTCGTAGCCGAGCCAGGCACCGTCGGGGCCGCGCTGGGCGCCGAACTTGACGCTCAGCATGTAGTCCTCTCGCGGCCGCCCGCGGGTGGCCTGCTCGATCAGCAGCTCGTTGTGGCCCATCCCGTAGAAGTCGCCCGTGTCGAGCAGGTCGATCCCCGCATCCAACGCTGCGTGGATCGTCGCGATGCTCTCGGCGCGGTCGGCCGGGCCGTACATACCCGACATGCCCATGCACCCGAGTCCGAGCGCCGACACCGCCGGCCCGTCGCTGCCCAGCCGACGAACGTTCACGAGGGGGCCGCCATGGCCCAAATATAGGTGACGATGCGCTCCGGCCAGACGACGTCGGGCGGTAACTCAGCCCGCCCAGCGAGTCAGCACGAGGGCGCGTGCTGGGTGGCGGCCGGACTCGTATACGTGAGGCGTATCAGCGGGGAAGCCGGCATAGTCGCCTTCGCCAAGCTCGCTGATGCGCTCGACCGGACCGACGACCAGCGTCCCCTTCACCACGTACACGTGCGCCCTGCAGCCCGTGGCCAGCGGTTGGGCCTCGTGCATCTGTCGCGGCCCAAGCGTGAGCTCCGCCAGCTCCATCCGCGCCTGAGCCGCATACCCGTCCAGGCGCCGCCAGGCGCCGCCGTCGCTGCTCGGCGCTGGGCTCTGCGCCGCGCGCACCACACGGATCTCGCCGAGCGGAGCCTCCTCGAGCAACTCGCCGAGCGCCACTTCCAGCGCGCCCGCCAACGCTGCGAGCGTGTCCAACGTCGGGTTGGAGTGGCGGTTCTCCACGCCCCACAGAGTCGCCTTGCTGACCCCGGTCGCCCGCGCGAGCTCCGACAGGGACAGGTGTCGTGCGATTCGCAGGCGGCGCAGGTTGGCCCCCAGCAGATGCTGCACGCGAATCGATAACGTCTCGTCTATCATAAAGAACAGTTAGTTCAGTTTACCGAACACACCGGGCACATCTGCGACGGCCCTGACTCCCACATGCCAAGCGTGACCTTCTACTTCGACCTCGGGTCCCCCTACGCGTACCTCGCGGCCGAGCGCATCGAAACAGTGCTGCTGGAGCCGATCCGCTGGCAGCCGATCTTGCTGGGAGGACTGTTCAAGCTGACCGGCAGGAGCTCCTGGGCGCTTGGGGACTACCGGCGCCGCGAGGCGGGCATGGCGCAGATCGAGCAGCGCGCCCGAAGCTACGGGCTGCCGGCGGTCCACTGGCCTGACCCGTGGCCGGCGGACTACCTACTGGCCATGCGCACGGCGACGTTCGCGTTCACCGTGCAACGCGGCCGCGAGTTTGCCATGCAAGCGCTGCGCGACGCTTTCCAGCGCGGGCGCGATCTGAGCGTGCGCGCCAACGTTATGCACGCGGCCGAGCAGGCCGGCCTGGACATTGCTGAGGTGCAGGAGGCCATCGGCGATCCGCAGATCAAGCGAGCCCTGCGCGAGGCCACCGACGCCGCCCACGAGCTGGGTGTGTTCGGCGTGCCAACCGTGGCGATCGACAAGGACATCTTCTGGGGCGACGATCGCATCGAGGACGCAGCCGCCCGTCTCAGCGCCCGCCGCGTCCGCTGAAAGGCGGGTCGCAGCATCGCCCCTGGAGCTGAAACGCGGGTCCCAGCATGGCCGCGCTGACTGAAACGCAAATCGCAGCATTCATGTGCCGGCGAGTCCTGCTCGATCCAATTCCTCGAATCCGGGACGACAACGCTCCCAGTCAGCAATCCGTCCAAACAAATGCGTAACCCAGACAGCAGCACGCCCCCACACTCGATCACTCGCGTGCGCGCATGTTGGGGGCAGTCCATGCCAGCCCTGCAGGCGCACATCGCGCCGGCGTGGACCACACCCGATGTCAGATAGCCAAGCCCCCCAAGACGACGCAGCGAATGACCCGACGCCCGGTCTTGCGGGCGGCGTACCCGGCGCCCCGACGCCACTGCCGACGTTCGGATCCCCCCCGCAGGGCACGCCTGTCCCGCCTTCGCAGGTCCGCCCGCAGGGCACGCCTTCGTCGGTTCCCCAGCAGGCCACGCCTGTCCCGCCTGCGTCGGTTCCTCAGCAGGCAACACCGGCCCCATCTCAGTCGGTCCGCCCGCAGGTTGATGCAAGCCCGGTTGCCTCCGAGGCCGAGCTCCCAGCCAGCGATGGCGCCTCTGAGCCGAACGCTGCGTCAGGCTCGACAGGCCAACCGCGCGCTCGCGCCAACGGCGCGGCGGGTTCCCGCAAGGGACTGTGGGCCCTCGTGGCCATCCTGTGCCTCGCGGCAGGCGCGGTCGGCTCGGTGCTCGCGGCGCGCTCGCTGGCGCGCACCGATGCGTCCAACGCGCGCAAGGCCTTCCCCCAGGCGTCGGCTGCGATCGCCTCGACATTGAAGCTGGCGGTCCAGCGCGAGGAAGAGCTGACGGTCAGCGCGAGCACGTTCTTCGCCCGTAACCCCACGACGTCGTCCGCTGAATTTCACACCTGGGTGAACTGGGCGCGCACGGCGCGTCGCTTCCCCGAGCTCGACAACCTCGCCCTGCTCACGCTCGTGCGCACGCCGGAACTTGCAGCGTTTGAGGCGCGCGTGGCCGGTCACGAGCTCAAGCCGGCTACGCCGCCAAGTCCTGCGACGACAGGCCCCGCAACGCCGCCAGCAGCCGCGCGGCGCTCGGCCGCGACCTTGCTCGCAGGCGTGAAGATCGTTCCTTCAAGCGATCACCACTACTACTGCCTGGCCGCCGCCGAACTGGCGCGCAGCGCCACCGTGGCCGCGCCGGCGGGCCTTGACTACTGCGCGCTCACGCCTGAGCTGCTGCTTGCGCGAGACGCGGGAGTGAGCACTTACACGTCGGTGCCGGTCGCTGGTGAAGAAGCGCTGGAAGTCGCGACTCCCGTATACCGCGGCAATGTGACGCCGCGCTCCAAGCTCGGCCGCGGTCTCGCCTCGGTGGGTTGGCTGCGCGAGGTGGTCGTGCCCGGGGTCCTGCTGGAACAGGCCCTGAGGGGTCATCCTGGATACGTCGTGCAGGCGAGCTATCGGACGGGCTCTTCGGGCGTGCAGTTCGCGAGCGGCGCCCCGCAGCGCGACTCGCAGTCGGCCACCACGAACCTGCACGACGGATGGACGGTTACGAGCTTCGCGGCGGCGCCCAGCACCGATGTGCTGACCGACGGCGACGCCCTCGCGCTGCTTGTGGTTGGCTGCGCCTTGAGCGCGCTGCTCGCCGTGCTGTTGTTCGTCCTCGGCAGCGGTCGCGGCAGGGGCCCGGCGCCGGCGCCGGTGCGCGAGCAGCCCGACAATGACCTGTACGACAACCTTACGAGGCTGCCCAACCGCGCGCTCACGCTCGACCGCGCCGAGTGCATGGTCGCCCGCGCGGGACGCCAGTCGGGCATGCTCGCGGGCGCGCTGTTCATCGACATCGACTGGCTCAAAGACGTCAACGACAAGCTCGGCGAGGCCGCGGGCGATCACCTGCTGCAGATCGTCGCCGAAAGACTGAACACGGTGGTCCGCACGGGCGATACCGTGGGCCGCCTCGGCGGCGATGAGTTCGTGGTCCTGGTCGAGTCGGCTGCGCGCGGCGTGCGTCTGGATTCGCTGGCCCGCAGGGTGATCGAGTCGTTGCACAAACCGGTCGAGCTGGAGGGCTTCGGCCCCCACTTCTTCTTCACCGCGAGCATCGGCGTGGCCTTCGGCCGCTACGAGACACACGGCGATCTCCTGCGCGACGCCCAGCTGGCGCTACACGCGGCCAAGGCCGCCGGCAAGGACCGCTACACGCTGTTTAACGCCAACATGCGCTCGGTCATCGAGAGCAAGGGTGTGCTCGAGGACGAGCTCAACTCGGCGCTGGCGCAACGGCAGTTCTTCCTGCTGTATGAGCCCATCTACGACCTGGGCACACGCAGGGTGGCGGGCTTGGAGGCGGTCATCCGCTGGATGCATCCCAAACGGGGCATCATCGCACCGGCTGACTTCATCCCCTTGGCCGAGGAAGCGGGGCTGATCGTGCCGATCGGCCGCTGGGTACTCGAAGAGGCGTGCGCGCGCGCGGCTGCATGGAACGTGGCCGGGCATCCCGTCGGCGTGTCGGTCAAGGTGTCGGCCAACCAGCTCAACCGTGACGGCTTTGCGACCGACGTCCGCAGGGCGCTGCAGCAGTCGGGGGTAGAGCCGTCGATGTTGACACTCGAGGTTGCCGAGACGACCGTGATCCGCGACCTGGCGGCCGCGGCCGAACGGCTGCAGGAGATCAAGCGCCTGGGCGTGCGGATCGCGATCGACGATTTCGGCGGCAGCGGCTACGCGCGCCACTCCGACTTGCAACGACTGCCGCTGGACCTGCTCAAGGTGGACAGGAGCTCCCTGGCCGCATCCGATGACGAGGACTATCGCAACTGGCTGTTGGAGGCGATCCTCATCGTCGGGCGCGAGCTGTCGCTGACGGTGATCGCCACCGGCATCGAAACGGCCGACCAGCTGTCGGCCCTTCAGGGCATGGGCGCCACCATGGCTCAGGGCGCCTTCGCGGGCAACGCCATGCCACTGGACGCCGTGGCAGGCCTGTTCGACGCGGACCTCCCGTCGGCGCCCGCCAGCCCGGCGGGCCCCCTCAGCTGAGCGCCGCAGCGCGGCCTCGGCCATGCCGGCCCGGCACGTGAGCAGCGACGCCCACCCTGGACATTTGTTCGATCATCGAGCGTCTGCGCCCAAGAGCCGGGTGCGCGCCGCCGAAGTTCCTCTCATAAGCGCGTGCGGTTGTATCCTGGGCCGTGGCCGGGTCACGCGCAGCATCGCCAACGCGAGCGAGGATCGCCATTCTCAGCCGAGACCACCCAACCAACCCCTCCCAGTCCTCACCGACTGAATTCGGGATCGCCCGCCGCGAGCTCGACCAGCGCACCAGCGTGATCTCCGTCGAGGGCGAGCTCGACCTCTCGACCGCCCCGCGCCTGAAGTGGATGCTGATCGACTCGCTGCAGGCGGGGCAGACCCAGCTGGTTGTCAACCTCTTGCAGACGAGCTTCATGGACTCGACCGCCCTGGGCGTGCTCGTGGCCGTCAACCGCAGCCTGGATGAGGATGCGCGGCTGGCGATCGTCTGCCCGAGCGCCACAGTGCTGCGGATCTTCGAGCTCTCGGGCATGGACAGCGTGTTTGCGATCTTCCCGACGCTCGATCAGGCCCTGGCGCACGTCCGCGAGAGCGCCACTGAGACCGGCAGGTCGGCGCAGGCCTGAGCATGAGCGGCCGCGTCAGCGAACTCGCCTCGCGCGGCCCTCGCCGGCGCCGGGCGATCGTGGTCGCGCTGGCAGGCTGTGCGCTGCTGCTGTCCGACATCGCGGCGGCAACGGCCAAGACCGACCACGTCAAGAAGTCATCGGAGGTCTCTGCGCCAAGCGCTTCGGCGACGACGACCACGACGACCACGACGCCGACAACGACTGCGACGACGACTACAGAAGCTGTTCCTGGCACTTCCGGCGAAGCGTCGACCTCCGTAACTACCACGACGTCGAAGGGGACCGCCTCCAAGGACGCTGCCAAGGGCGCCCCGACGTCGAAGGGCGCCCCTACGTCTAAGGGCACCGCATCCAAGGACGCCACGAAAGCGACCACGTCGACCGGGAACACGTCCAAGGACGCCACGAAAGCTGCGAGCACGCCGACTGGCGCAACCTCCAAGGACGCAACGAAAGGTGCCACGAAGGGCGCCACCAAGTCCAACGGAGCGACGACTGCCAAGGGCACGGCGACGCCCAAAGGCCATGCAAAGCAGCAGGGCTCGACTTCTCCGGCTGGCAAAGGACCGGCTGTCACTCAGCCGGCAGCCACGACGACCCAGCCGGATACCACCGGCAAGATCCATGAACGCGAAAAACGCGCGCGGGAAAAAGAAAAGCACGAACGCGAACGCGAAGAGGAACGCGAAAAACGCGAACGCAAACGCACGAAATCCCACAAACCGTCGCCGAAAGGCAAGGAAGGCGAAACCCCCGGCGAAGGCGAAGATCCCGCTCCGGGCGAACAGGTGACCCCGCCGGGCGTGTCGAACGGCGGCGCGCACGCGGCCGCTGCGTCGGTAATCCCTACGCTGCAAGCGCCGCCTTCAGGCGCCACCGCCGGCACCCCGCCACAGGCGGCGGACCCCGCGGCGCCGGTGATCGTGGGCAGCTCAGCGCAGGCCGTGCGACGCCGCGCGGGGCACAATCGCAGCCGGGCGGCCGGTGCGATCGCGGCTACGTCACTCGCTGCGCGGGCGGCGCTCGTGCCGGCGCAACCGGGCGGGGGGACACCCGCGCGCTCGCACCGCACGACGCGCCCGCTCGCGGGCGCACACGGCTCAGCGACCGCCGGAAGGCCGACGCCGCTG
>DATNLQ010000296.1:0-2064 GCA_035602785.1 Solirubrobacteraceae bacterium
TGACGGCCATCGGGTCGTGCGTTTCGATCTGGCGACCCATGTCCGCGACGGACCAGATGGGCGGATGACGGTCGGGGGCCGTGAGCAGATACAGCACCTCAAGCTGCATCGCATCGAAGCTGCGTTCCTGGTCGGGGATAGGGTTCTCGTCGGGCATGGGAGGTCACATCTCCTGTGTCCAGGCTCCGGCGTGGACCACCATCCGCGTCGGAGCCGCTTGGCTAGATCAAACACGAAACTAGTAACCGTTCAGTCCCTGGCTTTTAGGCGAGGCATGGTGTTGGGTCGCCGCGGGCGTGGGTGGCGAGCAGCTCGGTGAGGTAGGCGAACAGCGAGTGGTGTTGTAGGCGGCAGGTGATCGAGGCTGAGAGCAGCCGCTCGATCCGACGTTCGCCTTGCTCGGATTGGCTTCCCAAGGAGAGCTTGCGGTAGATGACGGCGCCGCGGAGGGAGCGCTCGGCGTGGTTGTTGGTCGGCTGCACGCCGTCGTGAGCGGCAAAGGTCCATAGCGCGGGCCAGGCCTTCAGCAGGTTGCGTGCCATGCCGCGGCAGTATTTGTTGCGCGCTCTCTTGGAGGCGTAGCCGCGGATGACCGGCTCATATTGCCGTTGTAGCTGGCGGATCGTGCGCTTCAGCTCGGGCCGGTCGTGGGTGTGTTGGTAGACCTCCCACGCCCAGAACACGCGCTCGCACAGCGCTAGGCCGTGCTCGCCGAACTCTTTCTCGGCCGCCAAGCCTTCGGCGTGCGCGGTGAAGTCACGCCGTAGGTGTGACCAGCAGAGCTGTCGGCGTGTGAGCGGCAGATGGTTGTAGGCCCACCAGCGGTCGGACGTGACGATCCCGATGTGGCCCGCGAGCAGCCGTTTGGCGTGATGCTCGTGTCGGTCTGGGGCGAGGTGAAAGAAGGCGTGGCGGCTGGTGAACATGCCCCACAGCGCGCGACGCTCGCCGGCGGTTCGCCAGCCGGTCTCATCCATGTTCAGGCTCTCGCTGGCGCGCACGCGCTCTCCGAGCTGTTGGTAGGGGTCCTCCAACGCCCGTGCGGTGCGCTGGAGGATCGCCTCGACGGTGCCGGCGCATAGGCGCACACCGAACAGCTCTTCGCCGAGCTCCACGACATCACGGCGGCTGACGCGGTTGCGCACCGAGAGTACCGCCATGGCCGCTTCAAAGCGTGGGCCGAACGCGCTGCCGGTGATATCCGCAGGCAACTGTGCGCGTGTCCGCTGACCGCAGCCGGGGCAGCGCACCCTCGGGCAGCGATGCTCGATCACCCTTGCTGAGATGACCGGCAGCTCTTCGATCTGATGGCGCACCGGCTCACCTATGCCGAGCAGCTCACCTGCAGCGAAGACGTGGCCGCAATCACAGCGCTCAGGCCAGTGCTCGATGACCTCGTCAATCGCGCACAGCGGCAGCAGCTCGCGGCCATGGCCATCATGCCCCGGCTGGGCACCCCGCGAACGCCCCGAGCGATCTTTGCCCCGCGTAGGCCGCGGCTTGCCCGGCGGATCCGCGCTCGGCGGCAATGAGGAGTTACGGGAGCTCTTGGCGAGCTCGCGCTCCAGCTTCTCCACCCGCGCCTCGAGCTGCTGGATACGGCGATCCATCGCCAACAGCACCTCGACTACAGCCTCGCGCCCCGCGTCATAGATCGCCTCCGCCTCCGCGCGCTCCACACCCCAGGATTCGACGAAGCAGAGCTATGTCCCCCTACCAACTGAACGGTTACCGAAACTAGCCCATTAGCAGGCAAAACACATACGTGCTGTGGAGACATAGTTGCCTCATAGAATGCACGGGCAGATGGCGGCCGGCAACCAGATAGTGGTCTCGGGAGCGCGAGAGCACAACCTCAAGGACGTCTCGCTCACGTTGCCGCGCGACGCGCTCGTCGTCATCACGGGCCTGTCCGGGTCGGGCAAGTCGAGCCTCGCCTTCGACACGATCTACGCCGAGGGGCAGCGGCGCTACGTCGAGACGTTCAGTCCGTACACGCGGCAGTTCCTCGACCGCATGGACAAGCCGCGCGTGGATGAAATCCGCGGCATCCCGCCGGCCATC
>DATNLQ010000311.1:0-2153 GCA_035602785.1 Solirubrobacteraceae bacterium
GGGGGCGCCCTCGATCGGCAAGCCGATCGCCAACGTGCGGGCCTACATCGTCGACGATCGGCTGCATCACGTCGCCGTGGGCGCTCCCGGCGAGCTGTTGATCGGTGGCGCTGGCGTGGCTCGCGGCTACCTGAACCGGCCGATGTTGACCGACGAGAAGTTCATCCCCGACCCGTTCGCCGGTACGCCCGGGGCGCGCGTCTACCGTACGGGAGACCTTGCTCGCCAGCGTCCCGACGGCGAGATCGAGTTCCTCGGCCGTGTTGACGAGCAGGTGCAGATCCATGGCAACCGCATCGAGCTCGGCGAGATCTCGGCCACCTTGAGCCGCCACCCGGCTGTGCGCTCCAGCATCGTGTCGGTCGGCGACCACGCGGGGCAGGAGCGCCGGTTGATCGCCTATGTGGTGCCCGCCGACAGCCGTCGTCCAGACACAGAGCAACTGCGCGCCCATCTTGCCCACCACCTGCCCAGCTACATGGTCCCGGCGGTGTTCGTCTGTCTGGAGCAGTTGCCACTGACGCCGAACGGCAAGATCGATCGCACGGCGCTGCCTGCCCCCACTGCCGCCAACACCGCACGGCCTCGGACCTCGGCGCGTCCGGGCAACGAGCTCGAACAGGCCCTGGAGACGATCGTGGCCGAGCTGCTCGAGCTCGACCGGGTGGGGGTCGACGAGAACTTCTTCCTGCTCGGCGGACACTCGCTGCTCGGAGCTCAGCTGATCGCGCGCATCGGCGAGCGCTTCGGGGTCGAGATGACCCTGCGCAGCCTATTCGACAACCCCACCGTGGCCGGGATGGCGGCGGAGGTGAAACGTCTGGTGATCGCAGACCTCGAGGCGATGAGCGACGAGGATGCGTCGCGTCTACTGGCGAGGAGCTCGCCGACGCCGTCGGGCCTTTCCGCGACGGGCTCCAGCGGATAGTCCGATGACGGTCGCGAGCGAGGCTCCCCTCAGCCTGTATCACCTGCTCGATCCAGAGGTCCTCGCCGACCCCTACCCGCTCTACCGCAAGCTGCGAGCAGAGGATCCGGTGCACTGGGATCCCTACCTGCACGCTTGGGTGGTGACGCGCTACGCGGAGGTGGTCGAGGTCCTGCACAGGTTCTCCGCCAAGCGAACGCCCACTCCCGAGCGGCTGGCGGCGCTGGGCATGGAGCAGCTCGCCCCGATCGCATGCGTGATGGTGCGCCAGATGCTCTTCCTCGATCCGCCGCAGCACAGCCGTGTCCGCGGACTGGCCGCGGTGGCCTTCACGCCGCGGCGCGTGAAGCGGCTGCGCGCGCACATCGAGCAGATCGCCGACTCGCTCATCGACGCGGTCAGCTCCCGTGGCGAGATGGAGGTGATGCAGGATCTCGCCAACCCCCTTCCGGCGATCGTCACCGCGGAGATGCTCGGCGTGCCGACAGAGGACCACCGCATGCTCAAGGACTGGTCTGAAGACTTCGCCGAGATGCTCGGCAACTTCCAGCACAATCCCGGCCGTGCGGACAAGGTCGCCCACAGCCTCCAGGAGATGACCGCATACTTCCATGAGGCGGTCCGTCGGCAGGCGACGCGCCCGACGGAAGGTCTCATCAACGCGCTCACCACGGCCGAGGTCGATGGTGACCGCCTGACCGAGGAGGAGGTGGTGGCGAACGCGATCGTGACTCTGGTCGGCGGACAGGAGACGACGACGAACCTGATCGGCAACGGGCTGCTCACGCTGTTGCGCCACCCCGAGGAGATGGAGCGCCTGCGCCGGGACCCCGCGCTCGTGCCGACGGCGGTCGAGGAGCTGCTGCGCTTTGAGAGTCCCAGCCAGCACACCGCCCGGCTCGCCCCTGACGACGTGCAGCTCGGCGGCAGGCCGATCAAACGAGGACAGGCCGTGATCGCGGTGATGGGCGCCGCCAATCGCGACGGCGAGCGGTTCCCCGACCCCGACCGGTTGGATCTGGCGCGCGTGGACAATCGCCACCTCGCCTTCGGCTGGGCAGGGCACTTCTGCTTCGGCGCGCCGCTGGCGCGCCTGGAGAGCGAGATCGCCTTCTCGGCGCTGCTGCACAGGCTGCCCGGCCTGCGCCTGGCGCCGGGGCCGATCACATGGCGCTCGAACCTGGGGCTGCGCGGCCTGGCGGCCCTGCCGGTCAGCTTCCAGGCA
>DATNLQ010000317.1:0-3285 GCA_035602785.1 Solirubrobacteraceae bacterium
CCCTGCACGCGTCGCCTGAGGCGTTGCCTGCGACGTTGCCTGAGGCCCGGCCTG
The DNA here is from genome assembly GCA_035602785.1 of Solirubrobacteraceae bacterium. Lineage (GTDB taxonomy): Bacteria > Actinomycetota > Thermoleophilia > Solirubrobacterales > Solirubrobacteraceae > Palsa-744. Next base: position 55 of record DATNLQ010000317.1, read on the forward strand.
AGAACGTGTAGTAAGGGCGCCCATACGAAGTTTTCCTCCGGCCGGGTGTGAGCCGCCCGATTCGCTCCCTTAGAACAGGCAAGGGGCGCGATAAAAAAAGCCTAAATGCCGTAGAATGTCCAGTTGTGGCCTCACGATCCGGCGAAGAATTCGACACGGACGCGCGACCCGAGCCCGGTTTGGTCAGGGCCCTCGAGATGGTCGCTCCGGGCACGGCGCTGCGGGAGGGGATCGAGAGCATTCTGCATGCCCGTACGGGCGGTTTGATCGTGATCGGCGATCCGGAGGAGCTCAGCTTCCTCTTCTCGGGCGGCATCAAGCTCGACATCGACTACACCCCGGCCTTCCTCTACCAGGTGGCCAAGATGGACGGCGCGATCATCCTCAACGCGAACGCCACCAAGATCACGATGGCAAACGTCCAGCTGATGCCCGATCCGACGATCCTGTCGCACGAGACGGGGACCAGGCACCGTACCGCCGAGCGCGTGTCCAAGCAGACCGAAGCGCTCGTGATCGCCGTCTCGCAGCGTCGCGAGGTGGTCTCGGTGTACGTGGACGGCGTCAAGTACATCCTCGAGGACATCCCCGTGGTGCTCGCCAAGGCCAACCAGGCGCTGGCCACCCTCGACAAATTCCGCACGCGCCTGGATCAGGTGTCCACGCGCCTGACCGCGCTGGAGTTCGAGGGCGGGACCACGCTGCACGACGTGCTCACAGTGCTGCAGCGCTCGGAGCTGGTCACGCGCATGGCCGTGGAGATCGAGCGCTACATCGTGGAGCTCGGCAGCGAGGGCCGGCTGATCGAGATGCAACTGGAGGAGACGATGGTCGGCGCCGCGGCCGAGAAGGCTGCGCTCGTGCGCGACTACCTGTCCAACTACTCCGACGAGGCCTTCGCGGCGGCGCTGGAGGAGATCGGGCGCCTGGCTCACCAGGACCTGCTCGACTTCGGCCGACTGGCCGAGCTGCTCGGCTATGACCGCAAGCTCAACACGCTCGACTACCCGGTCGCGCCGCGTGGATACCGTGTGCTGGGACGCATCCCGCGGCTGCCCAAGCTGGTGGTCAGCGCGATCGTCGGCGAGTTCGGGGGACTGGACGAGCTGCTGGGCGCCACCGACGCAGAGTTGGAGGCGGTCGAGGGAGTGGGAGAGATCAGGGCCAAGGACATCCGCGAGGGGCTGCGCCGGCTGCAGGAGCTGAACCTCGTGGATCGCTACCTGCAGACTTGAATCAAGGACCGGCTCCGGTCGGTCGCGACGAAGGAGGACATCATTTCCCAACCATCAAGCGAAGAAGCAACGTTCACGGACGACATCGAGGTCACACGCGAGGTCGAGTACGTCGAGTTCGAGCTCGGCGACCACGTCGTCTATCCACATCACGGCGCCGGCAAGGTGCTCAAGAAGGAAGACATGGAGATCCTCGGCGAACGCCGGGAGTACCTGACGATCAAGATCCTGCACAACGACATGACGGTGCGCGTACCCACCGAGAATGCCGCGTTGGCCGGCCTGCGCAGGGTGATCGACGAGGAAACCGTGCAGAAGGTGCTCGACGTCCTGCGCGACCAGGTCTCAGAGATGCCCAAGAACTGGAACCGACGGTTCAAGCACAACCGCGACAAGATCAAGACGGGCGACATCTACGAGCTCGCAGAGGTCGTGCGCAACCTGTCGCTGCGCGAGAGCGAGAAGGGGCTCTCGACTGGCGAGAAGCAGATGTTCACGCGTACCAAGAAGATCCTCGCATCAGAGCTGATGTACGCGCTCGACAAGGACGAGGACGAGGCCGAGACCTATCTCGACGAACTGCTCGCCGACTCGGCCAACAGTCAGATGGCAATGGCTGGAGCCAAGTAGCGAGACTCTCGCGCACGCGGCAGCAACGAGCGCCGCTTTCAGTTGCCGCGTGCGCGACAGCCCCATTGCGATGGTCCTTGCTCTGATCGTGGCCGCGGGCAGCGGCGAGCGTCTCGGCGCCTCACAGCCCAAGGCGCTCGTGGCGCTGGCCGGCCGCCCGCTGTATGAGTGGAGCCTGCTCGCTCTGCGCCGGGCGCGCGGGATCGAGCAGATCGTCATCGCCATGCCGCCCAGCCACGCGGACGCTGCCAGCGGATTGGAGTTTGCGGCGCAGTCCTTGCCGCAGCTCCTGGCGGTCGCGGGCGGTCAGACGCGCTCTGAGTCGGTGCGCCTGGCGCTCGCGGCCGCCGGCCCCGGCGACCCCGTGCTCGTCCACGACGCTGCGCGTCCACTCGTGACACCCGCGCTGGTCGAGAGCGTGATCGACGCGCTGGGCGCTCACCGCGACGCCGATGCTGCGATCGCCGCAACTCCCGTTACGGACACCGTCAAGCGCGTGGATGACGCGGGCGCGGTCAGCGAGACACTCTCCCGCAGCGAGCTGTGGGCTGTGCAGACGCCGCAGGTCTTTCGCCGGGCGGCGCTGGAGCGCGCCCTGGACGTGCCCGCGCAGGAGCTGGCGCGTGCGACCGACGATGCGTGGCTGATCGAGCGCCAGGGCGGCAGGGTGATCGTGGTGGCGGCCAGCGACGAGAACATCAAGGTGACCACTGCGCTTGACCTGCGGGTGGCGGCGCTGCTGCTGGGCGACCGGTCCGACCCGCCGAGCGGCTGAGGGCGGACGCACCCATGAATCGTGCTTGAATCGCAGCCCCCGTGCTGACCGACTACCACGTCCATCTGCGCACCGACGACCTTGACGCGAGCGCCGCCGCCGAGCACTTCACCGCGGCCAACGTCGAGCGCTACCGCGAGGTGGCCGGCGAGCGCGGGATCGCCGAGCTCGGCGTCTCCGAGCACGTCTATCGTTTCACGCAGGCGCTGGAGGTTTGGCGGCATCCCTTTTGGGAGCGCTACGCGCACGACGACCTCGACGAGTACTGCGCCTTCGTGCGCGAGCAGACCGACCTGCGGCTGGGAATCGAGGCCGACTTCGTGGCCGGAGCGGAGGACCGTATGGCCAATCTGCTCGAACGCGCCTTCGACTACGTGATCGGGTCGGTGCACTTCCTGCGCGACGGCGCTGTGGACATGGACGACTACAGCGTGTGGGACAGCGGCCGGTCGGTGCAGGATGTATGGCGGCGCTACTTCCAGACGATCGCCGAGAGCGCGCGCTGCGGGCTGTTCGACGTGATCGCTCACCCCGATCTGGTCAAGTACTGGAGTCCCGCCCGCCTTACCAGCTCCGAGCGTCGACCCGAAG
>DATNLQ010000333.1:0-12261 GCA_035602785.1 Solirubrobacteraceae bacterium
ACGGCATGAGCTACCGCTCACACCGCCACCGCAACAAAGCCCTGCCACACTGGCTCGAGCACTACAACACGCGCAGGCCGCACAGCGGGATCAGCAACCGGCCACCCGTCAGCCGCGTTCACAACCTATGTAGGCAGGACAACTAGATGGTTGAGTGAGCGCTGGACGAACCCCTCGCCGTCGGTCTCAGAGCGCGCGTACGCGAGCAGCGCTGATGCGAAGCCGACGAGGTAGTCATGCTCGTCTGTGACGGTGCGCTCGACGGTGGCGCGGACGCCGTCGATGTGGAGCCACGCCTCGACCGAGCCGAAGTGGCCATGGACGGAGATGCCGCCCTCGAACTCAGGCACTGCCGCGGCCACGTTCTGAAAGCCGATGCGCAGGGCCTCGGCCCGCATGACCCGCCGCAGGATGTCCTCCTTGTTCGTTGCCAGATAGGGCGCGGGCGGAGGCTCGGAGGTCATGCGCTGCGGGTTGCGGAAGTAGTACTGGTCATGTGAGAGGTCACGCGCGACCGTCAGGGCCACCGCCAGCGGTGCGCCGCGCCGCCCGGCGCGGCCGACACGCTGCTGGTAGTTGAAGCGCATCGGCGGGACGTTGGCCATCAGCACCGCGTTGAGCGCGCCAATGTCGACCCCAGCCTCCATCGTCGTGGTGACCGACAGCACGTCGATCCCGGACGGCCGAGCGGGCCGATCATCAAGGAAGATGTCCTGGAAGTACGCCTGACGCAGAGCCGCTTCCTCACGCTCGGTCTGGCCCGTGAGCTCCTCGCTGCGCAACCGCCGAATGGGCGTGTCGCTCTGTGCGAGGTCTCGGTAGTAGTCCTCTACCTGGCCGGGCGCCGCCGTCGGAGCGGCGTCGAGAGCCGAACGGCACTTGATGCAGACCCCGGCACTTGGATGCATGTGTCGCCAACGACAACGCGGACACTCCCAGAGATCTTCGCTTGCAGGCGTGACCGCGCAAAGGTCCAGGCGTATGAGCCATCGCGCTGCGAGCTGACCTTGGTGGGGCAGCGCGTCGCGAGCCCACTCATGAAGGCATCCGCGGTCGAGGTCGTGCGCTTCCTCGACCGCGCGCAGCCACTGCTGCAGCGGCTCGGGCGCGTTTCTGTTCTCGTCTCGTCCCTCGCGGCGCCCTTCGAAGTAACGGTTAAGGGCGAGCAGACGCAATACTCCCAGCATGATCTGCCGGCCGAGTTCCTCGCCCGCGCCATCGGGATGCCGGATGCGTCCTGCGACCGGCTCGATGATCCCCAGTCCGAGCGACTCGATATCGCGCCCAGCTCCCGAGAACACGGCATCGCCGACGCGCCGCAGGAGGCTGACCCGGGCGTGCTCTGTGCGGTTGGCCTCCTCGGCCCGTGGTTGTGGTGGGCTCTGCGTCCAGTCATAAGCGCGAACCCAGGCCTGGTCGGTCTCCTCGGCATCCGGCCCGGCGGGGTTTCGCCCGACGGTCAGCAGCTCACCAAACGCGTAGTCGCGCACCGCAATCAGGGTCACTCGCCCGCTGAGCTCTTCCTCCACGAGCCGGGCAGCGGTCGCGATGTCCTGCTCGGTCGCAAACTCGCTACGGCTCGCGATCACCGCCTGGGCAGCGGTCGACTCGAGCCGTAGCTCCTGGATGAGCGCATCGTCGCGCTCCTCCCGTGGCCTGGCGACCTCGTCGAGAAAGGCCTGTAGGCGGGCGGCCGCCGCCGCGCGGCGAGTGAGGGATCTCACGACGAGCTGGCGGACGGTATCGCGATAGTGGCTGGCATCTAGCTCAGCCGAAAGTGTTGCGGCGCCCTGACGGGAGTCCGAGAACGCCACCAGGCGGCCTTCTCCACCGTCGATATCTCCGAGCAGGTGCTCGGCCAATATCTGCGCCACGCGGTCGGCGCTCGCGCGCATCTGCCACAGCGGCGAGCGCATTCGCTCGGTGCTGGTGACCGGCAGATGCACGATGTCCGCACCTCGACGGACGGCGCGCAGTTCGCGGTTGTCGCCACAGTTCGGGCAGCGGGTCGGGAGGCCAACGACATCAGCGAGCGGCGGATGTTCGACGCCCGCCTGAGGTTGGACCGTGAAGAGCCAGCCGTTGACAGGTCGCTCGTCGTCCCCAGGTTCCACGCTACCCGCGAACGGGTCAAGATGTCGGGCCTGGAAGCTGAACTGCAAGCCGGCGCCTTCCCACGCGCGGCGCTGGATGGGGGCGCGCTCGCTCGGCCAGAAGATCTTGTAGCGCGTATAGGTGCGGTCGCGGTTTGAGCGATCAGGCACGCCTTCCAACTCCGGAAGGTCGGGCAGCAGGTAGTGGACGCCGCGATCGAGGTCGGTGGCACCGTAGCCGCCGAGGAACGCCTCGCCGCACGTCTGACAGGCCCACAGGTCCAGGCAGCGGCCGCCGCAGTCACAACGGATCGTCGGCTCGCCGTAGAGGCGTCCGAACGCACGGCGGCCAGGGTCACGAAACTCATCGGGTATCTCGCTGCAGTCCGGGTTGCTGCAGGCCCACCAGCCGGGCAGCTCTCGGAAGAACAGATGCGCCCGCAACGGAAGGCGCTCGCTGTGGGGTGCCTGATGCTCCGGCAGCCCCGTGATGTGAGTGACGACGTTGCAGGCCTCGATAGCCACGTCCAGCCTGCCTTGTGCGTCGAGATGCTCCGCGAGCTTGGTCAGCGGGGTCGCCTGGACTCCGCCGCCCGGTCCGGTCGCGGCCGCGATGAGCCGCCCAGGAAGGTCCACCGTGCGGGCGAAGTTCTCGAGCGCGGCACCTTCCAGGCCACCGGCAGCGAGCCGGTCGGCGTCGTGCGAGGCTAGCTGCGCAGCTGCCGGATCGCCCTGTCGTCGCGGACGGCCGGGGATGACGGTGAACCGCTCCCGTGACTGTCCGAAGAACTCCTGGAGGTAGTCGAGCGCTGCCTCGGCATCGTCGCCCAGAGAAGCGGAGGCCGCGAGGATCCTCAGCTGCCGGGAGTCGGGCTCAAGGCCAAGGCGATGGAGCAGCCTGCGCAGCAAGAGTGCCACCTCCGTTCCCTGAGTCCCCTTGTATGAGTGCAACTCGTCGATGACGAGGTGAAAGCGATTATCGGGATGACTGTGAAGCCATTGCCGCGTTGCTTGGAAGACCTTCCGCTCGTCTGGACGGGTGAGCATGATGCTGAGCATCGAGTAGTTGGTGATCAGGATGTCCGGCGGCGTCTGCTGCATGTCTTTGCGCGTCAGTAGCTCGGCCCCGAGCGGCCGAGGTACGAACGACCGATAGTCGGTCGAGTCGCCTTCCACCGCGGCCTGTTCGGCGCGACGATCAGCGGCCTGCGCGCGCCGGTCGATACCTCGCAGTATCGCCTTGAGTTCGCTGGAATCGTTGGGTGTCTGGCTTGTATAACGACCGAAGTAGAAGTGGTGTCCCGATCGACACCTGTCGAGCCAGCGGATTTGCTCGGGGCCATCGAGGGCCCGTCGCAACCGCACAAGCTGGTCCTCGACGAGCGCGTTCATCGGATAGAGGATCAGCGCACGCACGCCCGCCTCGCGACCGGTCTCGTCCTCGCGGGCGCCCACGAACCGAGAACGGTCGCGACGCCACCACGGCTGGGGCGTGCCGCCGCTGCCCTCCCAGCGACGCGACTCGGCGACGAGAGCGGCCAGCACGGGCAGCAGGAAGGACTCTGTCTTACCCGAGCCGGTGCCGGCAGTTACCGCTGAGTGCATCCCATCGCGAAGCACGGCGACGACCGCCTCCAGCTGGTGCACGTAAAGGGGCCGTCCGTCCATGACGGGCGCTACGAACCCCGCCACGTCCTCGCCCAACCCGAGCTCGCCGGCTACCTGCTCAAACAGCTGGTCTGAACTCGCATAGCCCGGCAGTGGCTCGATCAGAACGTCCGTCGAGATTCCACCGTCGGCGAGCAGGCGGCTCCGCTCGCTCGCCAGGTTCGGGTCTGCGATGGCGTACGCGGAGTCGTAGAAGCTTCGGTAGGCGGTCTCGAGACGACGATGCAACTCGCTCGGGTTCAAGCGGACCGCCCCAGCGGCGTGCCCAGGCTCCGCGAGATGCGTCGCGCGAGCTCGCATGAGATGTTCTCGTAGAACCTCACGTCTCCGAGTGGGGATGCCGCCCGTCGTGGGAGCCTGCCGGACGCGAGCGTCGCGGCTCGAGCCTGCAGCGGCGGCAGTGGAACGCGGGCCGGCACTCTCAGCTGGCGGCGCTCAGGGCTGTAGAGCAGGAAGGTCGCGTTGGGATAAGCCAAGTAGGGAGCGTACTCGCGCGTCGGGACTTGCCACCACTGCGCCTCGTCCCTTATCCACGCCTCCTCGCGACGATACCCCTCGTACCACCACAGTCCACAGGTATCGTCGGTGCCTACGCTGTTGAAGCGCATCTGCTCGGGGTTAAAGAACCTTCTCGGTATCTCGTCGCGTGGTGGCCAGTCCTCTCGATGGGCGACCCGACCAAGCGTAGCCACCGCGAGCCGCTCTGCGATGCGAAGCGCTGGGTCGAATACGTACTCGAGCTCAAGCGCGTTGCAGAGGTCACCGACATCGTCCAGCTCCACCTCGATCAGCACCGTCTTCGGTCCGCATTGTTGAAACACGGGCTCGTGCACGAAGACGTCGAGATCCTCGGCCTCGCTCGAAACGGCTGACAGCCGGTCGAGTAGGCCCCGTGGACGGGCTCCCGTTAGGAGCACGGACCCGGAGGAGCGGTGAAGAAACGCGGCCGTGGGTGGCGGGCATGAAAAGCGGTCAGCCGTCCAGTCGACCTCGATGTGCCCGAGCGCGGCAAGATCCTGCATCGCGAGAGTCGGCTCGATACCGACGCCGCCGCAGGCCTCCCGCCATTGCGACCAGGAGCCCGCGCTGAGCTCAGACGCCCACTCCAAGAGCACGTCAAAGCGGTCGACGACAGCGCTCATGATGGTGCCGCGTCCAGCTGAGCCAGGATCTGCGCAAACGCTTGGAACGCCGCCTCACGATCAGCCCGGTGGAGACTTCGCACACGCGGCCTCGGACGGCGGCCGATTCGCTCGATGGCCGCCCGTGCCTCGGCGTCCGGCGCTACCGGCACCGCGGGGCGTATGGCGATCGCCTGCGTGGCGGTCAGCGCCCACAGTGCCTCCGGGGGGATCTCCACCTCCCATCGTGTTCCGCTGCCGGCAAGCCCGATGTGCGCAAGCCAGCCGGGAGGGTCGGGCGCGTCCCGGCTCTCGGAAGTTCCGTCAGCGGCGACGATCACAACATTCGTCGTGCGCAGCATCAGGGGGATGTCTCCTGAGTACGCTTCGCTCAACAACGCACCGCAAACCGTCGGGCCCTCGATCGAGCTCCGCGTCGATGCGCCGGCACGAGATCCGCGGTCGCTGAACGGATAGACGAGTTGGCCGTATGCCGGCCGAGCCGGATTGCGTTCGAGAAAATGCAGTGTCCAGTGAACCAGTCCGCTTCCGACGTCAAGGTGATGCTCGCCGACGGGCAGATCCAGCTGGACGTTGCCTCCCGCGTCGAGGACGGCGTACTCCAAGTCGTCAACCCACACGCTGATGCGCTCATCTACGTCTCCGATCTCGAGTCGTGGGCCGCATCCGGCGAGATACCGGTTCGTTCCTATGCGTAGTCCGGCGACGAGGGCCACCGGTGGGCGACTAGCGACCGACCCCGCGAGGCCCGTGGGAAGTTCGGCGACTGGGACCCTGGCGTGAAGTCTCCATCCTTCCGGCAGCACGCTCGGCGCATTGATGTCAACCAAGTGGCTCCTGAGGCGAGACTGCATGTCCCGGTCGCATGTCAGAACGAACACGTGCTCGGCCTCCGGCGCGGATACCCAGACCAGGCCGCTGTCCTCGCGGACCTCAAACACCAGCGTTTCGCCGCTGCGCGGGAGATAGATGCCGCTTGCCTCCGTCGAGCCCCAGCGGATCCCGTGAGTGACGAGTTCGCAAAGCTCACTCGCCAGCAGGGGCACGCGGTCGCGCTCCGGATGCTCGAGCACACGCTCTTCATCGAGTGCGAGGCCCTCCGGCGCCTCGGGGGCGCTGATCGTCAGCCGCACATTTCGGTTGACCGACAGATGGAGGCTCGCAAGCCATGAGCGGCCGCCGCGCGGGTCAGGGCGCGTTCCGTCCCACGTCTCGAACGCGTGCGTGAGAGCGGCTCGCGCGAGCTCTTGGAGCTCAGGGGCCGCTATGGCCTGTCGAGCACGCTGGGTGAGACGGTGCCGGTCGGACGAAACTTGCAGAAGTCGCACCAGGTCGAGCGCCTCGCGTCCGCGGCCGACGCGGTCGGCGAAGAACTCGGCAAGCCGCTCTTTGTCCCTCTCACGGAACACGCACTGGTTGATCGCGTATCCCACGTGCTGCGGCCCACTTCTCTGGACGTACAGGTGCCCGCGTTCGCCATCGATATCGGTCCGAAGCCACTCCTCGAGGTACTGAAACAGATACGGCATATAGCCGAAGTCGTAGGGGCTGCTGTGAGTGGGCCGATTGCCGAGAACTTCCCAGAGCCTGTCGTAGTAGTTGCCGGTGTGAAGTGCCCCGTCGCTGGTCATCCGTGAGGCTGCCAGCACAAATGCGCAACACGCGCCAAAGAACGGAGGTACCTCATCGCGATCGTGCTCTCCAGTCCGGAAGCGGACCGTGTCCCTGCGAATCCGATCGGGCGAACCGTCGTGGCCGATGTGGAAGCGAGCCTCCACGAGCCGGCCGAACTCGGCGGCCGGCTCGTTCGCGGCGCTACCGAGCCCGTTCGCGGCGGCATGAACGGCTTCGTCATCGCAGCACAGCAGTGCGACCTGACCCCAGCGCTCTGCGGAGAGCCTTGGCAGAAGCACCTCTAGGAGTGCGGCGCTCCAGGCGTCGTACGTCAACGTGAGCTCTGAGCCTGCGATCATCCGTGGAGGGGGCGCTGTTCGCCCTGCGTGCGTGCTGTCGTTCTCATAGCGTCCAGCCAGAGCCGCGGGCGCCGTGTGCTGTTGAGGTTCCCACACTGCGAGCGGCGAGGTGGATGCTATACGCGGAGGTGTTTCGATGATCGAACTCTGCCCGGGCATGCCGAATCAGCAGCGTGGAGGTCACGCGCGCCGGCTGGCTCCGGTCGCTGCGGATAGCCCAACCGATCGCGGCGCCGTCCGAGCCATAGGTGGTTAAGCCTCAGCCCGACGACGCTGCGGTATACAGGACTCCTGTGTAGCCGGACAGTTCGGTTCCATGGGCGGAACATAGCCGACGGGACCTGCTTTGTTGCGTCGTTCGCCTAGCGCGATGGGCCCTCTCTGCCAAGGTGAGGTGAGACCGTTGACCGGCTCGGCGCAGACAGCCGGCATAGATCTCAAACTCATGAGCGTTTGCGCGCCAGGTTTCGGCCTTTTCCTGGCTTTTGAGGGCGCCGCCGTGTAGTTTGGTCCGGTCAACGCCATTTTTGGCCCCGGCGACAGCGGTAACTGCCCCGGGGCCGTGGCACGGAAAGGAGATGCCTTCCCATGCACGATCAGGCTAGTGCGCCGGCTGCCGGGCTGCGGGCTGATGAGGCCGAGTTCGCTGTTCTCGCGTTGCTGTTGGAGTTGCCTGGCCCGGCGCAGTGGTCGGTGAGAGAGCTCGCGCTTGAGCTGGGCTGTGAGCGCCAGACGGTCAGGGCGGTCGCGGCGCTGCGGGCGGCGGGCTTGGTGCATTGCTGTGGGGAGTTCGTGTTCGCGTCGCGCGCGGCGGTGCGTTTTCGCGACTTGCTGTGCGCAGAGGAACGCGTGCCGGCTGTGGCCGGCGACGTAGGCAGGTAGTTCCCAATCAAATAGTGCCCCCGCGCCGCTTGCGACGGCCGGGGGCGTGGCACCGAGAGGACTAGCTCCCGGCGCGCTGGCAGCCTACCCCGGTGTGGGCGGGCTGGCCCGTGCCATGGCTGTCTCCCGGGGCCTCCAACGACAAGGAGGATCCGATGAGCACCGTTACCATCCCGCCCGGCGTGATCGCGAGGGTCCGCGAGGGCGCGTTTTCGGCGTTGCGCGACTGCGCTGAAGGCATCGACCAGGCCGGGCGCGACCCGGGCGAGCACGAGCAGGTCCGTGCTCGCCTGCGGGGCATGTGGCGTCTTCTGGACGCAATCGGCTGGACCAGTCCTGATGACCATTCCGTTGTGGGCCTGCAGGTCGACCCCGGCGAGCACGCGCAGGCTCTGCTGGTGGCGCTGGATCCGATACTGGCGCTGCTGGAAGGTTGGCTGGCCGATCTCCCCGAGTTCGACCCGCGGCGCCCCGCCAAGCAGGCAGAGGTGCAGGCGGTGCGCGAGTTCACAGCGCGGGTCCGCGGCGTGGGAGGGCAGCGATGACCGTCCAACAGTTCACAGACGATGTGGTGCTGGCGGCGTTGGATAGGGCTGCGCGGCATTCAAACGCCGACAGGGAGATCGCGGGTTCGGGGACAATCACGTTGCATCTGGCGATCAGCACCCGCTCGGGTGCGTGGCGCCTGGTGCGCCGTCAGCTGGACGCCCTGGTGTCGGCTGGTCTGGTTGAGTACGCGCGTTACGCGGGGATGCCTGCGTGGGGGCTGACCCAGGCTGGACGTGAGCGGCTGCGCACGATCGATGTGGTGTTGCCCGAGTCGCCTCAGCATCAGCAATGGCGACAGTCGCGCGAGATCGCACAGCAGGAGATGGGACGCTTTCGCGCGGGGCTTGCTGACGCGTTGCGCGACGGTTTGGCGTTGGTGGAATCCGAGGCGCCCGCACACTCGGACGCGTGGATGGCGCTGCGCAAGCGCGTGGGGCGGGAAGCCGGGCGTGTGGCCGGCGCGGCGCATTGTCTGGGCGAGTGGCCCGAGCCCGACGACGCGACCGCTGAGGCGGCCACGACCGACGAGATGTTGCTGCGACGCGTGGTCCTCGAATACGCCAGGACGCTGACGGTCGCCGGCATGGTGATGCGCTGGTCGATCGACATCGAGGCCGACGCCGTGATGATCGTCTTGACGCCAGTGAGCACGCTGGATCGCGAGGCGCTTGAGGATGCCACGCTGGAGGTCGAGCGCGTCTTCGATGAGCAGGTCGCGGCGGGGGCGTCGGCGAGCGGGAACTTCCAGACGGGCTGTATCGAGGTAGACATGGTCCTCGACGAGATCACCGTGATGGACATCTCGCGCAAGCTCTGGTCTCTGGACCCCAGCGATCCGTGATGTCTCGCCCGACTCACAATCGCACGCTTGCCCGCCGACCAAGAGGCCCATATGCGCCTGTGGTGTGCAGCTGCCGTACCTCCCCCGAGCGTTGTGCCTTCCCAGGCGCAAAAGCGAAGCAGACTATACGCACCAGGGTGCTGGAGGCCCCATCTTTACCTAAATTGTTTGTCCGGTCGTTGTCGCTGCGTTGTTGCGGGTTCGTGTGAGTTTCACACATATTGTGCGGTCGTCGGGCTGGTGTTACGTTCGCCGGGGTGCAGACGACTCACAAGATCTCGGGCGAAGCGGCGGCGGGCTATGCGGAGTATCTGACGACGACCTCATCTCGTGGCGACTACTACACGGGCGATGGTGGGGGAGAGGCGGATGGTCTGTCGGGTGCGCAGGCGCAGAGTCGCTGGCATGGTTCGCCGGCGATGCTCGCGTCGCTCGGCCTTGATCCGAACGACAGGGTGGGGCGTGATGACCTTGAGGCGCTGATGCGCGGTGTCTCACCGGCAGACGGCCACGACCTGCGCCGCGCGGGCGGCGATGGCTCGCGGGTGGCGGGGATCGATGTGACGTTCAGCGCGCCGAAGTCGGTATCAGCGCTGTGGGCTGTGTCCTCGCCGTATGAGCGCGCGCAGATCGAGGCGGCGCACGGCAGGGCGGTGGTGGGCACGATCGCCAGGGTCGAGCGCGACGTCGAGCTGCTGCGGACCCGCGTGGCCGGCGAGCTGAAATGGGAGCGAGCGGAGCGTCTGCTGGCCGCTGAGTTTGTGCACACCTCAAGCCGCCTGACGCGCGACCAGGAGCGTGGCGGGGTGCCCGACCCTCAGCTGCACTCCCATGTGGTCGTGCTCGGGGCAGAGCGTAGGGATGGTCGCTTCGCAGCGGTCGACTCGCGTGAGCTGTTTCGCTCGGCGCGGGCCAACGGCGCGTGGTATCGCGCAGAGCTCGCCCACCACCTACAGCAGCTCGGCTTGGAGGTACGTGGCCGCACGGGCAGGGATGGCCGCTACTTCGAGGTGGCGGGCGTGCCGGAGAAGCTGTCTGAGCGTTGGTCGGCGCGCTCGGCGGACATCGACCGCGCCGCCCGAGCCTTCCGCGGTCGCTACGGCCGTGACCCACGCGCGGGCGAGCTCGGCAGTCTGACGACCTCCACACGGGGCACCAAGAGCCTTGCGGCGCCGGTGGACGTCGATCGCTCCTGGCGGGCGGTCGCCGAGGAGTACGGCCTCACGCGCGAGCGCGTGCAGGCCCTGTTCGCGCCCGAGCGCGCCCTGCAGCCGACGCGCCACGAGCAGCGAGATCTCGCCCGTGATCTGCTGGCGGCCGCGACGAAAGACCGCTCGACGATCAGCGAGCGAGACCTGCGCGCCCGCGCGTATGAGCTGTCAGCGGGCGTCTGCCATCCCGCGCAGGCAGACCGCGTGGTGGCGGATCTGGTCCGCTCTGGTGAGCTGGTTGCGTTGAAGGCCGGCCTGTGGACGACGCGGGAGCTGCGCGAGCGTGAGCAGCACACGCTCGCCGTCGCCGGATCGCGCGCCCAGGAGAGAGCGGCGCCGGTCGCCGAGGCGACGCTGCGTGAAGCGCGCTTGCAGGTGCAGCGCGAGATCGGCGCGCCGCTGTCGGCCGAACAGCGCGAGGCGCTGCAGACGATCACGGGCCGCGGCGGCGTGAGCGTCCTGGTCGGCCAGGCAGGGACGGGCAAGGGGGTGGTGATCTCGGCAGCGACGCAGGCATGGCAGCGTGAGGGCTATCAGGTGATCGGCACTGCGGTCGCGGGCGCGACAGCAGAGCGGCTGGGCGCGGACGCGCGCCTGCAGCGCTCGGTCACAACCGACAAGCTTCTCGGCGAGGTGGAAAACGGCCAGACGGCGATGAACTCGAGGACGGTCGTGGTGATGGACGAGGCCGGGATGGCAGACACCAACCGCCTGGCGCGTCTGACCGAGTTGACGGTGCGCGGCGAGAGCAAGCTCGTGCTGGTCGGCGACCAGGCGCAGCTGTCTGCGATCGGCGCGGGCGGCATGTTTGCGGCGCTGCAGGTGCAGGTGCCGACGGCGCCGCTGAGCGAGGTTCACCGCGCCCAGCATGAGTGGGAGCGCGGAGCGTGGGCGCAGGTCCGCGAGGGCGAATCACAGCGCGCGCTCGCGAGCTACCAGGCCCACGACCGCTTGCACATCTCAGACAGCCGCGAGGATGCGGCGCAGCGGATGGTCAGCGACTGGGCCAGTGCCCGCCAGGAGCACCCGGGCGAGCGCACGGTGATGCTGACGGACGCGTCCAACGTGGAGCTTGACCGCATCAACGCGCTCGCCCAAGAACATAGGGCGCGGGCGGGCGAGCTGGGCGCACATCAGGTCCAATTGCCCGACCGGCCATACGGCCTGGCGGCGGGCGACGATGTGATCTTCACCGCGGCGCACTACCCACCCGGACAGCAGCGTGTGGAGAACGGCACGCTCGGCACCGTCGCCCAGACCAAGGGCGACGATCGCGTGACGATCCAGACGCACGGAGCAAACCAGCGCGAGGTCAACGTGAACACCAGCGAGTTCGGCGACCTGCGCCTGTCATACGCCCAACACGTCTACAAGGCCCAGGGCCGCACGGTAGAGCGCGGGTTCGTGCTGACCGGCGGCTGGCAAACAGACCGCGAGCGCGCCTACGTAGCGGTCACCCGCGCGAGGGATCGCACCGACCTATACGTTTCGCGCGAGGACCTCGGTGAGCAGGGCATGGACACAGGAGCGATCGAACGCCTCGCCGACGCCATCGCTCAATAGGGCCGTGTCGCGCGGTAGGTTTGCGCAATGAAGGCAAACGTCTACATCGACGGGCTCAACCTGTACTACAGCGCGCTGCGCTGGCGTTTCGCCGATTGCAAGTGGCTTGACCTGCGCCGGCTCTCACAGCTGCTTCTTCCCAAAGACGAGATCGACCAAGTCAAGTACTTCACCGCCAGGGTGAGCGGCGGAGCTGAGGTGACCGGACCCCGTTCATGGGTCCACCTGTTGTGAGAGTCGGTGTGTGTTGTTCTGTTGCGGGGTAGGGGTGTCGCCGAGCGGCTCGTGCTGGGCGCTCCAGGCTCGGGCGAAGCGGGCGGGTGATTTCATGTCGAGCGC
>DATNLQ010000080.1:0-2363 GCA_035602785.1 Solirubrobacteraceae bacterium
TCGCGCCGTTGGCGCAACAGCGCAGCGAGCGGGACCACAAGCAAGGGCGCCAGGCACACGAGAGTGAGCTGAGTAAGGATGCACAGTCCCAACAATCCCCCGGCGACGAACAGTGAGCTTGCACGCGGTTTCACGCTTGCATTCCAGAGAACGAGCACGTAGAGGGCTACCAGGGGCAGCTCCAGGGCGGCGTTTGAGACGGTGATCGCGCGTACGATCACGCCCGGCCACAGGATCGGCACGAGCGCCATGCAATAAGCGACCAGCCAGCGCTCGGCGAACACGGCTCGAGCGAGCATGGCCAAGATGGCCACTGCGACCAGCAGAAGGAGAAAATCGAAGGAGCGCACCGCATAGACCTTGTCGCGATAGTCGTTCGGGATCAGGAAAGCCGGCGCCGCCAGCATGTAGTAGAGGGGTGGCTGCCATCCCTCATAGCTGCTCCCCCCAAGGCTGAGCGGCGAGAGGCTCAGCGAGCTGGGACGAGGATACGTGCCCGCTTCGAAGGCGACCTCCTGCCAAGGGATGCGATCGCGACCCACCCATGGTATGTGGCCGCGTTCGGCCACTTCCTGCACGTAGGCGAGGTGAGCTCGTTCATCAACCTCGGCAAAGATGTGAAAGCGGGAGACCGTCGCCACGCCCAGGACCAGTATCGCGGTTATCTCGAGTATGACCAGCACCCAGGCCGGATTGGAGCCTCGGCATCGCGCCAGCCACGAGGATGCTGTCATCCAGCCATTCCTGGAAGCGCGCCACGAGCTCTCCTGCACGACTGACACTCGGGACATGCGCGTTAGGACAACGCCCAGGCGCCAGAGTTGCGGGTTTGTGAACTGTTACTGCTATCAGGCGTCTATGTAAAGACGCCTGTCTTCTGCGCGGGGGCATGTCGGAACGACGCCTGTCGCGAGGTCGCCCGCTTGCCCCAAGCGGTAGCGCGCGCGTAGGAGATCAGCCGGTCCAGATAGTCGCGCGGATCGGGCTTCTCGACGCCCGCCCGCTCCAGCACGCCGCGGGCGCGATCATCGGTGAAGCGACAGCTCACGTCGAAGTACGGCGCGAACGTCTCCGCCCCCGCCGGCAGCCCCGAGTCGCCGCGCGACGCCACGAAACGCACGGGCGGACGCCCGGTGATCGAGGAGTGCAGCGCCACCAGCTCGCCTGCGGTCAGCGCGTGCTCGCCCGCCACCAAGTTGTAGGTCCCGTGCGCACCCTCGTCGTCGAGCAGCGCGAGCACGCCGTCGGTCACGTAGTCGACCGGCACGAAGTCCACGATCGAGTCCTCGCGTGCGGGAACCTCCTGCAAGAGGCCGCGTTCGAACGCGCGCATCGGCCAGTACAGGACGTTGAACGCAGACGTCCAGCCGCTGGCCCGATGCCCGACCACGATGCTCGGCCGCGCCACCGCCAGCGGCAGGTCGCTCGCCTGTGCCCGAAGCAGCAGCTCGGCCTCGTGCTTGGAGCGCTCGTAGGTGTTGCGGAACTCCTGACCCACGTCGAGGTCCTGCTCGCCGAACTCACCCGCGTGGCGTCCGCTTACGTATGCGGTCGATACGTGCACCAGCCGGCGCAACGACCCGGCCGCAGCGATCTCGCGTGCGAGCTCGAGCACTCGCGCCACGCCCTGCACGTTGATCTCGCGGGCCTGCTCGAGCGGCAGATCGAAGGAGATCGACGCCGCGCAGTGGACGATCCGATCGACCGATCCGATCAGCCGCGCGCGGTCGCGCGCAGACAGGCCGAGACCGGGCTCCAGCAGGTCGCCGCGCACCGGGCGCACGTTGTCCGCGGCATCCGGCACGCGGTCATACAGACGCGCCAGCACCTCCCGCAACCGCTCGCCTGCGCCCGCGTCATCGCGCGCGCGTACGAGCACCACAACCTGCTCCTCCTCGCGCTCGATCAAGCGCGCGAGCGCGTCCATGCCGAGGAAACCCGTCGCCCCGGTCAGCAGGATCGAGCCGCTCATCCGCGCTCCACGGCGGGCACGGGAGCGCCCGCGGAGTCGCCTGCCGGACTGGGCTCGGCCGAGGCCGGCGCCACCGGCTCGGCCGGCGCCTGCGCGATCGCCTCCGGCGGCGGGCAGCCCATCGCGTGATAGCCGCCATCCACGTGCACGATCTCCGCGGTGATCCCGCGTGCGAGCGGCGACAACAGGAAGCAGGCCGCGTCGGCCACCGGCCCGGCATCCTCGGCGTCCCAGGCCAGCGGGGCGGTCGCGGACCACACGTCGGCGAGCTGTGAGAAACCGGGGATGCCGCCCGCGGCGAGCGTTTCGATCGGCCCGGCCGACACGAGGTTCACGCGGATCGCGCGCGGGCCCAGCTCGCGCGCCAGGTAGCGCGCGATCGCCTCCAGCG
>DATNLQ010000350.1:0-8880 GCA_035602785.1 Solirubrobacteraceae bacterium
CAGGAATCAGCGCTTGTACGGATCCGCCGGCGCTGGCACGACCACGGCCCCCTGTCGGCGCTCGAGAACGCGATCGAGATCATCCACGCCTACAATCGCCGTCCGGCCCGCCGCAGACACGCCGCATAGCCATCCTGCCGGGCTTGGCCTCGGTTTGGGTTTGGGCCGACGGACACCGCCCGTAGGCCCAAACCTCCCGGTATCCACGGGTATCCGCCGGTATCTCGGCGGATGGCGCGGGCCTCGGCCACCACCAAAGACAGCCCAAAATGCCAGCAAACGCGGGCCTTTTCGCTAGCCTCCGCAGGGCGGCTCAGGATGCTCGCCTCGCCACTGAAAATCGAGGTGTCGGCGGTTCGAGTCCGCCTCTCGCCATACCGCTCGGCACAAGCGAGGCGAGGATTGCTCGGCGATCCATTCGAAGCAGGTTCTGAACCGCGGGCTTCGTGCCGAGCGCGACACGAGCGTTGGCGAGCCGGTTCGAGGACGTCTTCGCCGAACGGGGGGTAGGCCATCACTACCGCGGACATGTTTCAGCGCACCGTCCCCGAGACGCGATCCTTCGATTAATGAGCGACGAGCAGAAGGACGAGTGGTCTCCGGCAGAGAACCCGTACGCGATCGCCGTCTCGCAATCGTGGTGGGTGCTTCAAGCGCTGCTGCTGTTCGCATCCGAGGCGAGTGGCGCTGTCGATCACCGGCAGCAAATCTACGCGCGGCAGATCTTCGGGCAGTTGCGTCTACTGCGCCTGTGTGCCCGGATGCAGGCCGATGAGCTTGAGGGCCTCGGCGTCAGCGAGGTCGCGCGTGATCGTCTCAACCAGGCGATCGAGGACTTCGACACGGCAACGCCCGACGCGATGGCCGCCCGGAACATGCTTGAGCACTTCGACGACTACGCGCGCGGCAAGGGCGCACTCCAGAGGCGAGCGATCCGCGAGGAAGGGCTGAGCGTCTACGAAGCGGCAGCGCTGTTTTGGGGCGGCGGGTACGACCCCACCACAGAGCAGATCACCGAGGGGCCGGTCGTCATCCATGTGCCGACTGCGCTCGCGGCCTCGGAAGCTCTGCATCATGCGAGTCTACGCTGCCGGGAAGGCAGTCGATGCGCACCGCAGCGACTAGCACCTTGTTGTCTGCCGGGCCTCGCTACGCCCGGCAGAGTGCGGCTCAGGTGTGGCCAAGCAAGCGGCGTTGGTTCTCGGAGTTCGCTTCCGCGAAGCGTCTGTCGGTCGTGGAGCTTCAGTGCTACCGCGACCTCGCCTGCACAACGGGGGAGCAGAACGATCAGGGCCACACGCTATTCCTTGCCAGCAGCGCCGGTGAGGGCAGGGGATGGCTGGCCGCGTCGGGGTGGAGCAAAAGCTCTTCATTCGACGGATGGCTCAGCATCGTCCAATTTAGTCGAGTCGCCAACTCCATCGTTCCCTCGACGCGTGCCTCGGGCCAGCTCGTACACGGATGGGAGAGCACCACGGCCTGGGTAGGCGATGTCGGCAGATACAGCTGCTCGGCCGTCGCGACGCCGAACCCGAGCGATTCGCCGGACGGGTTGATGTGGACGAACGGGTGCTCTCCCGTGAAGAGACAGGGCGAGTCGAATCGCACCAGCGTCCACGTCCGCCTGTCGATCATTTCGGCGATCTCTTGCACGGACGAGAACATCGCCTGCAGGAGCATCGCGTTCGTCGGTTGGATCTCGACGTACTTCTCGCTGTTCGCCATCATCTCCCGCAGCTCGGCCGACGGCTCCTGGCTGGTGATCTCGCGCAGCCGCTCGTCGGAATAGTTCACAGCTCCCAGGCGAAGTAGCAGCCGGTTGACCTCGACGATCGACTCGGCCAATCCTTCGCGAACTGCGCGCCCTCGCGATAGCTGAGCCGACATGAACATCGCGAGCGCCTCCCGATCGGGGCGGCTCAACGGGAATTGGTGCTCGCGTGTGGCTTCGAGAGCTGGCGCAGCCTGGGCGTCGATGTGCTCGGCCAAGACGCGCTCGACGCCAAACTCCTTCAGTCCCTCCTCGGTCTTGATGGTGTTCCAGTCGCGTTGGGAGAACGCGTCGCGAACGTTGCGGATGCCGCCCTCACCTGACCTCTTGTTCAGGACACGCACCTGGAACGACTTACCCTTGCGGCGCGCGAATCCGCGCTGATAAACCTGCGCCACGAAGTGGTGCTTGCGCGGGTCGGACACGGCTTCACGATAGGACCGGGTCCGGCTAGCGTGCGGCGACTCCGATCTAATCCACCTCAAAGCTGAGCAAGCGACGCCGCCGCAGCGGTCGGCGAGCGACTTTCAGCAGCGCCTGCTGGCCGTCAGAGCGAGCGCTACTCTGTGAGCAAGAAGGTGCAACGGCTGATGGCAGCGCCCAGAGCTGCCGGGCTCGGCGGGGCGCGTAGAGGCGCGCTGCTAGCCACGCGGCCAGCTGACGCAGGATCGACTCCTTCGCACGGACCAGGCGGCTTGGTCTCTCAACGTCAAGGGCGAGCTGGGTCTATGAGGCCGTGAGGACCGGCCGCTTGCCTTGCCATCGGGTCGGCCGGCATATCCGCTTCGCGCGCCCCATGCTCGACGAATGGCTCGCCCAGCAGCCCCGGCGGTCGGGGCGCTGGCTCTAGAACCCGAATCGGCACAAGCTCTTGGCTTCCGACCACAAGTGCCACGACCCGAGCTGCCCTTCTGGCTTCGACGGTCCGCGGATTGCTAGCTGCGTGTAAGCCGGTCGGCTGCCGCAATGCCCCAGCCCCTGCGCGCGTAGCTCCACGATCACCGGGCGGCTGTAGTAGCCACCGCCGGGCTTGAAGATCGAGTTGAGGCCGTACCCGATTGCGGTGCTGCTGCCCCAGCTCGTCCAGTGGATTTCGGTCACGAGCCCGCTGGGGTCGCCGCCGTTATAGACCCTCGCCGGCTGCGCGCTTCCCCAGCCTTCGCCGTCGGGCTTCGCGAATTCCGCCGAGCCGAGCACGGCGCTTCCTGAGCCGCCCGCAGCGCTCGACGCCAACACTCCACCTGTGGTGGAGATCACCGCCAGCAGGACTCCGATCGTTGCACGCCTGATGTTGCGGGTCATTGGGCCTCCTCGGACGTCGGGTGCGGTGCGCGTAGCCTCCCAGAGCCGGTCGACGGGCGGTAGCCTCCTGTCAGGAGCACACGGCCGCAGCCCGAGAGCTTCAAGACCCACGACACGGAAGCCAGCGTCGAACCACCTGGATTCAGCGCGGCCACTTGCTCGATCGGATAGTCCCGTCGATGGTCCGCGTGGCGCGGAACGCGCGACTGAGCGCCGCACGCCCGGGACCGTCCATGATGTTCCGATGCAGCACAGAGACGGGCACCTCCTCCTCTCCGCATCAGACCTCGTCGCGTTTCTGGAGTGCGAGCACCTGTCAGCACTCGACCTCCGGGTGGCTCAGGGCTCCGAGACGATCGAGCGCACGAGAACCGACTCGACGGACCTGGTGGCCCGCAAGGGCGACGAGCATGAGCAGGCGTTCCTCGACTCACTCATTAGACAGGGACTGGATGTCGCGGTGATTCCGTCGGTGATAGACGGGCTCGTCAGCGACGCTGAGGCGGTCGAGCAAACGATCGCCGCAATGCGGGCCGGCGTCGACGTGATCTACCAGGCCGCGCTTGCCGACGGCTCTTGGCGTGGCTTTGCGGACTTCCTCGAAAAGGTACCCGTGTCATCCCCAGCGTTCGGCGGCTACAGCTACGAGGTGCTCGACACCAAGCTCGCCCGGCACGCCAAGCCCGGCTACCTCGTCCAGCTCTGTCTGTACTCGGATCTGCTCGCGAGCGTTCAGGGCATCTTGCCGGCGCTGATGCACGTCATCCTCGGCTCGCGAGAGCGGGCGAGCTTTCGGCTCGATGAGTTCTCGGCCTTCTATCGCCGGCTGCGCCGCCGCTATGAGACCCGGCTAACAGAGGAGTTCGCTGGGACCTACCCTGATCCGGTTGAGCACTGCGGCCTGTGTAGGTGGTCAGAGCACTGCTCAGCACGCCGTGAAGCCGACGACCACCTATCGCTTGTTGCAGGGCTCGGGCGCGCCCAGGCGATCCGGCTGAGCGGCACGGGCATCACGACATGGACGCAACTCGCCGTGGTGCAGCCCGCGGATCGGCCCGCGCGCATCGGACGAGCCACGTTCGAGCGGCTGCGTCAGCAGGCCCGGCTGCAGCTGCACGAGCGCTCAACCGGCGAGCAGATCTATGAGCTCCTGCGACCCCAGGAGGGACGGGGCTTCGCGCGGCTGCCCGAGTCGCGGCCGGGCGATCTCTTCTTCGACATGGAGGGCGACCCGTTCTACGAGGGCGATGGGCTCGAGTATCTCTTTGGGGTCACCCGCATCGAGGAGGGCGGTCCCGTCTTTCGTTCGTTCTGGGCGCACGACCGGCGCGAGGAGAAGGTCGCGTTCGAGGCGTTCGTCGACTTCGTCATCGCGGCGCTCGCGGAGGATCCGGCACTCCACGTCTACCACTACGCGCCGTATGAGCCCTCGGCACTGAAGCGGCTCATGGGCCGCCACGGCACCCGCGAGGAGGAGATCGACCGTGTGCTACGCGAAAAGATTCTCGTGGACCTGTACGCGGTCACGGTCCAGGCGATGCGTATCTCGAAGCCGGGGTACTCGATCAAGCAGATCGAGGAGTTCTACATGCGAAAGCGCGACCAGGACGTCACCGATGCAGGTGACTCGATCGTGCGCTTTGAGGAATGGCTCGACACGGGCGAGCCCGGCATCCTGGACGCGATCGAAACCTACAACGAGGTCGACTGCCTCTCGACCGTGGAGCTGCACCGTTGGCTGCTCGACCGTCGCACCGAGGCGCAGGAGCAGTTCGCCATCGCGATCCCGTGGCGGCCAGCCTCAGAGCCACACGTGGCCTCGCCGGAGGCCACGGCGGTGCTCGATGAGATCGTCCGGATCGAGGCCGCGCTCGTCCGGAACCTGCCTGATGATCACTCGGAAGGCAGCGAGGAGCAGCGGGCGCGCTGGCTGATGGCGCACGTCCTGCACTACCACCGCCGCGAGGAGAAGCCGGTCTGGTGGGCGTACTTCAACCGGCTTGAAATGTCCCAGGAGGACCTCGTCGAGGACGCCGAGGCGATCGGCGAGCTGACCGAGGACCCAGCCGAGCCACCGATCATCGACAAGCGCTCGCTCATCCACACGTTGCGGTTCCGTGAGCAGGAGCACAAGCTTGCTCCCGGCGCTGAGATCCGCGATGTCGAGACCCAGCGCCAAGTCGACGTCGTCGAGATTGATACACCGAACGGTCTGCTGCGCATCCGCCGAGGGCAGAGCCGCGGGCACGAGCCCCTCCCACAGGGCCTCGTGCCCGGTGGCCCGTACCGCAGCGACGAGCAGCGCGCCGCCCTACGGCGCCTCGGCGCCGTGATAGCCGCCTCGGGCGTGGACGGCCCCGGCGAGCTTCGCGCGCTGCGCGACCTCCTCCGCCGCGCCCCGCCCCGCATCTCCGGGCGCATCCACGGCGAGCCGCTGCAGGATGGCTCCCCACACATCGACGATCTCAAGCGCCTCGCCGAGGGCCTGGACAGCTCCTACCTGTTCATCCAAGGGCCACCCGGGTCAGGCAAGACGTGGACCGGCGCGCAGCTCATCGTCCACCTCATCGCGCGTGGCGCCCGAGTTGGCGTGGCGGCGACCAGCCACAAGGCGATCCACAACCTGCTGCACGAGGTCGAGGAAGCCGCCGACGAGCAGCACGTGGGCTTCCGCGGCTGGAAGAAGTGCTCCAAAGACAACCCGGAGTCGCGGTTCGTCTCGAAACTCGCTCGCTCGTTCATCGAGAACGAGCCGGACGTGCATGCCTTTCCACCGCCTGACGAGGTGCGCTTGGTCGCCGGCACCGCGTGGCTGCACTCGCCCACGGACATGGACGGCAGCCTGGACCATCTCGTGATCGACGAGGCAGGGCAGGTCTCGCTCGCCGACGCGCTGGCGATGGGCACCTCCGCCCGCAACCTGATTCTCCTCGGAGACCCCCTTCAGCTCGCGCAGGTCTCCCAGGGCGTCCATCCGGACGGAGCGGGCGCCTCGGTGCTCGAGCACCTGCTCGGAGAGCACAGCACGGTCCCTCCAGAGCTTGGAATCTTCCTCGACCGCACCAGACGCATGCACCCCGACGTCTGCCGCTTCGTCTCCCAGGTCGTCTATGAGAGTCGCCTGGACACGATCGAGGCCTGCGCACGCCAGAACGTCGATGCGCCCGGGACGCTCACAGGCACGGGGGTGCGCTTCATCGAGGCCGAGCACACCGGCAACACACGCGAGTCCATCGAGGAGGCCGAGCTGATCCGCGCCGCCATCGACGATCTCCAGCGCGGAGCCGTCACCGAAGCAGACGGCCGCAGCCGCCCGCTGGGCCCCGAGGACATCATGGTCGTGACCCCCTACAACGCCCAGGTGCGCTGCCTGACCGCCCGCCTGCCCACGGGCGTGCGGATCGGCACCGTGGACAAGTTCCAGGGCCAGGAGGCGCACGTCGTCTTCTTCTCGATGGCCACCTCCTCCGGCGCCGAGGTTCCGCGCAACGTCGAGTTCCTATACAGCCGCAACCGCCTGAACGTCGCCATCTCGCGCGCCCGCTGCCTCGCTGTGCTCGTCTGCAACCCGGAGCTCCTGCACGTCGAGCCACGCTCAGTCGAGCAGATGCGGCTCATCAACGCCCTGTGCCGACTCGTGGAGCTAGCGGAGTCGACAGCCCAAGACCCACCATAGAGCCAAGCTCGCCGGGGACCTGCCGGGCGTCCATGTTGCTGTGCTCGACGAGTGGCTCGCTGAACAGCCCCGTCAGGGGCGACCCCGTGATAGCTGTCTGTACGGCGCCTTTCGGCTTTCCTGTGCGGCTGTCCGCGGCTCTCCGCTGCTCGCCGGCGCCCTCTTGAGTCGCTCGTTTGGGGAGAGTGACTCGTCGGGCAGCGGATAGGCTGACGCTCGTGCTCACGCTGATTGTCCCGATCACAGGACCTTGGCCTTCGGCCAAAGGCATGCCGAGCCTTGCGATGCGGCCGCGGGTGGCAGGCTGGCAATGATCGAGGACTTTTTCGAGCACCCGATCCTCAACTCGCCATATCAGTACCCGTCGCGCCATTGGGAACTCGATGAGACGGGCCAGCCGACGCAGCAGATCGCCGAATCGCGTCGGCGCGTGTCGTTCATCACGCCGATCCCAAAGCCGCGGCAGGCGAGCAAGAGCGCCCAGGCATCGCTGGTGTTTGACGAGGGCAAGGGGATCTCGAGCGATGAGCAGCAGTACGACCCGACCGGCGTCATCAACGAGCTCCGTCGACACGTCGACCAGTGGCGGCACATCTCGGACCCGGACCAGTGGAGGGTGACACCCGAGACTGCCCGGCTGCTTCAACACTGGCGCCACCACGACTTCACGGGCGTCCGACCGTTCTTCTGCCAGGTCGAGGCAGTCGAGACGATTATCTGGCTCACCGAGGTCGCGCCCCAGCTCGGCCGCGAGGGCAAGGTCTTCCTCGACCATCTCGACGAGGTCAACACCGACGCCAGCGCCGGTCTCCCAAGGCTCGCGTTGAAGCTCGCCACCGGTGCCGGCAAGACGACCGTGATGGCGATGGTGATCGCGTGGCAGACCATCAACGCGGTGCGGCGGCCGACCAGCAGCCGCTTCACGCGCGGGTTCCTCGTCGTAGCGCCCGGCATCACGATCCGCGACCGGCTCCGGGTTCTCCAGCCGAACGACCCCGACGCGTACTACGGCAACCGCGAACTCGTCCCGCAGGACCTCCTGCCGGACCTCGGCCGAGCCACGATCGTCATCACCAACTACCACGCCTTCAAACCGAGGGAGACGCTCGAGCTGTCGAAGGGCGGCCGTTCGCTGCTCCAGGGCCATGGCGACGAGCTCAGCACGCTCGAGACCGACGGCCAGATGCTCCAACGCGTTATGCCGGCACTGATGGGCCTCAAGGGCGTGATGGTCATCAACGACGAGGCGCACCACTGCTACCGCGAGAAGCGCGTTCCAGACGACGAGGGCAAACTCACCGGGGACGACCGCAAGGAGGCCGAGAAGAACCAAGAGGCGGCCCGGCTCTGGCTCACCGGGGTCGACACCGTCAACCGGCTACTTGGAGTCAGACGCGTAGTCGATCTGTCTGCGACGCCGTTCTTTCTGAGTGGCTCGGGGTACGCCGAGGGAACTCTGTTTCCGTGGACGATGAGCGACTTCTCGCTGATGGACGCGATCGAGTGCGGCATCGTCAAGCTCCCTCGGGTTCCCGTCGCCGACAACATCCCCGGCGAGGACATGCCGCGGTTTCGCAACCTGTGGGAGCACATCGGGAAAAAGATGCCGAAGAAGGGTCGCGGACAGGCCGGCGTCCTCGACCCGCTCAGTATCCCTGTCGAGCTGCAAACGGCTCTCGAAGCCCTGTACGGGCACTACGAGAAGACCTACGAACTTTGGGACAAGGCAGGGATTGAGGTCCCGCCTTGCTTCATCGTGGTCTGCAACAACACCTCGACGTCCAAGCTCGTCTACGACTACATCTCCGGCTTCGAGCGCGAGCATAGTGACGGCTCAACGAGTCTTGAGAACGGTCGTCTCAAGCTGTTCCGCAACTACGACGAGCACGGTAACAAGCTGACCCAGCCGCGGACGCTGCTCATCGACAGCGAACAGCTCGAGTCCGGCGAGAACCTCGACAAGAACTTCCGAGACGCGGCCACGGATGAGATCGAGCGGTTTCGTCGCGAGATCCGGCAGCGGACCCGCGACCAGCTCGCGGCCGACAACATCAGCGATCAGCAACTCCTGCGCGAGGTCATGAACACCGTCGGCAAGCAGGGGGCGCTCGGGGCCACGATCCGCTGCGTC
>DATNLQ010000357.1:0-2237 GCA_035602785.1 Solirubrobacteraceae bacterium
TCCGGACGCGACCCCCCCTCCCCGCGCCTGCTCTGGGCCTCGCGCGCCACCGCCACAAGCGCGTCGTGCTCGACCGAGCCGGCCGCCGCGATCACGATGCTGTGAGGGTCGTAGTGGGTGCGGTGATAGTCGCCCAGCTGCTCGCGCGTGGCGGCCGCGATCACCTCCCTTGTGCCGATCACGGGCCTGCCCAACGGGTGCGAGCCGAAGATCGCGCGACCGAGCACGTCGAAGACACGGTCCTGCGGGTCGTCTTCGTACATCGCGATCTCCTCCAGCACCACCTCGCGCTCGGTCTCAAGCTCACCGAAACGCGGCCGCCAGACCATGTCTGCCATGACGTCGAAGGCGTCGTCGAGATGCCTGTCGATCACGCGGCTGTACAGCGAGGTGGACTCCTTGTCGGTGCCCGCGTTGATCTCCGCGCCCATCGCGTCGAAGATCTGGTCGATCTCCTCCGAGCCGTAGCGCTCTGTGCCGCGAAAGAGCATGTGCTCGAGCAGGTGCGAGATGCCGGCCTCGCTGTCGCGCTCGCCCGCTGAGCCCACGCCGATCCAGAAGCCGAGCGCCACCGAGCGCACGCCTGGCACGCGCTCGGTGACCACCCTCAGGCCGTGATCAAGCGTGGTTGTCTGATGCTCGGCCGGCAAGCGCGCCGCTCGGCGTCAGTCGCGACCGTGGCGTGGACGCCCCGAGCCGCGCTCGCCGCCGCGGCGCGGGCGGTCCGAGCGCTCGCGCCCGTTGCTGGACGGCCTGCGGTCGCCGCCGGGCGGGCGGGATCCCGATCCCCCGCCGACCTGCGCGAGCTCCTCGACGGTCTTGCCGGCGATGTCGGGGTCGTCGGTGAGGCGCAGGCCGATGCGCCCGCGCTCGCGGTCGACCTCGACCACGCGCACGTTGACCTCATCGCCCTTGTTGAGCACGTCCTCGACCGTCTCCACGCGCTCGCCTGGCGAGACGTTTGAGATGTGCAGCAGGCCGTCGGTGCCCTTGGCGAGCTCGATGAACGCACCGAACGTCGTCGTCTTGACCACTTTGCCGACGTACTCGTCGCCGACCTCGACCTCCTTCATCATCATCCGCACGTGCTCCACGAGCGCGTCGCCGAGCTCGCCGTTGGCCGAGTAGATCAGCACCTGGCCGTCGTCGTTGACATCGATCTGGGACTCGAACTCCTCCGACAGGCCCCTGATCGTTTCCCCGCCCTTGCCGATAAGCAGGCCGATCTGCGAAGGGTCGATCTGGATCGTCTGGATGCGCGGCGCGAACTGCGACAGCTGCTCGCGCGGGGTCTGGATCACGTCGGCCATCTTGGCGAGGATGAACGTGCGCGCCTCTTTGGCCTGCGCGAGCGCGTCGCGCAGGATGTCGAACGTGACGCCCGTGATCTTGATGTCCATCTGCAGCGCGGTGATGCCGCGCTCGGTGCCGGCCACCTTGAAGTCCATGTCGCCGAGGTGATCCTCGACGCCGGCAATGTCGGTCAGGACGATGTAGTCGTCGCCCTCTTTGATCAGGCCCATCGCGATTCCCGCGACGGGGCGCTTGATCGGTACCCCGGCGTCCATCAGCGACAGCGAGGAGCCGCACACCGAGGCCATCGAGGACGACCCGTTTGACTCGAGGATGTCCGACACCACGCGGATCGAGTAGGGGAAGTCCTCGATCGAGGGCACCATCGGCGCGAGCGCGCGCTCGGCCAGCGCGCCGTGACCGATGTCGCGACGCTTGACGCCGCCCATGCGACCCGCCTCCCCGACCGAGAACGGCGGGAAGTTGTAATGGTGCCAGTAGTACTTTTTGGTTTCCAGGCCAAGCGTGTCGATGCGCATCTCCTCCTTGAGCGTGCCCATCGCGACGACGCTCAGCGCCTGTGTCTGCCCGCGCGTGAACAGCGCCGAGCCGTGCGTGCGCGGCGTGACGCCGACTTCGATCGAGATGTCGCGGATCTCGTTCTCCGAGCGCCCGTCGGGGCGCTTCTTGTGCACGGCGATGCGCTCGCGGATGATCGACTTCTCGAGCTTGTCAAAGGCCAGCTGGGCGCCGGCACGGCGCTCCTTGGCTGCCACCAGCTGCTCGTCGGACGCGCCGTCGGGCGGGGTCGGGCCATACTGCTCGAGGATCGCCGCCTCGACGGCCTTGGTCGCGTCCTGGCGCTCGAGCTTGTCCTCGACCTGTGTGGCATCGTCGAGCTGGGAGCCGTGCGAGGAGCGGATCTCCTGCAGCAGCGCCGGGTC
>DATNLQ010000358.1:0-11737 GCA_035602785.1 Solirubrobacteraceae bacterium
TGGTCAGGCGGGCGGGCCTGCTCGCCCGCCTGTGTCCCGCCTTGCTCGCCGCGTGGCCGGGCGGCGCGTGGGCCAGCGGCCCGGACAGCGCGAGCGCCGGCGCCGTCTCGGGGCGTCCCTCCGCGCTGCTGCTGTTCGTGCCCGCCGACGAGGCGCAGCTGGCCGGGGTGCCGGGCCTGTCGATGGGCATCATGTCGGCCTCCCAGGGCCAGTACGAGACGTCTCAGCTACTGCTCGACATCACGCAGGGAGCTCGGGTCGCGTCCTCGGCGTATGCCACCGCCAAAGCGCCCGCGCTGGCGCTGGCGCTGGCGACCTCCGGCCACGGCGGCGTTGGCGTGATCGACGGCTGGCAGGCCGCGCGGCGGCGCGCACAGGCAGCGCCCGAGCTGCTCGAGCCTGGGCTGCTGGCCGCCTCGATCGCCGGCGGCGCAGGCTACGCCGGCGTGACGGGGAACGGCGACGTGGACGGGCCGGTCGCGGCCGACCGCGCCGGGCGCGTGGCCGCGGTGTCGCTCGGCCCGGCCTCGACGCTGCTCGCCCGCGTGGCCGCGCTGCGCGCCCGCAGGGCACTGGTCGTCGCCGACCTGCCCGACGGCCGGGAGGGGCTGGCCGACCTGCGCTCGCTGGTCGGCGCCCGTGCGCCGGGGGAGCTGATCGTCGCCCTGCAGCGCGTCCCCGACAGGCCGGGCGGCGAACTGCTGTGGGCGGCCGTCGCGGGGCTTGCCGGCTCCGGCGCCCGCGAGCTGAGCTCACAGAGCACCAACCAACGGGGGCTGATCGTCTCGGTGGACGTCGCCCCGACGATCCTCGGGCACGTGGGCGAGGCGATCCCGGTGGACATGCGTGGTGAGTCGATCCACACCGACGGAGCGCTGCACTCGGCGAGCCTGCGCGCGCTGATGGCGCGCCTGCGGGTCATCGGCGGACGGCGGCTGAAGGCGCTGGCGTGGCTGCTCATTGCATGCGCGCTGCTGCTGCTCGCCGCCGCCCGACGGCCGCGCGCGCGCGCGTGGGCGATGCGCACTTGCGCCCTGGGGGTGCTGTGGGCTCCGATCGCGGTGCTGATACCGGCTGCGCTGGAGCCGAGCGCGGCGGTCGAGTACGCGATCATCGCCGTCAGCTGCCTGGGGCTCGGGGCGCTCACCGACCTCGCGCTGCCGTGGCCGCGAGCGCCGCTGGCCCCGGCGGTCGCGGCGGTGGTCGTGCTGAGCGTCGACGCTCTCGCCGGCACCCAACTGCTGATGCGCTCGCTGCTCGGCCCCGACCCGCTGCTGGGCGCGCGCTTCTTCGGGATCGGCAACGAGCTCAAGTCCGGGCTGGCCGTGCTCGTACTCGCGGCAGTCGCCGCCGCGCTGTACCCCGCCGCACGCGACCGCGCGGCGGCGGCGGCGATGCTCGGCGCGGGCGTCTTGCTGGCGGTGGTGGAGGGCTCCGCGCGCATCGGCGCAGGCGTCGGGGGAGTGATCCTCGTATGCGCAGCGCTGGCAGTCGCCACCGTCATGCTCGCGCCCGGCGCTGTCAGCCGCAGGCGCGCGCTGGTCGTGCTGATCAGCCCTGTCGCCGGCCTGGTGGCGCTCGCCGCGATCGACCTCGCCACCGCGCACGGGACCGGCCATTTCACCGGCAGCATCCTGCACGCCCGTTCGGCCGGCGACGTGCGCGACATCATCGTGCGCCGCTACAAGGCCGCGTGGGACGAGCTGAAGAACCACGCAATGCCCGCGGCCACCGTCCTCGCGCTCGCACTCGCCGCCCTCGGCGTGCGCCGGCGCGAGCGCCTGCTGGCCCCCGTGCGCGCGGACCCCGCCTGGCTGGCCGCGTTCGCCGGCGGCCTCACCGCCGGGGTGGTCGGCGCGCTCGTCGAGGACTCCGGCCCGGTCCTGCTCGTGGTCGCCGTCTTCACGCTCGGCTGCGTGGCCACGTACCTGTGGGGGCGCCCGGTACCGGCAGGTCAACGGGGAGAATGCGGAGTTCCTAACGGGTCCGCTTGCCGGCACAGTCCTGGCACGCGCCGTGCAGCACGATCTCGTGCTCTGAGACCTTCAGCGGGACCTTCGCGCTGAGCTCGCCGATGGCACGCTCGAGGGCGGCGTCGGAGAAGGGCATGACCAGGCCGCACTCGTCGCAGACGAGATGGTGGTGGTGCTGGTCGTGTTCGTGCACGCGCTCGTAGCGGACCATCGCCTGGCCGGTCTCCACGCGCTGGACCAGGCGCAGGCGCTCGAGCTCGTCGAGGACCCGGTAGACGCTCGCCCGGCTGACGTTGCGAGCGGCGCTGCCGGCGCGCAGCGCATCCTCGATCTCGACGGCTGTCAGCGCGCACTCCTGGCGGTCGAGCAGCTCCAGCAGCGCGCGTCGCGCGCCGCCGCGCTTGCGCCCGGTCGCGGCGAGCGTCGCCTCCGCGCGATCGACCCAAGAGCTCATGTGACGATGGTAGGGGCGGGATTGACGACAGCCCTACCGACGGCCCTCCCGCCCCGCCAGCCGGCCCATATCCGGCCGAGCGCATAGGCGACGGCGCCGGCGCTGCCGACGAAGAAGCCGACGGGGTAGTTGGTCTCATAGGACGCGGCGATGGCGCTCCAGACGGTGACGAGCGCGATCGCGACCGACAGGGCCATGGCCACCAGCGGCCGGTCGGTGAAGGAGCGCGCGGCTGCGGGGGCGCCGATCATCAGGCTGAAGATCAGCAGCGTGCCGACCACGGGCACGGTCATGGTGGCGGCGAGCGCGACAACGACCAGGAAGCAGAGCTCCATGGCAAAGGCGCTCACGCCGCGCGCCTCGCCGACCTCGGCGAGCACCGAGGAGAGCATCAGCGGCCGGTACAGCGCGACGATCGCAGCGACGCACGCGACAGCCAGCGCGGCGGTGGGCGCGACCTGGTTGGCGGAGATGCCGAGCACCTCGCCGAACAGCAGCGATTCGATCTCCGGCGCGTACTGCGCGCTGAAGCTGAGGAACAGCGCGCCGAGCCCGAGCATCATCACGAGCGCGAGGGCGGTCACCACGTCATGGCGACCGCGCCGGCCGAGCACGCCGATCGACAGTGCGCCCAGCAGCGAGAAGGCGCCCAGCCCGACGAGCGTGTTGATCCCCAGCAGGGTCGCACCGGCGGCGCCCGCGAAGGAGCCGTTGGGGATGGCGTGGGCGACGAACGCCGAGCCGCGCAGCACGGTGAAGAAGCCGACGAGGCCGGCCACGACGGCGACGATGCTGCCGACCGTCCAGGCGTTGACCATGAAGCCGGAGAACATCAGCCTGACCGCCCACGGCGGCGCAGCAGAGCGGGCAGGCCCGACAGCAGGTAGGCGAGGAAGATCAGCGTGACCACGAAGAAGCTGACCGGCCAGCCGGTTTCCTTGGGCGGCCAGTAGTAGCTGTCGTAGGCCAGCAGGATGCCCAGCCACATGGCGGCGACGCCCACCAGGCCGGCGACGGCGATGGCCAGTCCCGGCCGCCTGGTCAGGCGCAGCGCGGTGGCAGCGGGGCCGATCAGCAGCGCGGTGGAGAGGATCGCGCCGATCGAGATCGCAGCCAGCGCGACGGCGAGCGCGAGCGCGAGCAGGTAGGCGGCGCCGACGGCGCGCACGGCGATCCCGCGCGCGGCGGCCATCTCGGCGCTCACGCAGCTGAGCAGCAGCGGCCGGTACAGCAGCGCGATGAGCGCGAGCACGCCCGCGCCGAGCCCCGCGATCAGCGGCAGCGTGCCCACGCTGACAGCGAACACCGAGCCAAACAGGATCGTCCGGCCGGCGCCGGTGGTGTTGTGCAGGGTGCTGTCGAGGTACAGCAGCAGCGCGGCCAGGCCGAGGGCGGCGCCGAGCACGATCCCGGTCGCGAGGTCGCGTCCGCGCGGGCGCTGGATGCCGATCAGCTCCATCGCCGCCGCCGCCACGACCCCGGCGGCGACGAAGCCCCACAGCGGGCCGACGCCGAACAGGAACGCGCCGGACCCACCGGTGATGCCGATGTCGCCGAGCGCCTCGCCGGCGAAGGATTGCCCGCGCATGACCGTGAACGTGCCGACCGTCCCCGACACGACCGCGACGACCGCACCGACGACGATCGCGATGCGCACGTCTTCGCTCGAGAAGAAGCCGTGCGCGAAGATCAGGGCGGCACTCATAGCGCGAGCTCCCCCGGCAGCGGGGCGTGCCGGCGCCCGGGGAAGACGCCCTCGTGCCCGTGCATGTCGCCCTCGTCGCCCGCGCCCGCAACGACGAGCACGCGGCCGTGCACGTTGAGCACGTCGACGTGGCTGCCGTACAGCTCGCTCAAGACGTCCGCGCGCACGACCTCCGCGACGCTGCCGCTGGCGGCGCGCCCGCCGGCGAGATAGACGACCCGGTCCATGACCGGCAGCAGCGGGTTCATCTCGTGCGCGCTGATCAGCACCGCCACTTCCAGCTGCGACGCGATGCGGGCGAGCAGCTCGACGACCTCCTGGGCGGCGCGCAGGTCGAGGTTGGCAAGCGGCTCGTCGAGCAGCAGCAGACGAGGTCGGCCGATCAGCGCGTGGGCGATCAGCACGCGCTGCTGCTCTCCGCCCGACAGCAGCCCCACGCGCGTGTCGGCGAAGTCGCGCGCGTCGACCGCGGCGAGCATCTCTTCTATGAGCGCCCTACGGGCGCGGGAGGGTCGCGGGATGCCGAACCTGTGCGCGTCGAGGCCGAGGCCGACGAGGTCGCGGGCCCGCAGCGGCATGTCGGGGTCGAGCAGGAACTTCTGCGGGACGTAGCCAATCGGCGCGTTGCGCCGTGAGCGAGCGTGGCCGGCGATCAAGACCGTGCCGTCGCTGGCGCGCTGCAGGCCGAGGATCACGCGAAAGAGCGTCGTCTTGCCTGCGCCGTTCGATCCGATCAGCCCGGTTAGCTCGCCGGGTGCGATCGCGAAGCTGACGTCACGCAGCACCTCGCGCCCGGACAGCCGCACGGTGACGCCCTGCACTGACAGGATCTCAGCAGTGCCTCGCGTCGCGGCGTCGGTTGGCGCGATCGCGGTGTGCCGTCCGGCGCGATCGCTCATCACAGGCTCTGCGTGGAGACGCTCTCGGCGACCGCCCTGCGCAGCGCGCGCACCTCGGCGAGCATCCACGATTGGTAGTCGTAGCCCGAGGGCATCGTCTCGTAAACGCCCACCACGGGCACGCCCGCGCGTTTGGCGGCCGCCAGGAAGGACTGCGTAAGCGAGTCGGTGACCTGCTGGTTGTACACGAACACCTTCACCTTGTGACCGCTGAAGAGGCCGTTCTGCAGCGTCACGTCCTGCGGCGCCGGGTCGACGCCGTTCATGATGTCGGCCTGCAACCCGAGGGGCGTGAGGTTGTCCGTGCCGGCCGCTTCGAGCATGTAGTCGCCGACCGGCTCGGTGGTGGCGACCGGCGTGTTCGGATAGGCGGCGGCGAACTGCTCGAGCGCCTGATACCAGGGCGTCAGCGACCGCTTGAAGCGAGCTGCGGCGGCCTGGAAGTAGGCGGCGTGCGCCGGCGCGAGCGCAGACAGGTCCGAGACGATGGCGCCGGCCACCGCGGGCATCGTCTGCGGTTTGTACCAAAGGTGCGGGTTGGCGGTGGATTCGGGCAGCCCGAGCAGCTTCTGCACATCGATGACCCTGCGCGCGGAGCTCGGCGAGGCCGACTCGATCCGTTCCATGAATGTGTCGTAGCCCACCCCGTTCTGGACGATCAGCCGCGCCGCACCGACGACCTGGGCGACACTCGGGCTGGCCTCGAAGCTGTGCGGGTCGGTGTTGGGGTTGCGCTCGATCGCGCTCACCTTCACGTAGGGGCCGCCGATCTGTTCGATCACGTTGGCGTACTGGTTCTCCGCTCCCACGGCCACGATCGCGCCGCTGCCTGCGCCCGCGCCGGTCGCCACCCCCGACCCGCTGCCGCCGCAGCCTGCCGCCAGCGCGCTGATGGCAAGCAGCGAAGCGAAGACACCGCCAGGGCGGGCAAAGTTGTGCTGCATGACTGGGATCTCCTCCCGTGCGAGGCTGACAGGCAAGCGACCTGACAGAAACTTATCATAAGACTGAGTCTTGTTCTTAGGTTCCTGGGGCGCCGCTGCGCCGCAGCGTCAGACCTGGGTCGCAGGACCGATCCAAGCGTGCCCGAGAGGCAGTGTCGCGCTGCGGACTCCGTATGACCATTGCTATACGGAGTCCGCAGCCGCGAGTGGTGTCAGCCCGCAGCGGCGGGATATCGCCACGGCTGACGAACCCAGCGAGCGTCGCCGGGAGACGCCTATCGGTGATTAGACGGCAACTTGGATTACGAATTCCCGCAGCGCCGACTGTGGGTCTGTTTTGCTCGAGTCTTTGACCTCCACCTTCACGGTCGTGCTGTCGCCCGTGCGCTTTACCGTCCCCGATATCAGCCCGGCATTGCTCAGTTTGAGGCCTGCGGGCAGGCTGCCTCCGACTACTTTCCATTTGTAGGGTGTGGTCCCACCGGCGGCAGCGAGCTGCTGAGAGTAGGCTTGTTCGCGCGTCGCCCCAGGCAGCGAGGTGGTCGTGACACGGAGACCCAGCACCGTCAGGAGAAACTGCTGGCTGCTGGGACTTCCAACTCCATTGCTTGCGGTGAACGTGATCTGGAAGGTTCCCTGCTGTGTCGGGGTTCCCACGAGCGCGCTCCCGGTAAAGCTGACACCCGCGGGAAGGTTGCCCCACTCGACGATGCCAGGCACGGGTGTGCCCGTCGCGGTCACCGTGAACGTGCTGGCGACCCCTTGAGCGAATGTCGCCTTGTTCGCGGAGGTGATCACCGGCGCGGCGTCCACTGTGAGCGTGAAGCTCTGGGACGCAGCGCCGGCGCTGTTGGTGGCGGTAAACGTGATCGGATACACGCCACCCTGCGTCGGCGTGCCCGAGAGCACCCCGCCGCTGAACGTCACGCCAGTGGGCAGCGTGCCGGTCGCGGTGATCGTCGGACTCGGGAAGCCCGACGCCGTCACCGGAAAGCTCCCCGCGGTCCCCTCCGTGAATGTGGTCTTGCTCGCCGAGGAGATGGCCGGCTTGGAGTTGACCGTAAGCGTAAAGCTCTGCACGGAGAACCCGGCGCTGTTGGTGGCGGTAAACGAGATCGGGAAGGTGCCGGTCTGCGTCGGGGTGCCCGACAGCACCCCACCGCTGAACGTCACGCCCTCAGGCAGCGTGTCGGTCTCGGTGATCGTCGGACTCGGGAAGCCCGACGCCGTGACCGGAAAGCTGCCCGCGGCCCCCTCCGTGAACGTCGTGCTGTTGGCTGACGTGATCACCGGAGCTTCGTTGACCGTCAGACTGGTCGTCCCCGATGATTCCGCAAAGTTCGAGTCACCGGAATAGGTTGCTATAACCGTGTCCGAGCCGGTGGGCGCATTCGTGGCCGAGCACGATCCTGTGCCTTCGACGAGAGCTTCTGTCGTGCACAGGGTCGTCGCTCCGCTGGTGAAGGTGACGGTCCCCGTCGGGGGGCCGCTCGCTTCAGAGGTGACCGTCGCAGAGTAGGTGACCGAGCCACCGGCCGTCGTGGCCGAGGGGTTCACCGATGCTTCGGTCGTCGTCCCCGATGCCGCCACCGCTGAAGCGACGCAAGTCAGCATCGTCAAGAGCGCGACGAGGATGCAAGCGGCACCAGAGGCCTTCCAAGAGCGGTCACGCCACCCATTCCGATAGGCGCCAGAAGCAGAAATTCGTCGCATGCTGCCTTTCCCCTTCGTGTTTTGAGCATTACCCAAGGCGTGACCGACCGGTGCGCCCGGCATCGAGAGAAGGCACACTACGGTCTAATCCTGATAATGTCAAGTGATTTTATGAGGATTGTTATATTCGGTTACTTTGTTACCGCGAGCGTCTGGTACATCGAGCAGCGCGAGGGGCCGTGCCCACGCGCAGGGGCGGATGATGAAACCTCCTCTCATGAGAAGAGCCCCGCCGAAGCGGGGCTCTTCTACACGACCTCAGGTGTCGCCGATGCTTCTAGAAGGTGACTTTGCTGGCCCCTTCCTGAGCGATTTTGAGGACGTTCTGTTTCGGTTCCGTGCTCGTCGGCAGCGGTAGGTAGTCGTTGTTGAGGATGATCTGCTGACCGCCTTCGCTTGCGCTGTTCAGGGTGAACTGCAGGAAGTTTTCGACGGTCAACGCCTCGCCTGCTGTCGTCGATGGGTAGTTGTGGTAGCCGTCGAGAGCCAGGTCGAACGCGAAGTTGCAGATCGTGTACTCGGTCTCTTTGACCGCCGTGGTCACTTCGTTCCACTGTTCGAGCGTCGTCGGCGGCGGGAATTTCTTTTTCCCGTTCGTGTATTTGGTCCCTTCGCAGTTGGAGTTGCCCTTTGCGGCGACATCCCCGTCGGTCGATGGGTCGGCGTAGACGCCAGCGCCGTCTTGAACCTCGAGCCAGAAGGCTCCGGTGTTCGGGCCGCCTGTGCCGGGCGACGGCGTGAAGTCGAGGCTGGCACGGGCGTCGCCAAGGCTGACGTAGCCGATCGTGCCCGGTTCTGTTCCAATCTTGGAGGCCAGGCCGCTGTCGCCTTTGACGCGCAGCAGCGTGTCGCTTTCGTTCGGCCATGTGAGGTTCGGCGTCCCGGTGGCGACTAGCTGGTCCCAGGTGTCAGAGCCGGCGACGGCTTTTTTCTGGGTGAGGAAGAAGTACTTCTTGAGGATCGCGGTCGTGCCTGCGCTGTCTTCACGCACCGCCCGCGTGATGTGGACTTTGGCGCCTTTGGCGATGATCGGGCATTTTTCGGTGCCGTCGTTGAGGAATTTATCGCCGTCTCCGGTGATGTTTTTCCATTCGGTGCTCGTCCCCTGGAAGATTTTCTCCAGGATCGAGTTGGAGATGACCAGGCGACCGGGCGCAGCGGTGCTGGTGGCCAGGCAGCCCGTGGGCAGGTGGACGAGGATCGCGATCGCCTCCTGCGTGACCGGGATCGTGAGCACGGTGGTCAGCGGGGCTCCCCCGGCTTTCTCGATTTCTTCCTCCTGCGTCAGGCTCGGCGGTTCCTCGGTGCCGATGAAGGCGTTGGTGGGGCCGAAGCTCGCGGCGTGAAGGTTGATGCCCCACGATTCCCCGCCGGCGCCGCTGCTGCTAGACGTATAGCTCGCTTTCGGCGTTTCGCCACTGCCCTGGCTGCCGCTGCAGGCTGTCGGGTTGCTTCCCAAGTTGAAGCCCGGGCCCCAGACGGTCACCTCGGCGATCTTGAGCGCGGCTGCCCCTTGGCCCGTGACGGGCCCGCCGGAGCACTGGCCGGTCGCGCTCGCGACGCCCGGCGCGGCGAGAGCCGCTGTCAAGGCGGCCGAGCCGGCCAGTGCCGTCACGAGACGGCGTACGGTATGCGACTTCATTGGATGAAACCTCCTGTTTGATGGCTTTTGGCGCAAGCGGCCTCTTGCCGCCCCCTAAGCACATTGTCGATAGGCACAGTGCGCTTACTGAGGAATACAGGGGTCTGGACTGTTTAGCTGTGATGAAGCTGTGAAGTCAGGCGTGCCGCCGCCCAGCCGGGCAGGGGCTATCGATCGCCCGGCGGCGGCCTGACGATGGCTATACGGCGCTCGCCTATTCGGCTGCGAGCCTGCGCCTGCGAAAGACCAGCAGCACCCCGCCGACGATCAGGATCACCACGATCAGGACCCCGCCGGCGATGTAGCGCAGTTTGTGTTTGACCGGTTTGCTTTTGGCTTCTTTCTGCGCCGCTTCGGGCGTCAGCACCGTCACGGGCACGCCCTTTTCTTTGAGCTTGCCGGCCACCGCCGCCTCTTCGTGCTTGGGGTAGGTTGCCAGCACGTGGCGTCCGTCCTTCAGCGTGATGCGCAGCGAGCGGATGAACTTATTGATCGTCACTGCGCCGATCTGCCCCCCGGCCAGCTGCTGTTCGTATTCGGACAGGCTCTCCTTTTCGTAGCTGATCGCGCCCTGGGCCATGGGCACAGCCACGGTGAGGGCGCAACATAGGCACGCGATGGCGAGTACGAGGGTGGCCTTGACGGTTGGGAATGCTCTGGAATGGGTGGTCATCGGCGGAACCCTAGCGGCGGCGGCGCAGGCGCGCTCCCACGCCCTGCGGTGCCAGGCGGCGCGGCAGCGGCTGCTAGACGCGCCCGGTGTCACGCCGGTAGGCGCGCGCGGCCAGCAGGCCCATCACGACCGTCCAGGCGCCGACCACGATCCACCCCTTCGCCGGCCATCCGCCAGCGCCTACGCCCGCGTGGGCGGCCTGCACCAGCCAGTAGGAGGGCAGGTACTGGGCGACTTCGGGCAGGAACCCGTTGTGGCCGAGCGGGAAGAAGGTCCCGCCGAGCAGGCTCAGCAGCGAGATGCCGCCGCCGATCGCCGGGCCGATCGAGTCGGGCGTGAAGATGTGGCCGAGCGTGACCCCGAGGCCGGCGAAGGGGATCAGCCCGACGATCATCAGGCCGGTCATCTCGAGCCAGCCGCTCGCGCTCAGGCTCACGCCCTCGGAGATACCCGCCAAATACAGGACGAGCAGGCTGATCAGCGCCATCATGTAAGCTGTCAGGATCTTCGCGCGGAAGTACGCGCGCGTGGACAGCGGGCTGATGCGCAGCTGCCTGGTCCAGCCGGCCTGTCGCTCGGCGGCGATGCGCGCCCCACAGGAGACCATCGCGTTCATCGTCCCGAACGACGCCCACCCGATCATGAAGTACAGCGGCGCCGACAGGCCGCTGCCGTCGATGTCCTGCACGTGGCGCGTGGAGCTTGCGACGAGCACGTAGATGATCAGCGGGAAGCCGAACGAGAGGATGAAGAAGCGCCGGTTGCGGATCGTGCGCAGCAGCTCGTAGCGGGTGTAGACGAGCGCGCTCACGGCCGCCCGCCGTCCTTATTCCCGGGCGCCCTCACAAGCCCAGCCCCGCGGCGGCCCGCGCGCGCCGCTCGCCGGCGGGATCGTCGGCGGTCAGCTCGAGGAACGCCTCCTCGAGGCCTGCGGCGGCGATCTCGATGTCGCGCGCGTCCGGATAGGCCGCCAGCAGCGCCCTGATCGCCGCATCGGAGTCCGCGCAGTGCAGGACCGCCGCCTCGCCGCGACGCTCGACCCCGCTGACGCCGGGCAGCCGGGCGAGCTCCTCGCTGGCCACGCCCGGCAGCGTCGCGCGGATCGTGCGCGCGCCCACCATCGCCTTGATCTCGTTCGTCGGGCCGTCGGCCACGATCCGCCCGTGCGCCATAAGCACCGCCCGGTCGGCGTACATGTCCGCCTCCTCGAGATAGTGGGTGGCGAACAGGATCGTCTTGCCGCGGGCCGCGAACTCGCGCATGGTCGTCCAGAAGGCGCGCCTGCCCTCGACGTCCATCGCCACAGTCGGCTCGTCGAGCACCAGCAGCTCGGGGTTGCTGACCAGCGCGACCGCGCAGCGCACGCGCTGGGTCTGGCCCCCGGAGAGCTTCTGCGTGCGCTGGGCGGCGATCTCGGCCACACCGGTGAGCTCGAGCACCTCGTCGACCTCGAACGGCGCGGGGTACAGCGAGGCCATCATCGCCACCAGCTCGCGCACCGACAGGTCCCTGATCAGCTCCCCTGTCTGCAGCATCGCGCCGATCGCCCCCTGCGCGATCGCCTCGCTCGGCGGGCGCCCGAAGATCGACACGCTGCCCGCGTCCGGAGCGAGCAGGCCGAGCAGCATGTCGATCGTCGTCGACTTGCCCGCGCCGTTGGGGCCCAGCAGCGCCACCGTCTCGCCTGCCGCGATGCGCACGTCCACACCGCGCACGGCCCGGATCGGTCCGTCG
>DATNLQ010000364.1:0-6688 GCA_035602785.1 Solirubrobacteraceae bacterium
AGCTGACCCCACGACACCGAATCGAACGTGACCCGCCTCTCCGAGTACCTCCTTCCCACCGAGAAGCAGCCGCCGGCCGACGCCGAGGCGCTGTCGCACAAGCTGATGGTCCGTGCCGGCCTGGTGCGCCAGATGGGCGCAGGCATGTGGACGTGGCTGCCCGCCGGCTGGCGCGTGCACCAGCGTGTCGTCGCGATCATCCGCGAGGAGATGGACGCGATCGGCGCCCAGGAGATGCTGATGCCCGTGCTCCAGCCCGCCGATCTCTGGCGCAAGACCGGGCGCATCGACATCGAGGAGCTGTTCAAGCTGACCGACCGCAAGGGCTCTGAGCTCGTGCTCGCGATGACCCACGAGGAGGCCGTCACCTTCCACATCGCCCAGACCGTGCGCTCCTATCGCGACCTGCCGCTGATCGTCTACCACTTCCAGGTCAAGGAGCGCGACGAGCCGCGCCCGCGCGCCGGCGTGCTGCGCACGCGCGAGTTCATCATGAAGGACGCCTACAGCTTCGACCGCGACCAGGCCGGCCTGGAGGTGAGCTATGCGCGCCACGTGGACGCCTACGACCGCATCATGCAGCGCACCGGGCTGCGCTTCTATCGCGTCGAGGGCGACGTCGGGATGATGGGGGGGACCGGAGCGCACGAGTACATGGCCCCGTGCGCCGCCGGCGAGGACGAGGTCGTGCTGACCGCATCCGGGTATGCGGCCAACGCCGAGGTCGTGCGCGCGCAGCTGGGCAAACAGCAACTGCTCCCCAGCGACACCATCGACGGCGAGCAGATCCAGATCGAGACGGCCATCGAGATCGGCAACATCTTCAAGCTCGGCACCCGCTACTCCGAGCCGCT
Source organism: Solirubrobacteraceae bacterium (assembly GCA_035602785.1). Lineage (GTDB taxonomy): Bacteria > Actinomycetota > Thermoleophilia > Solirubrobacterales > Solirubrobacteraceae > Palsa-744. Next base: position 855 of record DATNLQ010000364.1, read on the forward strand.
CGGCGCGCGCTACCTGGACGAGCACGGCGTCGAGCAGCCCATCTGGATGGCCTCCTACGGGATCGGTCCCGCGCGCATCGTCGCCGCAGCCGTCGAGCAGTTCGCCGACGAGCACGGGATCTCCTGGCCGCGCGCGCTCGCCCCGTTCGAGGTTCACCTCGTGGGCATCGGCAAGGCCGGCTCGCCCGAGCGTGAGGCCGCCGAGGGCCTGTACGCGACGCTGGTCGCCGGCGGCGTGGATGTTCTCTACGACGACCGCGACGCAGGCCCCGGTGAGAAGTTCGCAGACGCCGAGCTGCTCGGCTGCCCGCTACGCCTGACCGTTGGGCGCCGCTCGCTGGAGTCCGGCCAGATCGAGGTGCAGCTGCGCCGCGGCCGGCGCGACGGGCCGCCCCTGCCCCTCAAGGGGGATCCGCAGGCCCTGTTGGCGGCGCTGGCCGAGCAACTGCACGATCTGCCCTGACGGCCGCTGCAAGGACGTCCGCCAGCCCGTTTGCGCAGCCTGCGACGGGGAACATTCCTTGTAGTGCCATTTGATACATCTGGGCACGTATGACTACAATTGCCGTTCAACAGCGGCACGTGCCGCAACGGGCTTGCCGCGAGAGCAAGGAGGAGAGATGGATCATCCAACCACAGGACGTCCGTGGCGTGCGGTCGCGCTCGCCACGCTGTGCCTCGCCGCGCTGATCGTCGGGGCGGTCATGGCCGCGACGGCGTCCGCTGAAACGACGTGGCTGTGCAAGCCGGGGCTCGCCGGCAACCCATGCCTGAACAGCGAGGAAGCCACCGTCGAGCTGGCCAACGGCAAGAGCCTGATCGAAAAGGCACAACCGGCGAAGAACCCGCCGATCGACTGCTTCTACGTGTACCCCACGGTCAGCAGCCAGTTGACCGAGAACGCCAACGAAGAAATCGACCCCGAAGAGGACGCCATCGCCGAAAGCCAGGCGTCGCGCTTCTCGCAGGTCTGCAACGTCTACGCCCCCATCTATCCCCAGCTGACGATCCCCGCGATCAACACACCCGGCGGCGTCACGCCGGAAGGGGCCGCCAAGGCCTACATCGGCGTGGCCAAGGCCTTCGACGAATACCTGGCGCGCTTTAACAAAGGACGCGGCTTCGAGCTGATCGGCCACTCACAGGGCTCGGCGATGCTCGAGCAGCTGATCAAAGAACAGATCGACCCCAACTCCACGCTGCGCAAGCAGCTCGTCGGCGCGATCGTGCTCGGCGGCAACGTGATCGTGCCCGAAGGCAAGAACGTGGGCGGCTCCTTCAAGACCGTGCCCGGCTGCCAGTTCGCCGGCGAGACCGGGTGCGTGATCGCGTACTCGAGCTTCCTCAAAGAACCGCCCAACCCGTCGAACTTCGGCAGGCCCGAAAGCCCGCTGGGGGCGCTCGGCGGCGGCGCCGAAGGCGTCGAACACCCGCAGGTGCTGTGCGTCAACCCGACGCTGCCCGTGCAGGCGCCGCTGGCCGGGCCGGCGCTGTCCTACTACCCGACACTGAACGCCTACGGGGGCAAATTCCCAGGCCTACTGGGGGCCGTCGTACAGGCGCCCAAAGCGTCCACGCCGTGGGTCGCCACGCCGGCTGAGTACTCGGCCAAGTGCGAAGCTCGCAACGGGGCCAGCTGGCTGCAGCTGAACCTCAACAGCGAAAGCGATTCGCGCGAACGGCTGTTCGAAACGCTCGGGCCGCTGTGGGGCACGCACCTGGTCGACGTGAATGTCGCACTGGGCAACCTCGTGCCCGCGGTCGGGGTGCAGGGCGCGGCCTACCAGCTCACACATCACTAGTAGTCACACACGCCCTCACCGCCGCTCTGGAGCGGCGGTGAGGGCAACACGGCTGCGGCCCCCGGCGCCTCGCGCGCTGGGGGCCAACTGCCGCGCAGCGCCGGAGCCGCCCGTTACGGGCGGCTGCGTATACGCTCGACCGCTCGTGAAACCGCTCCGCCTGCTCGGCCTCGACCGCTCCGGCCCGCCCGCGCCCCAGACACAGGCCGGCCAGCCGCTGCGGCCCTGGACGATCCCCAACGCGATCGGCTTTGCCCGCCTGGCGCTGCTGCCGGCCTTCTTGATCGTCGCGCTGAGCAGCTCAGACGGCGTGGGCGCCGCCCAGGCGACGCTGTTCGCGGTAATCGGCTGGGGCGACTATGCCGACGGGATAGCCGCGCGCGTGACCGGCCAGTACAGCCGTCTGGGCGCACTGATGGACCCCGTGACCGACCGCCTGCTGGTGATCAGCGGGGTGGCCGTCACGTGGCGTTTCGGCCTGCTGCCGCGCTGGGCGCTGGCGCTGCTGGCGGCGCGCGAGCTGTTGATGCTGGCGCTCGGGCGCTACGGCCTGGGCCGCGGTGTGCAGCTGCGCATCAACTGGCCGGGACGGCTGGCGGTGGCACCCGTGATGGGCTCGTTCTTCTTTGCCATGGCCGGCCTGGGCGGCCTGGCGCAAGGGCTGCTGTTTGCCGGCCTGGCACTCGCGCTGTTCGCCAGCGCCCTGTATGTGCGCGCAGGCCTGTTCCAGCTGGCAGCCAAGCCCTAGGCTCAAGCTCAACCTTACCTTTTGATCTATACTGGCCCACCTGGCTGGCGGGTACACGGGTCGTATGCGGCCGTGGTCCTCCGGCGCAAGACGCGAGAGGAGAAAGCAGCCAACTATGGACGAGACGTTTCCCGACCTCGGTGCGCTGACCGACGTCGAACTCAAAGATGTGATCCGCCAGCTCACAGAGGAGGAGACCGAGATCTCCTACCGGCGGCGCATCTTGCACGGCAAGATCGACATCCTGCGAGCCGAGCTGGTCAACCGCCTGCGCCACAAGCACGAGGGCGGCGAGATCTCGATCACGGGCGAGGACGTACAGCGCCTGACCGACATCCTCGCGGGCGGATCCGCGGGCGACCCGCAGCCCGACGCCTCGGCGTGAGCTGGCGCGCGACTGGCTGATGGCCGTGCACTGCACCGAGTGTGGTTTCGTCAACAGCGAGGGCGCCAACTACTGCCAGCGCTGCGGCGCGCTGCTCGCGCGAGACGAGCCCGCGGGCGCGGGCGGCGGGGATCCGGTCACGGCTACGTATGTAATCGATGACCAGACTGGCGAGCTCGTGCCGGTGGAGCTCGGGCAGGTCACCGCGCACGGGCCAGCGCTGGTGATCCGCGCGGGTGGAGGGCGTGTGGGCGAGAGCTTTGCTGTGGAGGGCGAGCGGATGAGCATCGGACGGCGGCCGGACTCGGCGATCTTCCTCGACGACGTGACCGTCTCACGCGACCACGCGCTGCTGATCAACCGCGGCGACCAGTGGCACCTGGACGACTGCGGCTCGCTCAACGGCACCTACGTCAACCGCACGCGGATCGACTCCCAGCGCCTAGACGACGGCGACGAGGTGCAGATCGGCAAGTACAAGCTCACCTTCCACGCCCGCTGATGGCAGCCCAGGCGACACCCGCAGACGCCCCGCCGCCCGCCCAGCTGGACCTCGGGTCGGCCGACCAGGAGCTGGTCGAAGCGGCTGAGCTGGCCAAGCGCAAAAAGTCGCTGACGATCGGCGCGGTGTGCAAGGCGCTCGCGCAGGAGTTCCCCGACGTGTCGATCTCCAAGATCCGCTATCTGGAGGACCAAAAGCTGCTCACGCCGCGGCGCACCCCCGGCGGCTATCGCCTGTACACCCAGGGCGACGTGGCGCGCCTGCGCACGATCCTGCGCATGCAGCGCGACGAGTTCCTGCCCCTGCGGGTGATCCGCCAAGAGCTTGCCGCGGGGCGCTCAGGCGATGCCCCGCCGGCGCCCGGACGCCCGCCGCGCGAGGGCATGCGCACGTGGCGGGCCAGCATGAGCGTGGGTCAGGGCGCGGGCGCGCTGTACTCGCTCGACGACGTGCTCGAGGAGACCAAGGCCGAGGCCGGGCTGGTGCGCGAGCTGGAAGAGTACGGCGTGGTCAAGGGCGAGATGCGCGGCGGCGTGCGCTACTTCGACGAGACCGAGCGCGAGATCGTCGCCGCGGTGGCCGAGCTCGCGCGCTACGGCGTCGGCGGGCGCAACCTGCGCGTCTTTCGCTCCTCGGCCGATCGCGAGGCCAACCTGCTCCAGCAGATCCTCGCGCCGGCCCTGCGCTCGCGCAACCCACAGCGGCGCAAGGAGGCGGTCGAGGCGCTGGAGAACCTCGCCGCGGTAGCCACCCACCTCAAGCACCTGCTGCTGATCCGCGACCTGCGCAAGATCGTCCGCTGACGCCCGATGACCTGCGCATCTCGGCGTCCTCGGTCGCTCGCGTGCTGGCCGGTTCGGGGATGCGAGCGACAGCGAGTGTCTACCGGTCCGGTACGCCACGCGGGGCGGGCGGGCCATCTCATTATTGATCTGCTTGGTCCTCGGGCGTCAGGGCGCCGTGTCCGATGAATTGCGCGGACCTGCGCTCGCTGGTGCGCGAGATACCGGACTTTCCCAAGCCGGACATTGGCTTCAAGGACATCACGCCGCTGCTCGCCGACGCGGGCGCGCTGGCAGCAGCGGTGCTGGGGCTGGCCGAGTATGCGCGGCCGCTGAATGTCGACTGCGTGGTGGCGGCCGAGGCGCGCGGCTTTCTGCTCGGGCCAGCGCTCGCGCTGGAGCTCGGCGCGGGCTTCGTGCTGGCGCGCAAGCCCGGCAAGCTGCCGTATGAGACGGTCAGCGCCGAATATGAGCTGGAGTACGGCGCGGGGCAGCTGGAGCTGCACACCGACGCGGTCGCGGCCGGCAGGCGGGTGCTCGTGCACGACGACCTGCTGGCGACCGGCGGCACCGCTGCGGCGCTGTGCGAGCTGGTCGAGCAGCTGGGAGGCCGGGTCGTGGGCTGTGGCTTTCTGATCGAGCTGGCCTTCCTGAAGGGCCGCGCGCGGCTGGCAGGGCACGACGTGCACGCGCTGCTCACCTACGATTCCTAGGTGGCCACGGCGAGTGCCAGCCGCGTGATCGCGGCGTCGCTGGAGAACCTGTGGGACCTGATCGGCGACCCACATCACCTGCCGCGCTGGTGGCCGCGTGTGGAGCGCATCGAGGACGTCCACGACGGCGCGTTCACCGAGGTGATGAAAACGAAGAAGGGCAAGGTGGTGCGCGCCGACTTCCAGCTGCTCGACGCCGACGAGGCTACGCGGACGCTGCGCTGGGAACAGCGCGTGCAAGGCACGCCCTTCGAGCAGGTGCTGCAATCCTCCTTGACCGAGGTGCGACTGCAAGACATCGAGGGCGAGAGCACCACGCGGGTGATAATCGAGCTGAGCCAGCAACTGCGACGCCGGCAGTCGAACGCACTGATCACCGGCCTGGCCCCCCGGCTGGGGTCATACATGGTGCGCCGCGCGGCGCGTTCCACGATCGAGCAGGCGCTCGACGGCCTGGCGCAGATCAGTGGCTGACGGGTCGATGCGCTGGTGGGGCTGGGGCGAGGCCGCCCATGCCCCCACGCTGGGCGCGCGCGAGCTTGCCTTCCTGGCCGACACGGTCGGGCTCGCGCCGGCGCCCCGGCCTCCGGTGGCGCTCGGGCGGGTGCGCCTGGCGGCGAGCGCCCTACCCGCGCCGGTGCTCGATCGGCTGCGCGCGATCGTCGGATCGGACGGCGTACGCGACGACCACGCAGAACGCGTGGCGCATGCGGCCGGCAAGGGCTACCCCGATCTGGTGCGCATGCGCGCGGGCGAGCCCCAGGGGGCACCGGACGCGGTGGTGCGCCCGAATGGGCACGACCAGGTGCGCGCGGTGCTCGAGCTGTGCGGGCAGGCATCGCTTGCGGTGGTGCCCTTCGGGGGCGGCACCAGCGTGGTGGGCGGCGTTGCGCCGCTGCGCG
>DATNLQ010000371.1:0-3577 GCA_035602785.1 Solirubrobacteraceae bacterium
GCCAGCGGCTTGCCACGGGTGTGAACCTCGAGGATCTTCTTGCGGCCGAGACGGTCGGGCCTGTCAACGACGATCTGGCGGTCGAAACGGCCGGGGCGCAGCAGGGCGGGGTCGAGGATGTCAGGCCGGTTGGTGGCGGCAATCATGATGATGTTGTCCTTGGCCTCGAAGCCGTCCATCTCGACGAGCAGCTGGTTGAGCGTCTGCTCGCGCTCGTCGTGACCGCCGCCCAGGCCGGCGCCACGATGGCGGCCGACGGCGTCGATCTCATCCATGAAGATGATGCAGGGGCTGTTCTGCTTGGCCTGCTCGAACAGGTCGCGCACGCGCGAGGCGCCCACGCCGACGAACATCTCCACGAAGTCAGAGCCGGAGATCGAGAAGAACGGCACGCCCGCCTCGCCGGCCACGGCACGAGCCAGCAGCGTCTTACCGGTGCCGGGCGGGCCGTACAGCAGCACGCCGGTGGGAATCCTGGCGCCGAGCGCCTGAAACTTCTTGGGATTCTCGAGGAATTCCTTGATCTCGTGCAGCTCCTCGACGGCCTCGTCCACGCCGGCGACGTCGCGGAAGGTGATCTTGGGCGAGTCGGCCGACAGCCGCTTTGCGCGCGACTTGCCGAACGACATCACTTTGGATCCTCCCCCCTGCACCTGGTTCATCAAGAAGATCCAGAAGCCGAAGAACAGGACGAACGGGATGATGTACGTGAGCAGGCTCAGCAGCGCGCTGCTCTTTTCCGATTCGACGTTGTACTTGACGCCGTCGGTCTTCAGTTCTTTGAGCAGTTCCGGCGCAGCCTGATCGATGTAGCCGAATTCTGCGGTTTCTTTGTTCTTGTACTTGACTTCAAGGGCTTTGCCCTTGTTCTTGAACTCCACCGATTCGACTTCGCCTTTAGGCAGCTCGGATCCAACCAGCGTCTGGTAGCTGTGCGATTTCTTGTTGTTGGAGCCGTTGTTGACGAGTTTGACGGCCAGGAACGCCAACAGCACGACGATGAGGATCGGGAATGCAGCGCTCTTGAAGAAACGGCTCATAGCGAGAACCTGGGGGTCCGGGGGCCGGCTTTTGTGGTGGTCACGTGGTGGTCACCCGGTCCACTAGCGTACCATGGACCTTCTGCGCGCCCGTCGCTTGCGCGACCCGTGCGCGCGCGCCCGGGCGTGGACAATTGAGGCCGTCCACATGCTCCCCCATCGGCCGCAGCAGCGGTCGCCCTGAGGATCGACCCTCAGCTCTCCAGCACGGCCACGAAGGGCAGGTTGCGGTGTCGCTCGGCGTAGTCCAGGCCGTAGCCGACCACGAAGCGGTCGGGTATCTCAAAGCCGACGTAGCGGGCGGGCAGGTCCACCTTGCGTCGCTCGGGCTTGGTCAGCAGCGCGCACACCTCCAGCGTGCGGGGATTGCGCGAGCCGAGGTTGCGCAGCAGGTACTGCAAGGTCAGGCCGGAGTCGACGATGTCCTCGACGATCAGCACGTCGCGGCCTTCGATGGCCACGTCGAGATCCTTGAGGATGCGCACCACCCCCGAGGAGTCCGTGGCCGAGCCGTAGGAGGCAACCGCCATGAAGTCAACCTCGACGGGTATGTCGATGAAGCGCATGAGGTCTGAGAGGAAGAACACGGCGCCCTTGAGCACACCGACCAGCAGCAGCGAGCGGTCGGCGTAGTCGCGCGAGATCTGCTCGCCGAGCTCGGCCACACGGCGCTGCAGATCCTCGGCCGTGACGAGCACCTCTCCCAGTTCGGGGTCGGATGCGGCACGCGCGATTGTGGCCACCCCGGCAGTGTAGAGGTCAGGGCCCACGTCACGACAGATGGTGCGGCAGATATCGGGTCGTGGGCCCTCAGTCGCGCGGCGGCAGTCTGACCATGGTCAGGCGACCGCGCTCGATGACCGCGCCAGCGCGGCCCCCGACGTGCAGCTCGGCGCGCCCGCCGCGGCCGGCCAGCGCGAGGATCTCCTGCACGCGATCGCCGGCCTGGGGGACGTAGGACCCGGTGGCGTCCTCGGCCAGGCGCACGACGACCATGCGCGCAAGCGCGCCCGGCAGCTCGCGCAGGCGTGCGATCTCGATCCCCACTCGCCCGGCGAGCTCCTGATCAACGAGCGCGTCGAGCAGCTGTGTCTCCTCGCGCAGCAGCGCTGCGGTGCGCAGCACATTGCCCTCTGCGGCGGGATGCACGGCGCGCAGCGCTCCCACCAGCCGGTGGCGCACACGCGCGCGTGCGTAACGCTCGTCCTGGTTGCTGTCGTCCTCGCACCAGCGCAGGTCCCGTGCCCGGCAGTAGGCGGCCGTCTGCTCGCGCGTGACCGCCAGCAACGGGCGAATCAGGCGGCCCTCGCTGGCGACCATGCCAAGCAGGGCGCGCCGTCCTGGCGAGGCGGCGAGGCGGTAGAGGATCGTCTCGACCTGGTCGGAGGCGGTATGGCCGGTCGCGATCAGCGCGTCACGCTCCTGCGCCAGGCGGGCGGCCTCGCGGTAGCGCACCTCCCGCGCCCACGCCTGCACGTTGCCCACGTCGTCCGTGCCGGAGGCGTTCTCGCCGGAGGCGTTCTCATGATCGACCGGCCGACCACTCGAGGCGCGGCCCTCGTGCACGACCTCAAGCGCGACGCCGAGCGCTCGGCACAGCTCCCGGCAATGGCGCTCCTCGGCGTCGGCTGCCGGGCGCAGCCCGTAGTTGACGTGCAGCGCGCCCACCTGCGCCGCGCCGCGCAGCGCGATCGCGACGTCGAGCAGGCAGACCGAGTCGCGGCCTCCGGAGCACATTGCCAGGACTGGCCTGTCGCGTGTGAAAAGCCCGCTGGCGCGCGCTTGCTCGCGGACGTGTTCAACGACATCCGCGCCCTGCTGTCCAGCGGTCTCCATGCGCTAATCCCCGGCGGCGGATGCAACGAACAGCTCGGTGGGCTCGGAGAAGCCCTTCAGGCGGACCTCGCCGATGCGCGCGAAGGCCAGCCCGTCAAGCTCGGCAGCCGCGTCGACGACCGCGCGCGTGACGAGCACCTCTCCCCCAGCCGCCCGCGCGACCACGCGCGCGGCCAGGTTGACGTCGCTGCCGTAGTAGTCGCCGTCGCGGTAGAGCGCCTCGCCGTGATGGATGCCGATCCGCGGCTGCGGATCGCCCGGCGTCACGCTGCCCTGCAGCGACACGGCCCAGCTGGTCAGCGCGACCGCGTCGGGGCCGACGACCATCACCTCGTCGCCCAGCGTCTTGATCACGCGGGCCTCCAGCGGCAGGCTCTGCTCGACGGCCTCCACGAAGCGCTCGACCGTGCCCACCGCCACCTCGTCGCCGCGCTCGACCGTCAGGCGCGAGTACCCAGCCAAGTCGGCGAACGCGATGGCCACGCGCAGGCGCCCCTCGGCCAGCGCGTCCTGGTCGAGGTCGCTCTCCATGTGGCCGATCATGTCCTGCTCGACGAAGTGCGCCAAGAAGCGGCCGTGCAGATAGTTCATAAACGGCGAGGCGAACGGCAGCACCTCGCTGGTCAGGCCCTCCATCTCCTGCGCTATCTCCTCGCTGGGCGCGCCTTTGCGCATCAGCGGCTCGTGCACGTAGATGTGGA
>DATNLQ010000388.1:0-23467 GCA_035602785.1 Solirubrobacteraceae bacterium
GTGGAGGCGATCCACGAGCGCCCCACCCTCCTGGGAGGCCTGGCCACCCTGGCCAAGACGTCGAATGTGACGTTCGATCCCGGCGAGTACAGCACGGCGTACAAGGGAACGCCGAGCTACACCCCTCTGCTCAGCACGGCGGCCGGTGCGACCCTGAACCAGGTGTTCATGGTCAACGGCGCAGACTCCGAAATCATCGCGGCCCCGTCGTTGCCCGACGCCGACAACGACGGCTTCAGCGTGGCCTTCGGCTCTGCCTCGCCTTCCCCGCCAGCGAGCTGACCACCGCCAATCTCCTGCGCGGCGATCATGGGCCCGTGGGGCTCCCTGCCGGCGGCCTTGCTCGGAGCCTTGCCCGGAGTCGGCCTCACAGAAGCGACCTGCTCGATGGGTCCGTGATAGATTCTTGCGCTTACTAGCGTCTCTGGTCTGGGGCAGGCCACGAGGCGAGGGGGTCGACGAGCCAGGAGGGCCGAGTGCGACGTTTCATGCTCCTGCTGGTCGCGACTGCGGCAGTGGCCGGCTTGACGCGTGCAACGACGGACGTCGCCCAGGCCGCCTCCTGTCCGTGGATGAACGCCGCTCAGTCACCTTCGGCTCGAGCGAGCGAACTGCTGGCGGCAATGTCATTGGCCAACAAGATCAGCATGGTCACAGGCGGCGTTCGCTTTGGCGGCGGAAACCCCAACATCGGGTCTCCGGCGTACACCGCTGCGATCCCCTCCCTGTGCGTGCCGGCGCTCGTGATGAACGACGGCAGCAATGGCATCGGCGATGAGCAGAAGTTGACGACGGCCTTCCCGGACACCATCTCCCTGGCCGCGACCTGGGAACCACAGCTGGCGCAGCAGTACGGCCAGGTGCTCGGAGGTGAAGCGTTTGCCAAGGGAGTCAACGTGCTGCTCGCGCCGGGAGTCGACATCGCCCGCAATCCGCTGGGCGGTCGCAACTTCGAATACCTGGGGGAGGATCCGTTCCTGACGGGCCAACTCGCCGCGGCAATGGTCGGCGGCATCCAATCTCGCAACGTGATCTCAACGGTGAAGCACTTCGCGCTCAACGACCAGGAGACCAACCGCAACACCGACTCCTCAGACGCGTCCGAACGCACCATGCAGGAGATCGACCTACCGGCATTTGACGTGGCTACACACGCAGGCGCTGGCGCCGTGATGTGTGCCTACAACCGGATCAACAGTGTGTACGCCTGCGAAAACCCGTCGACGCTCGAACAGGTGCTCGACGACCAGTTCGCCTTCAGCGGCTTCACGATGTCGGATTGGCACGCCACTCATTCCACCGCGCCCTCGGCCGACGCCGGCTTGGACCTGGAGATGCCCGCGGGAGAAAAATACTACGGCGCGGCGCTCCAAGCCGCGGTGACGAAGGGGCAGGTGTCGGAAGCGACGCTCAACGGCATGGTCTCTCGCATCCTGTACTCGATGTTCCGCGTTGGCCTGTTCGACCACGTGCCGAACGAGGGCCAGCAGGCAGCGGCGACGACCGCCACGAACGCGGAAAGCATCGCCACCGCCACAGAGATCGCAGAGAACGGGACGGTCCTGCTCAAGAACGCCAACGCCGTGCTGCCTCTCGGGACGACCTCTGGAAAGCGGATCGCGGTGTTCGGCCCTGCAGCCGGCGGCTTCGGCGCCGCGCTCGCCTCGCAAGGATATGGAAGCGGTCACGTTCCGGTGCTGTGGTACCAGCCGGGCATCGTGCCACCCTTCCAAGCGATAGCTGCTCGCGCGGCTCGCGCCGGCGACACCGCGACCTACTCGGAAGGCTACAACCTCCAAGAAGCCTCGGCGCAGGCCGCCAGCGCGAGCGAGGCCGTCGTGTTCGTCAACGACGTCGAGACCGAGGGTGCCGACAGGCCCAGCCTGGAAGCGCAAATGGGAACCTGCTCCTTTGCATTGCCATTCGTCATGCCCAACTCGTGCATCTACTTCGGCCCCAATCAGAACACGCTGGTGGCGGCGGTCGCCGCGGCTAACCCGCACACGATCGTCGTGGTGCAAAGCGGCGATCCGATCGCGATGCCGTGGATCGAACAGGTACAGGGAGTCGTCGAGAACTGGTACCCGGGGCAGGTGGACGGCAACTCGATCGCGCCGATCCTGTTCGGCGACGTCGATCCGTCGGGCAAGCTCCCGATCACGTTCCCGGTGCGCCTCTCAGAAGACTCGCTGCAGAGCCCTGCTCAGTATCCGGGCGTCATGGAGGCGGGCGACTCGGTGGGTCCACACTCGCTCTACAGCGAAGAACTGCTGGTGGGATACAGGTGGTATGACGCCAAGGGAATCACGCCGCTGTTCCCGTTCGGGTTCGGGCTGTCCTACACCACCTTTGGGTTCTCTGGCCTGTCGGTGACTTCCAGCGGCGACAGCGCGGTGGCAACCTTCACGCTGGCGAACACCGGTTCGCGCCCCGGAGCCGACACGGCGCAGGTATACGTTGGGATGCCAGCGTCGACTGGCGAGCCGCCAAGGCAGCTAAAGGGATTTTCCAAGCTGTCGCTCGAACCGGGGCAGTCGCAGACGGTGTCGATACCCCTGAGCGCGACTTCGTTCGCTCATTGGGAAACCAGCAGTCGCCAATGGGTTGTCAGCGGCGGCACCTACCAGATCTATGTGGGCGACAGCTCGCGCAACCTGCCACTCCATGCGTCATTGGAACTCCCGTCGAGCGAACTAGGAGCCGGGGTGTATTGACGCCTGTCCGGTCGCTGATGGGCCGCGCCGGGTCGATCGGCTGGGGCCGACCTCACGTCCGGGCGTGTCGTCGCCGCCAAACCACCTGCGCGCCGGCGCCCGGTGCGAGCGTCGTGCCCCGTCTGCTGATCGTCTCGTCGCGACGCCATGGGCGCCGGCGTGGCATGGTCGGTTCGAGTTCGCTGAGGATGGTGCGAACGATCAGCTTCACCTCGTGCTGGGCGAATGAAGCGCCTATGCAGCGGCGGATGCCGCCACCGAAGGGGATCCACGAGAACGTCTCGGGAGCGTTCTCCAGGAAGCGCTCGGGACGAAATGCGTCGGGATCCCCATACGCTTGGGCGTTTCGGTTGGTCAGGTAGATCGAGACCAGCACGCGTGTGCCCGCGGGCAGGTCCCATGAGCCTACGCGAAGCTGCTCGGTGAGCACGCGGCCAGCGCGCGGCACCACGGGCCGGACTCGCAGCGTCTCGTTGATGACCGCTGTCAGGTATCGATCGTCCTCGCCCTCGTCGATCTCTGCGATCAGCCGGGCAAGCTTGTCCGGATGCCTGACCAAGCGCTCGAACACCCACGCGATGGACGTCGCCGTGGTGTCATGGCCGGCTACCAGCAAAGTCACCAGCTCATCGCGCAGTTCCGCGTCGCTCATCGCCTCGCCGTCCTCGTCGCGCGCGAGAAGCAACAGCGACAGGATGTCCGCCCGCTCGGCCAGATCGGCGCTCTCGCGACGACTCGCGATCTCGGCGAGGATCAGCGCGTCGAGTCGGCTCAGGGCTTGCGCGAAGGGGCCTGTCGTGGGAGGCGCCATGGCCATCGCGCGGGCGCGAAATGAGGCACGCAGCAACGCGAATGCGCTCGGCGACACGAGCAGAGCCTCGATCGTCTCGCGCAGAGCGCTCATGCGGTCTGCCTCGACCCCGAAGACCGCGCGTAGGATCACCTCCAGGGTGATCGCTCGCGAGCGCGGCTCCACGCTCATCTGCTCGCCCATCGGCCAGCTCGCCATCTCGCGCCGGGTCGCTTGCAAGATCACCTGCTCGTAGTCGCGCATGCGCTCCCCGTGAAACGGCGGCAGCAAGAGCTTGCGCTGGCGCATGTGCTCGGGCCCGGTGAGCACGATGATCGAGTTGGGCCCCATCACGGCGGCCACTGGAGACTCCGCACCCCCCGACAAGGCGACCCCCGCGGTGAAGAGCGTCTTGACCTCGTCCGGGTCGCTGACGATGACCACGCGAACGCCGCTCGGAGCAAACGTCAGCGTGAACGAATCCCCCAGCCGCGACGCGCACGTGCGCATCAGCCATGCGGGGGCGAGCGCCCATAGGAGAGTCTGAGCAATCGCCGGTGCGCGCGGCCCCGGCGGCAGCATGCTCGCCCTGGCTGCGCCATTGGCCGGCGCGACGGTCTCCTGACCCCCCGGAGCTTCAGCCACCATGCGCACTGGATACTAGCCACCGCCGGCCGGCCGTGCGGGGCGGCCGCGGGGCCTTCGAGCGGTTCGGCGCGCTCACGCGGGCCATGCGGCCCGCTACTCTCCGCCGGCCTCGCCGCCGTCGAGCTGCCCCGAAGCGTCGCCGGCAAGCAGCATCACGAAGGCGAGCGTCGCCGCGCCCACCGCCAGCATCGCCAGGACGGCGAGCACAAGCACCACCACGCTTCCCCCCACAGCCGCGACCACGAGCAGCGACACGGGGATGGAGATAGCGAGCACTCCCACTATCAGCGGCAGAGTCTCCTGCATGCCAGCGGGCAGGTTGCGAATGTCACTAAGACGCGGCACTTGACCTCCTGTCGTAAGGGAGCGGTTGCGGCGAGAGCAAGATTACCCACAAGCACATCGACAACGCACCAGCGCTCGGGGGGCGCTAGCGCTCGACCAGCGCCACCAGCACTCCCACCACGGACGGGTCGAACTGGCTACCTGAGTTGGCCTTCAACTCGGCCACCGCCGCCGATGCGGGCAGTGCTTTTCGATAGGGCCGCGTGGTGGTCATCGCGTTGAACGTGTCACAGCAAGACACAATGCGCGCAGCCAGGGGGATCCGCTCTGCGCGCAGCCCGTCGGGGTAGCCGCCACCGTCCCAGCGCTCGTGATGAGAGCGCACGCTCTCGCCCACCTCGCGCATGAAGCCACCAACCCGCGCGAGCATCCGCTGACCCTCCACGGTGTGCGTCTTGATGATCTCCCACTCCTGCTCGTCCAGTGCACCCGGCTTGTTGACGATCTCCTTGGGCACCGCGATCTTGCCGATGTCGTGCAGCAACGCGGTGAACTCCACAAGGCGCTGCTCGTCTGCGCCGAGCCCCATCTCGCGCGCCACCGCCAGCGCCAGGTGCACGACGTCCTTGCAGTGTTCTCCCGTGTAGCTGTCGTCCGCCTCGACCACGTCACCCAGCAACAGCGCCGTGCCGCGATACGCGCTGTTGAGCTCGATCAGCTGCTGCATGCGGGCATGGCGCTCCAAAGACAGCCAGCGCAGGACGCCGAACAGCGGCCCGACCAGCAGCACCACCCACGCGTGGGTCATCGCTGCCAGCGCCACCACCAGGCCAAGCGGCGCCAGCGCCAGGTCGATCAGGTACACCTGACAGACCTCGCCGGCGAGCTCTGCGATCGAGATTCCGCCGCGCAGGCGTTCTCGCGTCGCGTTCGCGCAGAAGTCACACGCGAACTGCGCGCCCAGCGCCAGCACCAGCACCCCCCAATGCCCGTCTGGGCTGTGATCGTGTGCCACCAGCAACACCAGGACTGGCCCCACCGCAAACCAGCTGTTGGCGGGCACCGTCAGGATGCGGCTCAGCGGCACGCGCCCGGCGGCGATCGCCGGGGCCATCGCAAGGGCCAGCGACAGAGCAACCAGCAGCGGCACCAGCGCGACGGGCAGCGCGAAGAGCATCGGCACGAACACCGCCTGCGTGGGCACCGTGAATCCAGCGCCGATGTCAAAGCGAACGCCGCCGATCGCCGCTACCACGATCACGTACAGCAGCGCGACCGCCGGCGACAGCCCGTGACCGCCTCCGCCCGCGAGCACCAGCGCCAGCGCAGCCAGCAAGAAGCCGCTTGCCACCAGCAGCTCCGCGCGGCGCTCGGTGTCGACCAGCGGCTGCTTGCGCCCGGCAAAGGAAGCGCCCAGGCGCTCTGACTCGATGTATGAGTGCGCAGACATAGTTACCTGCTGCACCTATCGTCACCAACTGCGCCGCGATCAAACAAACGCGACGATTTACGCGCATGCGCCGCCTCGGATTCATCTATCCGGAACTATCGACCGCTCAGCGGGCGATTCGCTCGGACGTTCGTCGAGGCCGCTTGCATCGCCCGGGCCCCTGCGCGATCGTGGCCGACTGACCAGATAGACAAACGCTGAAAAGGGCAAACTCGCCGTGAGGCGGGGACGCAAAGCCAGAGGTCTCCAGACAGTGAGACGGCTCAGCCGCCAGTACAACGCTTGGAGGCGCTTGTGTTCTCGCACCTGTCACATCTCAAATCTTCCCCGCTGCTCAGACCGTTGCGTCGGCGGGCATGCTCGCTGGGCCTTGCCTGCGCAACTGCCGGCCTGAGCGTCGCCGCCCTTGCCGCCGCACCCGCGCAGGCCGCGCTCATCAGCACCGGCGCGTGCAACGAAGCAGCGCTGTCGCAACCGTTTGCGCCCTGGGGCGACACCAACCTGTACGAGTTGGTTCCCGGCGCCAGCTTTGAGGGCTCGCTCGCCGGCTGGACATTGAGCGGTGGCGCCCAGCGTGTCTCGGGGAGCGAGCCCTTCGGCGCCACGGGCTCCGTGGGCGCCTACTCGCTGTCTTTGCCCGGCGGAAGCTCCGCCCAAACACCGTTCACGTGCGTCAACGCCAGCTACCCGAGCTTTCGCTTCTTCGCCCGCAACGAAAGTCTCATCTCGACGGTGCTCGTGCAGGTCGTCTACCAGACCGCGCTCGGGGCGGTGGCGCTGCCGCTGGGAACGGTCGCGCTGAGCGCCCAGTGGCAGCCGACGCTGCCGATGCTCACCGGCTCGGTGCTCGGCGGCGCGCTGTCGGGAGGCACCGGTGAGGTGGCGCTGCGCTTCACCGCGCTCACCGGCAGCTCGCGCATCGACGACGTGTTCATCGACCCGCGCATGCGCTGACGCTTGCGCGGGTGAAGCTCACATGCTCGAGTAGCCCAGCAGCGCGTAGGTCTGCAGCGCGGCGTCGACTTCGGCCTCCGCGCCCGCGACCTTCGCCTGAGCGGCTTGCGCCTGGGTCGAGCTTGCGGCGGTGAGCGCGGCCGCGAGCTCCTGGTAGGCGCCGTGTGCAGCCAGCAGGGAGCTCGCCAGCGTGGCCTGGGCCGCGCTGGCCGACTGCGGCGGTTCGAGCGTCCCGATCGACGCGGCCGTACTCGCAAATCGCTTGGCGAGCGCGCCTGCCAGGCTGGCCACCTCGCCAGGTGAGTTGCGCGCGTGCATCTGCTCTCGAAGCGTCAGTCGCTGTCGATCGAGCAGACCCAGTTGCCTGGCCAACTGCGCTGCGTAGGCACCATTTGGGCTCAGCGCATATAGCGACTGTCCCGGCACGGTTATCTGTGCGACGATCTGTTCGCACTGACGCAGGAAGAGCGACGATTGCGCGTTCGCGTAGCAGGCCAGGGCGGTGGGCCCTTCGACAGCGCTGGGGATCACGTAAAGCTCAAGCGCCCGGTCATAGCCGGCGAGATGCAGTTGGCGATACCTGTAGGCCTGTGCGTTGGCGAGGTCCACCACTTCGGTGTGCGGCAGCCCGTGCATGATGCTCACGAACGCAGCCGGCAACAGTCCGGGCGTGCCGGCCGGCAGGCGTCCACTGAGCAGGCCCGCCTCCCCCGCGCGCCCGCCCGGGGCCAGCGTGAGCGAATCGGCGATCGCAAGACCGGGTATCGACGGGGCGGCGCTCGCGGGCCGCCAGGTGGATGGGTATTCGAGCAGAGTGCCCGCTCCCGCAGCGATCTGCGGCTTGCTGGCCGGCGCGCTCGACGTTGCGCTGTTGCCGAGCAGAAAGCCCGCGAGCGCCAGTCCGATGGCAAAGATCACCAGACCCGGGATGATGCTGTCGGCCGCGCGGCGCATGCTGGTCAGCCCGAGCTTTCATACGTGACGGCCACGCTCGCGCGAGGGCGCCTGGCGGGATGCGACGAGGGCGCCGGTGCAGACGTCGCGGGGACTGTCGCCCGTGTCGGCGACGAGCTCGAGGCGACGCGCTGCTGCGAGCCTGGCGGAGCGGACGACGCGACCGGTCCGCTCCCCACCGCTGGGGCCGACGCCTGCAGCGATGGCTCAGGTTCGCGCGCTTGCCCGCCTTCGCTCGGCGCCGCCGCGCGGCGGGGTCGTGCGAGCGCGCGGGACGGGGGCGCAACAGCAACTTCGATCGCGGGAGCTTCGCTGAGGCGAGATGGGATCGCGCTTGAGATCGAGGCCGACGCGACGCTTGGCAACGTCGCTTCCCGCGAAGTCCCAGCAGGGCTGGTCAATCGTCCGATCGCAAAGAACGCGCAGAACACCGCCACGCACAGCGCGCCCGCGAGGATCACCCCGCGACGGCTCACACCCGGGTCCGGTGCGGGGGAATCGAACCGCGCGCCGCGCATCACACAGGGCAGACGATTGGCGCTGTCCCCGTCGGGCTCAGGCACGTGTCCACGCGCACCGGCAACTTGGCGCGACCGATGCTAAAGCGCGTGTACTTGCCGATCTGTCCCGGCTCGGAGACCCCGATCTGAAGGCTTGCCCCGGCTCGCAGGGCGCGATCGAATCGCCGAAAGACGATCAGCACGACGCCTCCCGTCCTGTTCCTGGTTCGCGTTGACGTCGCAACCTCGTCGCGCGCCGCCGCCGGACAGCCGCTCCCCCGACAGGTCACCGTGACTGTCGCGCCCACCGGCGCCTGCACCGACAGCAGGCTGACCTGGACGCGAAGCGCAGTCACCGTGTCGGCGATCCGTACGACCGGAAACGGCGCCATCAGCTTGGGAGGGGCAGCGCTCACGATGATCGTCCTGGTGTCAACACTCGACAGGCCCTGCGCGTCGGTGACGCGCAGGCGCACCACGTGTGTCCCCGGCGTGGCAAACGAGGTGCTCAGCGCCGAGCCTGCCGCGCTGAACGTGCCCGCGCCAGTCAGGTCCCAGGCAAAGCCGGTGATGGCACTGTCGGTATCGGTCGAGGTGGACGCCACCACGAGGCGTTCGCCCGTGCGCGGGTTGGCCGGAAACCACTGAAAGGACGCGGTCGGCGCGGAGGGCGATGATGCCGACGATGTTGTCGAGGAGGATGTGGCCGTGAGCGCCGCGGCGGGTGAGGCCTCTGGCGAGCCGGCAACAACCGGAGCGCTGATCGCAAAGGTCACCGTGCTCGTGCCCACATTGCCAAGTTCGTCGCTCTGTGACACCTGCGCGGTATAGATGCCGTCGGCCAGCTGCGGGCCTGCCGAGCCGGTGGTCCATGCACCGCCGACCGGAGTGACATCCAGCGGCGGGGCGACCGGGTTGCCGGAAACCGAGCTGCCTGAGTAGATCGCCAGGGCGACCGACTGGCGGTCGCCCTTGGCCTGTCCGGCCGTGCCGCTGAACGTCGGCCTGGACACCGTCAGGATCGCGTTGTCGGCGGGCGCGGCTATGACGACGGGCGGCGGCGTCGCGTTGACAGTGAAGCTGACGGTCGGGCTCTTGCCGGTATGCGTGAAGGAGCTGGTCTGTTCCGCAAGCGCCGTGTACTGTCCAGATTTCAGCGCAGTCCCCAGAGCGACCGTCCACGTCGCTTCTGAGGGCAGCGCCAGCAGCCTGACGGGCACCGGCAAGACCGTCGAGCTCTGCACCGGCGAGCCCGTGGCGTTCGCGCCCGCATAGATCTTCAGCGTGACGGTGTCCAGGATGTCGTTGGTCATGCCCGTGAACGTGGGCGTCTGCTGATTGGTCGAGCTCCCGCTGAACGTGTGCGCGATCGTGATGTTTGGCCCAGCCGCCAGCGCGACTCCCCCACTGCCCAGCGCGAGCACGAGCAGCACAGCTGGAACAGCAGCAACCGTGCGCAAAGCAACTCTTGTGGCCTTCATCGAAATGCCTCTCCAAACCATGTTGTGTCAGGTCATCAGCATGTGCCCGGCCGACGCCCCCCGTCGGCCGGGCACATGCGCAACGACCCGCATGCGTACGCGCTTCCGTGCGGCGAACTGGCATGCGTGGTCGAGCCTCTGCGCGAGCCCGCGCTGGCCCGCTCCCGGGCACATCCACATTTGCGTCGCGGAGCGACGCACGCTGGCGCGGTCACGCAACGCTCTGAACGCCAAGCCCTCCGCCGTGAGGAATGTGAATGCACGATCGCCCTCCATGTCGTGTTCACTGGCGGCCGGGCTATCTCATAGAGACCCTGACTTTGCGCCCTCGCCTCGCGACGAGTTTGCCTTTTTCAGTGCTGGCTTTGAATTCCTGGAGAAGTCTAGGCACGGGTGAGTGCGTGCGCAACAGATTGAAGGACCTGCGCAACAAATTGGACGGATGTTCTAGTCGGGCTATATCTCGAGGTAGCGCAACACGACGCGACCCAGCACGATCACATCGCCGCTGTGCAGCTCGGCCTGCGTGACACGACGCCCGTTGACCAGCGTGCCGTTGGAGCTGCGGTCGTCGAGGATGCGTGCGCCCGAAGGACGCGAGACGAGGATCGCATGACGCCGCGACACCGAGCTCTCGTCCAAGCGCAGCCCGGCGCTCAGGCCGCGCCCGATGTGCAGCGCGTCCTTGCCCAAGGGGATCAGCAGCGTCTCGCGCGGGCCCTGGACCTCGATGTAGCGTCCGGGGACCGACTGATCGGTCGGTCGCGCCCGGTGGCGCACGCGCTCGTCCAGGCAGGCGATCGGATCGAACCGCTCGGTCATCCCGTCGGCGGCTGGGGAGCGGATGAGCGTGGGGGCGGTCATACCAGGAGCAAACACCATGCTACTGAGCCCAACCTGAACCGCTGCTAAGAAAAGCCGAAATTGGCTGCGAGAAAGCCCGAAATTGGGCGCGATTACGTGCGCGCGCGGGGGGTCTTGCTGCTACGACCCATCCGCTTGGAGCTCCACCAGCCCCACCCACCCACGGCCAGCACCGGCACGACGTACATCATCGACGTGTACCAGTGCATCAGGCAGGCCAGCGGCATCACGACCGCAGAATCTATCACGTCCGTCACCAGGCCTCCTTGGCCGGCCCCCGCCCCGGCCCCGGCGCGCCGCCGCCGCTGGCCGCCGCTGTGCGCGAGCGCCGGCGGCGCACGAACAGCACGAACAGCAGCCCTGCCACGACGATGAGCGCGCCGATCACGATCGCCGCGGTCGGCGCCTTGGAGCTCTCGGGCGTCCAGAACAGCTGCCCTTCGATCTCGCCCTTGCGCGCTCCGACGGCGATCGGCACCTGCCAGTCGAAGATCAGCGTCAGCTTGCTCTTGTCCTTGACCTGCGGGGGGGTCACCGGGGACATCCAGTGGATCCGGTGGTCGTGCCATTCGAACTGGCCGGTGCGATCGACCACTTCCCACTTGGGCGGGGCGCTCGCGTTGGCCACCGGCGGCACGGTGACGTCGCCATAGAAGTTCGTGTTCAGATAGGTCGCCGGCGAGCGCACGTTCTGCTCGGCGGTGCCGTTGGCCAGCACGCGCGCGTAGGGCTCGCCGGAATAGCCGAAGATCGTGACCGTCTGACCCGTGTGGTTGGTCAGCAGCATGCGATCTGCGAACTCCAGGACCTGCAGGCCCAGCCCCGGCACGTCGGGTGTGACCTTGGTTATGTTCGAGCGGTACTGGTAGTTGCTGCCCTGGTCGTTGATCGGGTTGCCGCTCTCGGCGGGCGCGGACACGCTCGACGTCGCCGCCACCGGTGCATCGGCGGCTCCCATCGCGCTCGCGCAGGCGCCCGGCACGAGGATGGCTGCGCTCAGCAGGGCGATGATCAGACCGCAGCGCATGCCCGGCCAACCGTAGCGCAGGCCCGACGCTACGGCGCCGCCAGCGCTCTCTCAGAACGTGTTTGAGAAGTGGACGTGCGCGAATGGCGAGTGCACGACCAAGCGATCCAAGGACGCAGGGAGCCGGAATAGTGGGGCTATTTCGGCGACCGAGGACGCCGGAGCGCGCTGCGTCGGGCGCCGCCAGGTGCGTGCGGACACTTCTCAAACACGTTCTTACGTGCCCACCGAGGACAGAAGCCACAATCCAAAGCTCGTGAACGCGACCATCACCGCGAGCATCCAGTACTGGCTGCGCACCGCCTCTTCGGGGTCTGAGAAGCGGACCAGCGCACGGTCGTGCGCGAGCGCCAATCCGCCCACGTGGCCGCTGACCAGCGCGGCCACCTGCACGTACCAGATGCCCGCGTAGGAGATGATGTGGTAGTCGATCTGAAAGCCGCTGGTGCCGAACAGGTTCGCGCCGTTGCCCAGCGGGTCGGAGATCAGGTAGCCCATCGCCTGGCTCTGCCACAACAGCAGCGAGAAGTAGTGCGCTACCACGTAGGCAAAGCCGATCGGCACGAGCGTGTGCGCGAAGGTGCGCGTCAGCTGGTGGATGTCATAGCGGTCGCTTACGCTGTGAACGCCGATGATGCCGATGCGATAGACAGCTGCCACAAGCGCCAGGCAGAAGACCAGCCCCACCGAGTAGGCCAGCTCCAGCGACGGGGTCTGGCTGAAGCCGACGTCTGAGAACAGGCTCTGCAGGTGGGGCTCGTTGGTGCGCCAGATGCCGCCGTTGCTGAAGCCGTCGAAGGTGGTCGTGCCGATCAGCGTGCAGATCAGCCCGACGGTGCCCACGCGGATCTGCAGCGAGGTGATCCCGCTGAGCGGCCGGCGCAGGTAGACCCAGCCGTCGTCGCAGCGCACCAGCGCAGAGAGCTTTGACACCAGGCTGAAGTAGGCGCCGAAGCCGTCGGCCTGTCCCCCCCACTCCTCCACGCCGAACAGCGCCATGCCTGCAACCATCACCAGGAAGTAGCCCAGCGAAAGCGCCGCCAGCAACGACGGCCGGTCGCGTTCGACGTAAATCAGCTCCAGCCACGCAAAGCCGACGATGCCGGCCACCGCAGGCCACATCCCCAGCCGCTGCGGGTAGCGCAGCGCTGGCGCGACCTGCCTTCCGCGGCGCGCTAGGCGCACGAGCGCCCACATGACCCGGGCGCAGGTGCGCCACGGCGAGAACGCCTTGAAGATATCACCGAAGGCCACGCTCGCGACCGGCATCCCCACCCAGAAGACGACGTAGATGAATGTCACCGAGAAGTTGGCCTGGGTGACCTGCGCGCCGTCGAAGCCGCTGTAGATGACCAGCGCAAACAGCCCCACACCGACCAGCGCGGCGAGCCATTCGAGCAGGGCACCGCGCCCGAAGGGCGTGGTCGGCAACCTGAACAGCCGGCGCAGGTGCTGCTCTTGCAGCTGGGGCTTGGTCCACATCGTCGACAGCGCCACGAAGGACACGACCAGCACGATCGCGGCCGCCCAGCTGAACAGCCAAACGGGGATCGGCAGGTCGGCCTTGCCCACGATCCCGTGCGCCTGGGCGTCGGCCGGCAGCGCGAGCGCGGCGACGCCGATGCCGCCGAGCAGCGACGGCATCAGACGGCGTGGCGGGAGCTCCATAGGGGCTGTCAGTGTATGGAAGCGCTCACGCGAGCCTCGCCGCTTGTCGTTGGCTGGCGTACCCTGGGTTTCGATGCTCGCCCTGCCGCTCGCGCTCTCCACGAGCTCCTCGGCGGCCCTGCAGCTGGGGCCGCTGGCAATCCTCGGCGTGCTCTACGCGCGGCGAGTGCGCACACTCGCTATCGACGGCCACCCGGTGCCTGGCTGGCGCCAGGCTTGCTTCTACTCGGGCTTCGTGGTGATCGGCGCAGCGCTCACGTCGCTCGGCGCCGCCAGCCAGGATCTGCTGTATGTGCACATGATCGAGCACCTGCTGCTCGGCGACATCGCCGCGCTGCTGATCGTGCTCGGGCTCACCGGGCCGCTGATCGCGCCGATCCTTCGCATCCGCTTGTTCGATCGCCTGCGCGCCCTGTCGCACCCCGCGGTCGCGTTTCCGCTGTGGACGATCGACCTGTTCGCCTGGCACCTGCCGGTCTTCTACCAGGCGGCCCTGCGCCACTCGGGCATCCACGCGCTCGAGCACGCCATGTTCCTCGGCTTCGGCATCAACATGTGGATGTGCCTGTTCGGGCCGCTGCCCACGCCCAGCTGGTTCGCCAACCTGGGCAAGCTCGTCTACATCGTGGCAGTCCGCCTCGCGGGCACCGTCCTGGGCAACATCTTCTTGTGGTCGGGCACCGTCTTCTACCCGTTCTACAGACTCGGTGAGGCCAAATTTCACATTTCGCCGATCGCCGACCAGAACATAGCGGGGGCGATCATGATGGTCGAGGAGTCCTTTCTCACGCTCGGCCTGTTCTGCTGGCTGTTCCTGCGCGCCGCGCGCGAGAGCGAGGAACGCCAGGAGCTGCTCGACTACGCCAGCACCCATGGTCTGGAGTTGACCGACGCGCGCGCCGCGCGGGCGGTCGCCGCCGGGCGCGGCTCTGAGCTGCGCACGCGCTTGCAAGACGGCGCCGCCAGAACGCAGCAGAGCCTAGATGAGGCGACGCGCCCCTAGCGTGACTTTCCCCGTGAACACGCGACAAGCCGGCTTTTACCTGCGCGAGCGAGATGTGCGACGATTGTTCGATGCAGACGGGGGGTCTTCTCATGCGAGGAGTTGCGACAGGTCTCCTACTGATGGTCTTGCTCGTTCTCGGCTTGGTGGCGCCCCGAACGTCCTTTGCGGCCCGTGCGTCGACGGCGACGTTCACCGCAGGGGGGAGCGCCGAACAGCTCTACGTGACAGGACTCGCTCCGCTTGCGCGCGCGTCGCTGCTCTCACCGTCGGGGGCTACGCTGACCACTCAGACGGCCGACTCTCTTGGTGGCTTGCTGTTTCGCGGGGTAGCTCCGGGCACGGGCTATGAGGTGCGGCTGGTAGCGAATGGCACGGAGTCGGCCCCGATCACGGTGTACGCGGATGCGGCGGCGCCGTGGGATCCCAGCATCTACGACCAGTCGATCCCGGACAAGGGCTACGGATATCTGACCACGCGCGACGGAACGGAGCTCGCGATCGACGTGCGCCCGCCACTCACCGCCGGCTCCAAGCCGCCCTATCCGACGCTGATCGAGTACTCGGGCTATGGGTATGCGGATCCGGCTGCACCGGAACACGGCATGGCGCTGATCGCCCAGCTGATGGGGTTTGCGGTCGTCGATGTGAACATGCGCGGAACGGGCTGCTCGGGCGGTGCGTTTGATTCGGGCGAGCCGCTGCAAAACCTCGATGGCTATGACGTGATCGAGACGATCGCCCATCAGCCATGGGTTCTCTCCAACAAGGTGGGAATGATTGGGATCTCATGGGGCGGGGAGACCGACCTGTTCACCGCCCAACTCGATCCTCCCGACCTCGAGGCGATCGCGCCGCTGTCGGTGAGTGCGGCAATAGGGACGAGCTATTACGACGGCGGGATTCTCAACACCGGCTCGGCGCTTCCGTCGGCCTCGGCCATACAGCACGATGTCGAACCGGCCGGCCCGAACAGCGGCGAGCAGTGGGCGTATCAGCAGATCCAGCAAGGGGATCAGACGTGTAAGGCCAACCAGGTTCTCCACGGTGAGGCGACCAACTGGCTGGCGCAGACACGAGCCGATGCGTATTACACCCCGACGGTCGACGATCCGCTCGATCCGGTCACGTTCGTCAACAAAATCACGGTGCCGACGTTCCTGGCCTGCCAGTGGGAGGACGAGCTGACCGGGGGCTACTGTCCCGATCTGGTCCAGCACTTCACCGGTACCGATCTCAAGTGGTTCACGTTCACCAACGGGGCTCACGTCGACTCGATCGATCCGTACACGTTCGATCGTTGGTATGACTTCCTGGAGTTGTTCGTCGCCCACCAGGCGCCGAGCGTTCACCAGGCGGCGATCCATGCAGCGGCCCCGCTTATGTATTGGATCACGATGGGGGTCAACAACTCCGTGATGTTGCCGCCCGATCCGATCCAGCTTGAACCGACGTACGAATCTGCGCTGGCCGCGTTCGAGGCGCTCCCACCGGTCCGGGTGCTGTTTGAAAATGGTGCCGGCCCCTCGCCGACGGGAAGCATGACCCCTGGCGATCCCTATCCCACGTTCGAACAGTCGTTCTCGTCCTTGCCGATCCCCGGTACGGTTGCGGATTACTGGTACCTTGGCGCCGAAGGGACGCTCAGCGACCGGCCGCCGTCGACGGAAGGCGTCGACTCCTACACCTCCAACCCAAGCGCGCTGCCGCTGATCGATTATTCGAAGATCACGTTGACCGGAGGGTTGTGGGCCAACGCGTCCGCGTGGCACTGGAACTGGCAGCAGTATCCGGCCGCTAGCGCCGTCTCCTACGTGTCTGCACCGCTGACTGCGAACACGACTGTGATCGGCGCGGGCGCCGTCCATCTGTGGGTCGAGTCGTCCACTCCGGACGTCGACTTCCAGGCAACGATCAGCGAGGTGCGTCCCGACGGCAACGAGACGTTCGTCCAGAACGGGTGGCTCCGGGCAAGCGAGCGCAAGCTCGCCACGACCTCGGAAAACATGTTCGACCAGCAGCCCACCCTGCTCCAGCCGATCCCAACGTACCTCCAGTCTGATGTGGAACCGATGCCCGCGGGCCAGTTCGTCCCGGTCGTCATCCCTCTCTACTTCGAGGGGCACGTGTACCGCGCGGGCTCGCGGATCAGGCTGACGATCGCCGCACCGAACGGCACCCAGCCCGTGTGGTCGTTCAGCCAGACCGAGCCCTCGTCCGGCACCGCGACCGAGTCGATCGCCTTCTCACCCAGCACGCCCTCCAGCCTGATCCTTCCGGTGGTCCCGGGCGTCGCCGTTCCCACGGGCTTGCCACCGTGCGCGAGCCTGCGCAACGAGCCGTGCCGGCCGTTCGTGCCGTTCGCCAACTCCGGCAGCTGAGCGGGGAGCCTCGCGCCTAGCCGCCCGCGACCGCGGGCAGGATCGTCATCTCAGCGCCATCTGCGACGGGTGTGGCCAGGCCGTCCAGGAAGCGGATGTCTTCGCCGGCCACGTACACGTTGACGAAGCGCCGCAACGAGCCGTCGTCGTCGGCGATCCGCACGCGCAACTCCTCGAAGCGCTCGAACAGGCCGTCGAGCACCTCCTGCACGGTCGCTCCGTCGATCTGCGCCTCAGCCTCGCCGCCTGCGACCGGTCGCAGCTGCGTGGGGATCTTGACGAGCACCGACATCAGACTGTGAGGGGCTCGGGCACACCCGCCTGGAAGGACTCGACGCTCGGCTCGATCGTGTGGGTCTCGAAGCTGCCGCGCACCGCGTCCAGCGTCTTCAGGCCCTCGCCGGTGATCACCAGCACGACGCGCTCGTCCGGGTCGATGTCTCCGCGCGCGGCCAGCTTGGCGAGCACCGCGGTGGTCACGCCGCCGGCGGTCTCGGTGAAGACGCCGGTCGTCTCGGCCAGCAGCTTGATGCCAGCCCGGATCTCCTCGTCGCTGACAGCGTCCACCGAGCCGCCCGTACGACGGGCCAGATCGAGCGCGTAGGGTCCGTCGGCGGGGTTGCCGATCGCAAGCGACTTGGCGATCGTGCTCGGCTTCACCGGCCGGCAGACGTCGTGACCGGCGGCGAACGCGCTCGCTACCGGCGAGCAGCCCTGCGCCTGGGCGCCGTTCATGCGAGGAGGCGTGCCCTCTATGAGCCCCAGCTCACCCCACTCCTCAAAGCCCCTGGCGATCTTCGTGAACAGGGATCCGGACGCGATCGGCACCACGCAGCGGTCGGGCAGCTCCCAGCCGAGCTGCTCGGCGATCTCGAACGCCAGCGTCTTGGAGCCCTCGGCGTAGTAGGGGCGCATGTTGATGTTCACGAACGCCCAGTCGCGTTCGGCGCACAGCTCGGTGCACAGGCGGTTGACGTCGTCGTAGTTGCCTTTGACGCCCACCAGGTTGGTCCCGTAGACGCCCGTCGCGAGGATCTTCTGCTCCTCCAGGTCAGCCGGGATGAAGACGTAGGAGTCCAGGCCCAGCGCCGCCCCGTGGGCGGCCACCGAGTTGGCCAGATTGCCCGTCGAGGCACACGCGATCGTCTGGAAGCCCAGCTCGCGCGCCCGCGTGACCGCCACCGACACGACACGGTCCTTGAAGGAATGGGTCGGGTTGGCGGCGTCGTTCTTGACCCACACCTCGCGCAAGCCCAGCCGCGCGGCCAGCCTGTCGGCGCGGATCAGCGGCGTGCAGCCCGCCGGCAGGCCCACGCGCGAGGCCAGCCGGCCGGACGGGCCGGGCGGGCCGCCTGCCAGCGGCAGGAAGTCGGCGTAGCGCCAGATGTTCTGCGGACCGCCCTGGATGCGCCGGCGCAGCTCGCCGACGTCATGTCCCAGGCGCGTGTGGTCGTAGGCGACCTGCAACGGCCCAAAGCACTGCTCGCACACATACAGGGCCTCCAGCGGGTACTGGGCCTTGCACTCCTTGCACTCCAGATGACTGACAGCCATTAGGGCTCCTTCGCTCTAGTCTTCGCCGTGTCACTCGGTGTGGCGAAGAGCACGAAGCCCGCCACACATCTCTCTGGAATTGGCACCTTCCCGCTGTGACGTTGCGGTGGTTGCCGGGGTTTCGTCGGGCCAGTCCCTCCACCCCTCTGGATGTGTCCAGCTATGTTGCGAAGAAAGTCTAGCAAGGTTATCGGCGCCAGCATCGGCCGACCATTAGCTCCGGGTCGCTGACGTGGCCGGTAACGCGCACGCACAGGCGGTGTAGGACCTTGCGATGAGCATCGTAACGCGCAACCGGGAGGTCGCGACCGACCCACGACCGACCCGCGAGCGCGATGGCCGGATCGTCGACGACGAGCGGCGAGACGCACAAGCGCCAGAGGACTTCCAGTCGATCGCCACCGCGAGCAAGCGGCGCATGCTGATCATCGTCAATCCCTACGCCACGACCGTCTCTGACCGGCTGCGACACCTCGTCGTCTACGCGCTGCAGGGCCGTTTCGAGGTCGACGCGGTGGACACCGAGGCCCGCGGCCACGCCACCGAGATCTGTCGCGAGGCCGCGCACGAGGGCTATGACGTGGTCGTCGCCTTCGGCGGCGACGGCACCGTCAACGAAGCGGCCAACGGTTTGCGCGGCTCGGCCACCCCGCTGTGCTGCCTGCCGGGTGGCTCGGCCAACGTGTTCGCCAAGATGCTGGGCATCCCTGGCGAGATCGTCGACGCGACCGAGCATCTGCTGGCGATGGCCGACGACTGGTATCCGCGCAAGGTCGACCTGGGCGTCGTAAACGGCCGCTGCTTCACCTTCAACTCGGGCCTGGGGCTGGATGCGAGCGTGGTCGAGAGGGTCGACGCCAACCCGCGCATGAAGGCGCGTTGGGGGCCTTACTTCTTTACGTGGATCGCCATCAGCACCCTCCTGCGCCGCTACCTGCTCAGACCCCCACGCCTGCAGGTCCAGGCCGGCGACCGCAGCGAGACGCTCGACGGCGTCACCGCGATCGTGCAGAACGGCTCGCCGTTCACCTACTTCCAGAACCGCCCGATCGAAATCGCCGACGGCGCAGCGCTGGACTCGGGCGTGCTCGTCGGCGGCGTGCTGCACCGCGCAACGCCGTTGTCGATGCCAGGCATCGCCTGGCGCTCGATCTCACAGCGCGCGCGCGTGGCCAATCATCGACAGGTGACGGGGCTTGCACAGATGACCGAGCTGACCGTGCGCAGCGCAGACGGCCGCCCGCTGCCGCTGCAGGTCGACGGCGACTACCTGGGCCAGGTCCAGGAGGCGCGCTACTCGATCCTGCCCGACGCGCTGACCGTCATCTCCTGACGCACCGCGTCTGGGACGCCCGCCGTGGGTGCCCGGCAAGCAGGCCCGAGACGCGTACGACTCGTCAGCGCGCGCTGAGCACGACCCGACAGCCCGCATGGGGCATCACTACCACGCTGCGCCAACGCGCGCGCTCGACATGCCTGGCGCCCGGGAGCACGCTCATGGTCGACAGCACAGTGCGCAGAACTGTTCTCATCTCCAGCGTGGCAAGGTGCAGACCCGGACAGCGCCTACGGCCACCGCCCCAGGGGAGCCACGCATGTGGCTGTGGCGCTGCTTCCAGGAAGCGCTCCGGTCTGAACACGAACGGGTCTGCGTACACATCCGGGTCGTGATGCAGCAGATAGATGGATCCGAGCAGGTGCGCCGGGGGCTGGTAGGTCCAGTCGCCGATCGCGATCGCCTTGTCAACGGCGCGAGGGATCGTAAAGACCAGTACCGGGCGGTGGCGTTGCACCTCTTGAACGGTTGCCGTCAGGTACTCATCCCGTTCTCCCCGCTCGATCTCTTGAACGAGGCGATCGCACGCCGACGGATCATGCGCCAGCAGCTGAAATGCCCAGGCGAGCTGTGCGGCCGTGGTCTCGTGACCGGCCAGGATCAGCGACATGATCTCGTCGCGCACCTGCTGAGCCGGCATTGGACGACCAGCTGTGTCACAAGCCCCGAGCAGACCGCTCAGCAGGTCCTCGTGCGTGCACGCGCCTGCATGTTTGCGGTCGTCGATGAGCCCGTAGACCAGCTCGTCGGCCTGCTCGCGCCAGCGCAGAAAGCGCCGCCAGAGCAGGCGCCCCGGGCCGTGGCGAAGGCTCGGCTCGGGAAAGACCGGGCTGTCGGCGACGGCCAGCATCTTCATCAGCACGTCGCGCAACGCCTGCAGACGCTCGTCGCAGGCGGCCTGCGAGAACGTAAAGATCTTGCGCAGGATCACCTCGAGGGTCAGTGCCCGCAGACTTGGGTGAAGCGCAAAGGAGGTGTTCTGCGGCCAGGATGCCATGGCCCGCCGGGTGATCGTCTCGACCGTCGCCGCGTGCTGCTCGACCCGATCCTTGCGCAGCAGCGGAACGACGGTTCTGCGCCCGCTCATGTGCTCCTCGCCCTCCTGCAACGTGAACGCACTCGGCCCCACGATCGGCTCGATAACAGCGCTACCCCTTCCCGCACACAGAGCATCCGGTGAAGCGGCGAGCAGGGCCTTGACGTCGTCCCTGCTGGAGAGAAACACGAGCGGCGGAAAGCCGAGAACCTCGAGCGTGAAGCGCGTCCCGTTTCGCGCGCGGCAGCGCTCGAACAACCCGAAGGGCCACCGCCACATCAGATAGGTCTGCACAGGTCTGGGCAGCGCAAGCCCTGGAGGCAGCCCGACCCGGGACGCCCGCGGACGCGAGCACGCAGGAGCAGTACATGCCATATCGATGACATGTATCGCTCGATGGAACCGCCAGGGTCAAGCTCAAAGCCCCGCCCTCGACACTTGATCGAACGATCGAGCCGAGCTGCTGCGGGCTGGCGATCGACGACGTCTGGTCGGTCGCGCCGGCGCGGGCGCCCGACGTGACCGTTCCTAGGACACGCCGCCGGGCGTCACCCGGTAGGCGTCGAACACGGACTCCGTGTTGCGCAGGCGCGTGACCGCGCTCTTGAGCGAGTGCGTGTCTGCGACCTCGACCACGAATCGGTTCTTGACCATCGGGCCCATCGACAGGCAGCGCGCTTCCAGAATATTGGCGCCGGACTCCGAGAACGCGCGCGAAAGATCCTCCAGCAGATGGTGGCGGTCCCATGCGTCGATCTGGATCTCCACGACGAAGCCCGTCGACTGGTCGCCTTCCCAAGAAACGTTTGTGAAGCGCTCGGGGCTCTTACGCAGCGCAGCCGCGTTGGGGCAGTCGTCGCGGTGGATCGTGATGCCCCGCCCCAGGGAGATGTAGCCGAGGATCTCATCGCCCGGCACCGGCCGACAGCACTTGGCCAGACGCAGCATCACATCCTCGACGCCCTCCACCCTGATGCCGTACTGGCCGGAGGACTTGGTCGGTCGCCGCCGCGAGCGCCCGACGTGCAGCAGGTCAGCGGCGGTGTCGCCGCCGTCGGCCGCCTCGCCCTGCTTGAGGCGCTGCATGACCTTGTTGACGACCAGCTTGGGGGAAACCTTGGCGGCGCCGAGGGCGATGTAGAAGTCGTCGGCCTTGCGGAAGCCGACCTCGCGGATCACGTCGGCGAGCAGCGCCGAGCCGGTGATCTTCTGGGCGGGCAGACCCTGTTTGCGCAGATGCTCCTGCAGCAGCTCGCGCCCGGTGTGCTCGGTGTCCTGGCGCGACTCGGCCTTGAACCATGCCTTGATCTTGTTGCGCGCGCGCGTGGTCTTGACCATCGCCAGCCAGTCGCGCGAGGGGCCGCGCTCGCGCTTGGCGGTGAGGATCTCGACGATGTCGCCGGATTGCAGCTCGTAGTGCAGCGGCACGATTTTCCCGTTCACGCGCGCGCCCACGCAGCGGTGGCCGATCTCGGTGTGCACCTCGTAAGCGAAGTCCAGCGGCGTGGCCCCCGCGGCCAGCGACTTGACTTCTCCCTTTGGCGTGAACACGTAGACCTCCTCCTCGAAGAGGTCGGTGCGCAGCGTCTCCATGAACTCGCGCGGGTCTGACAGATCCTGCTGCCAGTCGAGCATCGAGCGCAGCCACTTCAGCTTTGCGTCCTCGCCCGGCACGGCCCAGCCCGACGAGCGGGGGTCGTCGGCCGGCTGGCCCTTGACAGGACCTGTGGGCCGCTTGTACAGCCAGTGCGCGGCCACGCCGAACTCGGCCATCTCGTGCATTTCGTGGGTGCGGATCTGGATCTCCAGAGGGCGCCCCTCGGGCCCGATGATGGTCGTGTGCAGCGACTGGTACATGTTGAACTTGGGCATCGCGATGAAGTCCTTGAAGCGGCCCGGCAGCGGCTTCCACAGCGAGTGGATCACGCCCACCGTCCCGTAGCAGTCCTTCACCGAGTCCACGATCACGCGCATCGCAGTCAGGTCATAGATCTCATTGAACTCGCGGCCCTTCTTGGTCATCTTCGAGTAGATCGAGTAGAAGTGCTTGGCGCGCCCCGCTATCTGCGCCTGGATGCCGACCTCGGCGAGCTCGCGCTGGAGGTACTCGCCGGCTTCTGAGACATAGCGCTCGCGCTCGTCGCGCTGCTGGGCAACCAGGCCCTTGATCTCCTGGTACTTACGCGGGTGCAAGGTCGCGAACGCCAGGTCCTCCAGCTCCCACTTGATCGCGTGGATGCCCAGGCGGTGGGCCAGCGGCGCGTAGATGTCAAGCGTCTCGCGAGCCTTCTCGATCTGCTTGTTCTTTGGCATCGCGTCGATCGTGCGCATGTTGTGCAGACGGTCTGCGAGCTTGATCAGGATGACCCGCACGTCGGTGGCCATCGCGACCATCATCTTGCGGTAGTTGTTCGCCTGCGCCTCGTCGCGCGACTGGAAGGTGATGCCCGTCAGCTTGGTCACGCCGTCGACGATGCCCGCGATCTCCTCGCCGAAGCGCTCGCGCACCTCCTCGATCGAGGCTGAGGTGTCCTCAACCGTGTCGTGCAGCAGCGCCGCGCACAGCGTGTCCGTGTCCAGGCGCATGCCCGCGCAGATGCGCGCCACGCCGACGGGGTGCACGATGAAGTCCTCGCCCGACTTGCGCCGCTGGGCGGCGTGGTGCTCGCACGCGAACACGAACGCGTCCTGAACGCGAGCGCGGTCGATCTCGATGGTCGAGTCGGCCGCATGCTCGGAGACGATCGCGAACAGGTCGCTGAGCAGCCGCCGCTCGGGGGCGCTCAGGCCGGAGGGTGCAGACGGCGGGGGCGCCGCGGCGG
>DATNLQ010000391.1:0-14277 GCA_035602785.1 Solirubrobacteraceae bacterium
AACGTGGAGCTGCCGCGCATGGAGGGCTTCGAGCGGCTCCTGCGCGATCGCCTTGCGCCCCTGCGCGAGAGCTACGAGTACATCCTGCTCGACTGCCCCCCGTCGCTGGGTCCGCTGACGGTCAGCGCGCTGGTGGCGGCAGACCGCGTGATCGTGCCGGTACAGACGGAGTACTTCGCGCTGGAGGGTCTGGCGGGTCTGTTGGAGACGCTGGCGCTGCTTCAGCGCGAGCTCAACCCGACGCTGACGGTGGCGGGAATGCTGCTGACGATGCACGATAGCCGCACGCGTCTCGGCCAAGATGTGGAGCGCGAGGTGCGTGAGCACTTCCCGGATCTGGTGTTCGACACGGTGATCCCGCGTAACGTACGGGTGGGCGAGGCGCCGAGCTACGGGCTTCCGGTGACCCACCACGATCCGCTCAGCGCGGGCGCGGAGGCGTACTTCGAGTTGGCCAAGGAGGTGGCTGCGCGTGGCTAAGCCGAGCGTGGATAACCGCCTGGTGGTGTCCTCCCTCGCTCGCGTGCTCCAGCACGCGACGCTCGGCGCGTCCTGGCCAGTCGGGGCCCGCGATCGGCTCGGGGAGCGACGATGACACCGCCAAAGCGGGGCATGGGACGTGGCCTGGAGGCGATTCTGTCGGTCTCGGCACAGGGCGGCGCGCCGCGCGAGGACGAGCTGCGCGACCTGCCGGTGGCGCTGATCTCGCCCAATCCCAAGCAGCCGCGCAGGCGCTTTGACGCACAGACGCTAGAGCAGCTCGCGCTCTCGCTGGGCGAGCGCGGCGTGCTGCAGCCGGTGCTCGTGCGGCCCAAGGCGGGCGGCACGTATGAGCTGGTGGCCGGCGAGCGACGCTGGCGAGCGGCGCAGATCGCGGGCTTGCAGAGCATTCCGGCGATCGTGCGCCAGCGCGAGGACGCGGCGGCGCTGGAGTTGGCGCTGATCGAGAACATGGCGCGCGAGGACCTCAACCCGATCGAGGAGGCGCATGCGTGCGCGGCGCTGGTGGAGGAGCTCGGGTTGACGCGCGAGCAGGTGGGACGTCGCGTGGGACGCGGCCGCGTGGCGGTAAGCAACCTGGTCCGCCTGCTCGACCTGCCGGACGAGGCGATCGAGCTTCTGCAGGCGGGGCAGCTGAGCGAGGGGCACGGCAGGGCGCTGTTGCTGGCAGACGATCACTCCGCTCGCCGAAGCCTGGCTGCGCTGGCGGCACAGGAGGGCTGGTCGGTGCGGGTCACCGAAGATCGCGCCCGCCAGAGCAACGCTCGCGCACCTCGAGGCACTCCCAAGCGGGCGGTCCATCCCGATCAGGAGCAGGCGGCCAGCGAGATAGCGCAGGCGCTTGCGGGGGCGCTCGGGGCGGAGGTTCGCGTGAAGGTCGCCCGCGACGGCGGATACCGCGCCGAGCTGTCGTTCTCGACGCCCGAGGAGGCGATCGCGTTGGCGCGCAGCATTCGCCCGCGCTCCTTGGCATAGGCATCGATACGGTCGCTAGAATCGCGCCAGCGGGCGATTAGCTCAGCCGGTTAGAGCGCTTCTCTGATAAGGAAGAGGTCCCTGGTTCGAGTCCAGGATCGCCCATAGGTCGAATCTGGCTCTACTGCGCCATTTGCAGCGCTGGCGCACACGCTGATTCGTGAGTCTCCGAAGGGGTGGGAGCGGTGCTGCTGCCCGATGCTGCCCATTCGCGGCCTCTACGAATGCCTTGAGCCGCCCAGCCTCGCTGGCCCGGCCGCGTCGCTCGATCGGATTGTCGTCGTCACGCCTCATTCGCGTGGTCCTTCTGCCCGGCACGGTGCCGCGACTATCAGGCACTCTCGGGCCAAAGCTGCTCTTCTGACGGACAACTGGTGACTTGCACACGGCCATTTTTGGCCCATACTTG
Source organism: Solirubrobacteraceae bacterium (assembly GCA_035602785.1). GTDB lineage: Bacteria > Actinomycetota > Thermoleophilia > Solirubrobacterales > Solirubrobacteraceae > Palsa-744. The sequence goes on from DATNLQ010000391.1 coordinate 1,886, forward strand.
GCCAAAAGCATCCAAACTGGCCATAGAAAAGGAGAAATTATGGAGACCGCCACCATTTAAATGATCGCGCGCGTTCTCCGGGCGGTCGCGGACGAGATCGAAGGCACTACCGCCGCGTCCGAGCAAGGCGAGGAAGTTGACTCGCTCTACCTTGGCCCAGGAGGGACGGACAAGCTGCTGACCCTGGCTGAAGCGGTGACACAGAACGCTCGATGGCTTCTTCGTCAGATCGCTGCCGACAATCTGAGCGACGGCGAGTCGCTGGGCCGGACAATCCGCGAGCGAGCAGGCGGGGTCAACGAGGGCACGCTCGGCGGCTGGGTTTGGAGCCTGTCGTCGGCTGAGAAACGCATCGGCCTCCCGCGACCGTACGACACCGGCTATGAGGAGCGCGCGAACGGCAAGCAGGTCGTCTACAGGATGCGGCCCGCGGTGGCTGAGACGATCACCGACCTACTGGACGAGGACGGTAACCTGCTGGCCGCGTAGGATTGCCGCCGACCACGCCCCCGACTGTTTCCGCAGCGCGGGGGCACTTGTATGGGCTGTCGAGAGTAGCGCACCTTAGTCTATCTGTAAAGGTCACAATTGGTCCAGCCCACCCACGACTCCGCCGCGGACTACGTGACCCTCGGGCGCGCACTGCGCGCGTTGCGTGACCGCGCAGGACTGACGCAAGAGCAGCTCGCGGGCCGCGTTGGCGTCAAAGGCACCTACGTCTCGCAAGTCGAGCACGGTCACCGCGGCGTCCGCTGGCACACGCTCCTGCACTTCTTGAGCGCGCTCGGTGCCGACCTGCACCAGCTCGCCGACGCCATAGCAGAGGTCGAGAAGCAGAAGCAGTAGCGGAGCCGTCACGAGCGCCCCCGGCCGGCGTTGGGCGTGCCCGCATAGCCTCGTATGGGCAGCAGGTCGCTCTGCCGCCAACTGCGGTAGCTTCGATGCAATGACGACGTCCGAGATCGTGAACGTGCCGGTCGCCTTCTGGCCGATGCGGTGCCTGGCCAGTCGAAGGTGATCCTCTTTGGGTCGCATGGCCGCGGGGACGCGACGGCCGACAGCGACTTCGACTTCCTCGTAATCGAGCCATCTGTTGCGAGTAAGGCAAAGGAGATGGTGCGTCTGCGGACTGCTCTCGATCCGCTCAGGGTGGCTGCCGACGTTGTGGTGGTCCCGAGCGAGTACGTGGAGGAATGGGGCGATGTTCCTGGGACGATGCTCCACGATGCGCTGACGGAGGGACGTGTCCTCGCCGAAACATGACGTCCGTGATCTTGCTGCCCGATTCGCGCGCAAGGCTCGCAGCGACGAGATCGCGCTCGAAAAGCTCGCCGACGATCCCGACGTGCCCGATGATCTCATCGGCGTCCACGCGCAGCAGGCCCTTGAGAAGCTGCTCAAGGCGGCTCTTGTGTATGCCGGCGTCACGCCGCCTCGGATCTACGATCTCGGCGAGCGATGCGCGCGCTCTCGTCCCGTGGGCAGTCAAGAGGTCCCTGGTTCGAGTCCAGGATCGCCCATCCGCTCGCGTCTACGCCGCCCGGTTGATCTGGTGGCAGACGACGTGCTTCGTGTCGTAATCAGCGGCGCGGGTCTGTTTGTAGCTTGAAGGCCCTTGTCACAGCCACGGTCACAGGTATGGCGCCTTTGGCTGTGAAGGTGCCTTCCGCCGTGACGCTCATTTCGTCCTCCAGCACTTCCGTGCCCTTGGCGGTGAGCTTGACTGTCATCTCGACCGGCCGGCCGCCGGGTGAGCGCACGTTGGCGTCTGCGATCAGGACCCGGGTCGGTCCTTCGACTGTTTCGACGGTCGAGTACCAGTTGATTCTAACGATGCCCCTGGTGGGCGTTTGGACGGTGAAGCGGTATCCCCCGTCGAGAATGGTCGCGGGAGTCGCCTCGGCGCCTTGGGGCGCCATGTTCACGAAAAGGTTCGCTCGGGCCTGCTGAGCGAGGGTGCACTTGGCCACCCCTGGCGTGTAGGTTTCGGCGCTGGATGCCCCCCCATCTTCGCCGAATGCGAGCGCTTCTCCGTCGAGCAACGGGACAAGGTTGCCGTGTACCTGGCTGCCGTGGGCTCCTGCGGGGGCCCAGCAGTCTTGATGAAAGTCGAGGAGGGCGTTCTCTGTGAGCACCTGTCCGTCGGGCAGGAGAATCGCATCGGAGGCGCAGGAGATCGGGGTGCCTGGCAGTGGCGGCGCGGGTGTCCAGGTGTTGTGAGCTGGGCTGTAGATCTCGGGGATCGAGTGACACGTGTAGAGGGCGCGGGTGTCTGCGGTCCCGAGCGAGCCCTCGAAATCGGCGTAGGGTTCTGAGCCGAGCGCGATCGCTCGTTCGCCCGGCAGGGGAAGCAGCGTCGCGCCGATCAGTGGTACCGGGGGTGCCGCGAGCGTCGACCACCGGTCCGCCGCAGGGTCATAGCGTAGGATGTCTTCCGTGCTGTTGCTGCCGCCGACGAGCAGCACCGTGCCGTTGGACAGCACCGTCGCAGCGGCCCCGCCCCGAGCTGTAGGCATGGGCGAAGCGAGCGACCATGTGCCGGTCGTGGGGTTGAAGACTTCAGCGCTGGACAGCGCAGGGCACGAGTAGCCGAACGCCACGGTCGGGAGGCAAGGATCGCCGAATCCTCCGGCGACCAAAACGCGTCCGTCGGGGAGTCGCACCACGACCGGGCGGGTACGGGCGACATGCATCGTGGCGGCCGACGTCCATTCCGAGTCGTTCGCGCCCAGCTCGTAGACCGAGGACGTTGGGCTGCATATCCGTTGAGGGACGTCCGGCGGGGTAATCTCGCACGCTGTCTCGCCGAACAACAGCGCCCCGCCGTCCACTAGAGCCACGGCGCTAGAAGCCGCTTCCCCTGGCGGGTTGGGACCTGGCATCCACGCTCGCGAACCAGGTTCGTAGAACTCGCTGGCCAGATGCCGGTGTTCGCCAAACTCGACATGCTCTCCGGGGGCGAATTCTTCTGATTCGACTTCCCTGACAACGTAGACAACCAGCACCCGTCCGTTGGCGAGGGTCGCCGCGGTCTCGAACTCTGAGCTGAGCGGAGCGCCCGTCGGCTGCCACGAGCCCGCGACCTCAGCCCGGGCCGGCTGGGCGCCGGCGGCCGCCAACACACAAACAAGAGCCGAAGCTATGAAACAGACGAGACGTCCAAGCGCGCTCATGAGAGGCCAAGCCAATCCTAGACACAAGAACGGCTGCGTGCAGACCGCGTCGCGTCGTGTCAAGTCGACCGTCAAGGACCGCGGCCCTGCACGTCGACCTAGCGCGCTCCCTCCGCGCGGGCCAGGCGCGCTTCGGCCGGCCACACGCGCTAGCGGGGCTCGCGCGGTCCTGGCAGCGGCCAGCCACCCACGTCGGCCACCGCCAAACGGCTCTGACGGAGAACGCGGCCGGCGCTAAGGGAACCGCGCCAGCCTGCCGATGAGTGCCTCGTGACCATCTTCGCTCGCAGGTTCCACCCGCGCGTCCTCTGGCGCCCCCAGACGTTGCTGTCCGCCGTCGCGACCGCGCTGTGTCTGTCGCTGTCGCTGCTGTGCGCGAGCGCCAGCGCGCTCGTCACCGAAGGCGAAGGCAACAAAGTCGGTGTCTTTCCGCGCGAAGTCGCCTATTACACAGACGGTGTGGCCAAGTGGAAAGGGGAAGAATACGCCACAGGCAAACCCGGCGTCCCAGTCTCTAACCTGGCGGCGGAGCGATTCGAAAACCCCTCCAGCAATCCGGTGGTGCACAATGCCAACACCTATCTGATTTTCTGGGACCCACAGAAATACTTCCACCCGGACTGGCGCCATGTGATCGCGGAATTCATGTCTGAAGAGGGCGCGAGGGGCAGCCAACTCGAAAGCGTCTTCGCGGTCGACGGGCAATACACCGACTCGACCAACAAGCCAGCGGCAAATCATTTCAACTTCCTCGGGAGCTATGAAGACAGCAACCCGTACCCCGAACCCTCCGGTTGCACCGATCCGCTTCCGTTCGAAGCGACGACCCCCCAAAGCTCCCCGCTCGTGCAGGGTCTCGCCGTTTGCCTGTCGGTCACCCAGGTGCGCGCTCAGCTCGAAACGTTCATAGCGCAGCACAGCCTGCCCAAGGGCATGAGCACGGTGTACTACCTGCTCACGCCCCCGGGGGTTGCCGCATGCCTGGATGCTGGTGGCGTGACGGGCCACTGCTCTGAATTCAGCGACACGATCACGGGCATCGAAGAAGACGAAGAAGCCAAAAAGAAAAAGGAAGAAAAATCGGAACCGTACGTCGAACCCGCAGGCTTCAAGAGCTACAAGAACAGCATCTGCAGCTATCACGGTGCGATCGGCAATGGCAACGCCAACACGATTCTCTACGGCATGATTCCGTGGACTGCCGGTGGCGCAGCGGACTACCAGCTCGCAGCGGCTGACTCGACGCAGGCGTATGCCTGCCAGGATGGGGGCTTCCAACCGGCCACCCAGCCAGGGCGCGAACCTGTGGAAAAGGAGATCAAAAAGCCGCGCACGGCCAAGGAACAAGAAGAATTCGAAGAAAAGAAGCCCGAAGAAAAACGTAAGCAGATCGAAGCCGAAGAACTCGGCCTGAAGGGCCCTCACATCCAGGAGCCCAACCAGCTCGCAGGCACTCGCAGCGAAGACGGCTTCTTCGATACGGGCCTGGCTGACCTGATCGTAAACCAGATCGCCGTCCAGCAGCAGAACATCGTCACGGACCCACTTCTCAACGCCTGGCACGACACGGAAGGCAAAGAGGTGACCGATGAGTGCCGCAACTTCTTCGTCCCCAAAGTCAGCGGCAGCCCGGCCGCTACGCCCGAAGCCCTCGCCGGTACTCTGTCCAATCAGCTTCTCGTGAGCAAGTCCTACTACGTCAACGACGCCTTCAACCTGGCAGCCCTTAGGATGGACTTCCCGGGGGTGCCGTGCCTCGACGGCGTTCGCCTCGAACCCAAGTTCGCGTCACCCGTACCCGTCAACGCTGGCGAACTGGTGGGCTTCGACGGCCTGGAGTCCGACATCTCCCTGGACTGGGCCGACTACTTCCCCGCCCCCGCAGCCGCGAACGTCACCTACCCCGTCTTCACATGGAACTTCGGCGACGGCAGCCCGACCGTGTCCGGCTTCGAGCCTGCCGGTCCTTCGACCAACTCCCCCGAAAGCTCGCCCTGCGCGGCGCCGTGGCTGGCACCGTGCGCGGGCAGTACGTTCCACACCTACAAGTATGGAGGCACGTACAACGTGACCCTCACAGTGACTGATGTCGCAGGCAACACGGCCAGCGTGACACACTCGATCACCGTGATCGGTTCGCCGCCGCCGTCAAAAGAAGAAGGCGCGGGCAAATCCGAAAACTCGAGCAGCTCGGGAGGCTCCAGCAGCTCGGGAGGCTCCAGCCAGTCGAGCCAGGGAGGTTCCTCCTCGCCTGCCCCCCTCGTCCCCGCCGCCGTACCGGCTCCGGTGGCGCTCGCTACGGCGCTATCACACAGCCTCTCGAGCACGCTGAAGAACGGTCTCGTGGTCCGCTACTCGGTCAACGAGCAGGTGGCCGGGCACTTCGAGGTGCTGCTCAGCACTGCCATCGCACATCGTCTCGGCATCAGCGGCTCACCCGCCACCGGCCTGCCCGCCGGCTCGGCCGCCGAGCTGGTCATCGCCAAAGCGATTCTGGTCACCACCAAGGGCGGGCGTAACACCGTCGACATTCAATTCTCCAAGCGCACCGCCACGCGCCTGGCCAAGCTGCACAAGGTGACTCTGCTGCTGCGACTGATCGTGCGCAACGCCGCGTCGCATAACCCGGCTACGACGACGGTCCTCACACCGATCACGCTCGCCGGCTGACCGCCGGGTTGAGCACGCCGCCTCAATCCGGCGAGCGCTTCTTTCGCTTCGAGCGCGCCTTGTCGCGGAATACGAACCACCACAGCGCGGCCAGGAACACCCAGCCGAGCACGATCGACACGAGCGAGATCACACCCAGCCCGGTGTTGTTGGCGCCTTCGGCTTCGCCGCCCAGCGCCATCGGGACGTTCAGGGCGAGGCTCACGAGGGCGGCGACAGCGATCGCCATCGCCTACAGCCCGGGCCAGTGGCGCACGACGTAGCCGGCATCGTCGGTCGGCTGAACCTGCCAGCGCGACGCGTACACGCCGCTGCGCCCGGCGGTGTCGTAGAGCATCCCGTCGACGTACATGTATGTGTGCCCCGCGTTGGCATACACCGTGATGTAGCGACCCGGACCGGGGACGCCCCAGCTCTCCAGTTCGCCTGAGGTCTCCGGCGCGCTCAGCAGCCCGCCGGCGGCCAGGGCATAGCTGACCGAGCCCGAGCAGTCATAGGCGTTGTCGATGAACGATGCGTGCCCGCCGCCATACACGTAGGGGAAATCCGCGATCTCGTTGGCCCCCGCAACGACCTTCTGGATCACTTCGGGAACGTCTGCGGGGATCGGGATCGTGCCGGTGCCGCCGATCGACTCTCCCCCCGGCACAGGGGTCAGCGTGCGCTGCTGGTTGAGCCTGGCGCTGCGTTCGACCGCCTGCATCTGCTGGAGCTCCTTGCGGACTTCCGCGTTGGACGGCGCGCCGGCGGCGACGATCGCTTCTCCCGCCTGGGTGGGGGCGGCCGCGCTTGCGTGCTTGACCGACGCAGGTGCCGGGTAGCTGTCCGCTTCCAACGGGTCTGCGACCTCCTTGGCGACCCCAGGTTTGCTGCCCGGCTTGGGCGACGTGGCCACTGCCTCGGCCGCTGTGCCAACTCGGGCCGTCGACTTGGCGGCGGGGTCTCCTGGCTTGATCGCCGAACCGACCGGTGCTTCACCACAGGCGCTGAGCGCGACGATGCCCAGCAGGCAACCGACCGCGGCCGTCGCCTTGCGCGCGAGGGTCATGCGAACAGGCTAGCGACCGCGTCCGCCGTGAGGTGTCGATAATCTGGTGTGATGCGCGAGGAAGCCACGGCCGTGCAGCTCCGGCCGCATGCCCGTCTGCTACATGGCATGCGCCGGCCCTCCAACTGGCTGCAGCTGGTGCGCTTCGGCATGGTGGGAGGCGTCGGGTTCATCGTCAACCTGGCCGTGTACTCGCTGTTCGTCCATCCCATCGGCGTCGACTACCGTGTGGCCTCGGTTGTCGCCTGGCTGGTGGCCGTGATCAACAACTTCGTGCTCAACCGCCACTGGACCTTCGACGCGCGCGCCGGTCGAGCGCACTTCCAGGCCCTGCGCTTCCTGATCGTGAGCCTCGTGGCGGAGGCTTTCAGCCTGCTGGCGCTCACGCTGCTGGTGGAGGGCGCGGGCATCGACAAGGTGGGTGCCCAGGCGCTCGCGGTCGCCGGCTCGATGCCGCTGAACTTCCTCGGCAACAAGCTCTGGAGCTTCCGGCCGGAGTCCTGAGCTGCCCCTCCCGGTGGGTCGGACGGGGCTACGTCGGGACCTATACTCTGGCTTTCCCCGCTCGGAGGCTCTTTGTGCAGGAGATGGTGATTTACGGCGTCAGCTTCGACATGGTTGGCAAGCAGCCGATCGTGCTCCTAAAGACTGTCGAGGGCAACAAGTTCCTGCCGATCTGGATCGGGCATCCCGAGGCGGCGTCGATCCTGATGAAGCTTCAGGGCGCGGGTACGCCGCGCCCGATGACCCACGATCTGCTGTGCGACATCCTCGGCGAGCTCGACGTCAAGTGCACACAGGTGTCTGTTACCGAGCTGCGCGAGAACACCTTCTTCGCGTCCATCACCCTCAGCGTCAACGGTCGCGAGCTCGAGATCGACTCGCGACCAAGCGACGCAATCGCTCTCGCGGTGCGCTCCGGAGCCCCCATCTACGCTGCCGAGGAGGTCATCTCCGAGTCGGCCATCGAGTTCGAGCACGACGTTGAGGAGTCCGAGGACGTCGTCGAGAAGTTCAAGGAGTTCTTGGACCAAGTCTCCCCCGAGGACTTCGCCGCCGGCGACTCCTGATCAGCGAGTGAACGCTGACGCGAGGATGCGCTCGATCAGTTCGTCGAAGCCGATCCCGGCGGCATCTGCGGCCAGTGGCAGCAGGCTCGTTTCGGTCAATCCCGGGCCCACGTTCGTCTCCAGCACCGACAGCTCACCGCTGTCCGCGTCCAGCATTAGGTCGACGCGGGCCAGGCCGTGGCAGCCGAGCAGCCGGTATGTCGCAAGCGCCAGCTCCTGCGCTCGCTCGGTCGCCCCGTCGGGCAGCTCCGCCGGGCACACGAACGTGGTCATGCCGATCTCGTAGCGCGACTCGTAGTTGTAGAACTCCTCTTCTCGCGGGATCGCCTCGACCACCGGCAGCGCAAGCGGCTCGCCGGCCGCCGACGCGGGCGTCGCCGACGTGGAGCGGGTCGCTGCGGGTTGCGCGTCTACATCGAGCACCGACACCGCCAGGTCGCGCCCCTTGACGTAGCGCTCGATCACGACCTTGCGATCGTAGGAGAGCGCCCCCACGATCGCCGCAGGCAGCTCGTCGCCCGACCGCGCGAACTTCACGCCCAGCGCCGAGCCCTGGCTGGCGGGCTTGACCACCATCGGGAATCCGAGCATGCGCTCGACATCCCCCAGCGCCGCCGCCACGCCCAGCTCCTTGATCGCGGTCTCCTTGAAGGCGGCGAAGTCCGGCGTCGGGATGCCCGCCTCGCGCATCAGGTACTTCGCCAGCGCCTTGTCGGTGCAGCGCATGCACGCCGCCGGCCCCGAGCCCGTGTACGGCACGCCGATCGTCTCCAGCAGGCCCTGCACGGTCCCGTCCTCGCCGTCGCGGCCGTGCATCGCCACGAACGCTGCGTCCGGTCGGCAGTCATGCAGTTGCGACACGAGCTCCGGGCCCGCGTCGATCGCCACCACCTCATGACCCAGTCGACTCAACGCGCTCTGCGCGCGAGCGCCCGAGCGCAGGGACACCGTCCGCTCCAGCGACCTGCCGCCCTTTAGCACCGCGACCTTCTTGGCGGCGCTCATCGATCTTGTCGCCGGCGCGTCGAGCGCTGCTGCTCGCGGCGAGGCAGCGCGACGACATCGGCGAGCGGGGCACCTTCGTCTTCCTGCGGTCCCGTCTGTGCTGCGCCCGACGAGGATGAGGCTGGCGGGGACAACGCTGAGGTGGCGGATCCGTTCGTCAACGTTCCCAGTAGGCCCGTGTCTCCGCCCATGATCTTGCCGATCCGCCGGATTCCCTCGCGGATGTCCGCGTCGGGGACGCCTGCGAAGTTCAAGCGCATGGAGGAGCCCCCACGCCTACCGTCCGTGTAGGCCGCGCGGCCAGGCACGAACGCCACCCCCTCGCTGCGCGCCATCAGGTCGGTCGTGTCCACCTCGCCGTCCAAGGTGGCCCAGATGAACAGCCCGCCCTCGGGCCGGGTCCAGCTCGCGCGCCCGCCGAAGTGCTCCTCGAGCGCCTCGAGCATCACGTCGCGGCGGCGGCGATAGAGATTCCTCAGGCGCTCGACGTACTCGACCCACGCCGGCACGGGAGGGTGGGCTTGCGTTCCGCGCTCGGCGAAGTACGCCGATACGAACATCTGGGTGACCGGCGAGGAGCACAGGTCGGCGCCCTGCTTGCCGAGGTTCAGCTTCTCCAGCACCGGCCGCGGCGCGACCGCCCAACCGAGGCGCAGCCCGGGCGAGAGGATCTTCGAGAACGTGCCCAGGTAGATCACCAGGTCCGAGCCCCCGCCCTTGCCGGCGTTGGACGCATCGAGCGAATACAGCGTCGGCAGCGCCTCGCCCTCGTAGCGCAGCAGGCCGTAGGGGTTGTCCTCGAGCACCAACAGCTCACGCTCGCGCGCGACCTCGATCAGGCGCCGGCGCCGCCCCAGCGACATCGTTACCCCGGCCGGGTTGTGGAAGTTGGGGATCGTGTAGATGAACTTCGGCCTGCGCCCCTCGCTCTGCAGCCGGTCCAAGGTGCTCTCGAGCTCGTCGATCGGCATTCCGTCGCCGTCCATCTCGATCTGCACGACCTGCGCCTGATAGGCGCTGAACGTGGGCACCGCGCCGGGGTACGTGGGGGCCTCCGCGACGATCACGTCGCCCGGGTCGATCAGCGTCTTGCACACCAGGTCGATCACCTGCTGACCGCCCGTCGTGACGATCACCTCGGAGGGGTCGATCTCGGTGCCCTCCGCGGCCATCACCTCCGCGATGCAACCCACGGTGCCAGCCATCCCCTCGGTAGGCCCGTACTGCAGGGCGCGCGCGGTCGACTCCGCTGCAACCTGCGCCATCAGCTTCGCGTACAGCTCTGGCGCGAACGTGGTCGTGTCCGGCAGTCCGCCCGCCAGCGAAATCACGTCCGAACGCTCTGTCAGCGCCATCATCTCGCGCATCGCCGAGCTTTTCATCCCGCGCGTGCGCGCCGCGAACAGCGCCTCGTAGCGCGCCAGCTCGTGCGCGGTCGCCCGTGCGCGTCGTCTATCGTCCTGCCCGCGCATCCCCGCACGGTAGCGCACCTCTGCAAGCTCACCGCATGAACGGCCTCATCTTCTACATCGGTCTCGGCGCCGGCCTCGCGGCCGCCTGTGGTCTGCGTCCCTTCCTGCCGGCGCTGCTGGCCGGCGCGCTCGCCTCCTCCAAGGCGCTCGGCGTGAGCTTCGCCGATCACTCGTTCGCGTTCCTGCACGAAGACTGGTGGCTGCTGGCCGCGGTTGTCGCACTGGCGCTCGCGTACGCGCTGCAGCTCCTGCTGGCGCTCGCGCCGATCATCGACTCCTCCGATCGCAGCCAGCCCGTCGGCCCGCTCGGCGCGTCGCTGGCGGGCCTCGGGTTGGGCGCGGGAGCGCTGCTGTTCGCGGGCACGCTCGCGGCGCACGGCGACGCCTGGTGGCCCGGCCTGCTCGGCGGCTTCCTGGTCGCGGGTCTCGCTCAGCGCGCGGTTTGGCCGGTGATCGTCCGCGCTCGCGCGCGCCTGGCCGACCGCACCGCGCGCGAAGCGCTGATCGTCTACCTCGACGCTTGCGCCCTTGTGCTGGCCGCCGTCGTCTGCCTGCTGCACCCGCTCGGCTACGTCGCAGTCGCTGCGCTCGCGTGGTTTGCCTGGCGCGGGCGCGACCGTGCGCAGGCCAAGTACGCCGGGCTGCGCATCCTGCGCCGCTAGCGACCACGCGATGCCAGCCAAGCTCGTCCTGTGCGTGATCGACGCGATGGCCCCTGCAATGCTCGAGCGCGCCATCGAGCAGGGTGTCGCGCCGGTCCTCCAGCGGCTGGTCGCAGACGGTCTGTACGTCCCCGACTGCGTGGCCGCGTTCCCGTCGGTCACGCCCGTGTGCGCCGCGTCGATCGTCACCGGCACCGGCCAGGACCGCCATCGAATTCCCGGCATGAACTGGTTTGACCGTGAGGAGGACCGCTATGTGGAATACGGCTCCAGCTTCCGTGCCGCCCAGCGTTTTGGCATCGGGCGCCAGCTCACCGACACCGTCTACAACATGAACCGAGCCCATCTCGCGCAACAGACGCCCACTGTGTTCGAGTCGCTCGATGACGCCGGCGTGCGCACGGCCGGGACCACCTACCTGATGTATCGCGGCCGCCATCGCCACGAGCCCCAGCGCGACACCGCCCTCACCCGCGTCGCCTCTGCGCTCATCCGCCACGCCGTCATGGGCCCGCGCGAGCTCTTCTACGCCGACATCTTCGCCTCGCGTCGCACCGGCTGCCGGTCGGGCCTGGGCATGCCCGGCGTGCGCGATCGCCACTCCGGCTGCGTGTCCGCCTACCTGGTCGAGCATGACCTGTTCGACTTCCTGCTGCTGTCGCTGCCCGACAACGACTGGTACTCGCACAAGCACGGACCCGACGCCCAGGTGCGCTCGCTCGCGCAGGCCGACCTGCAGCTGGCTCGCGTGATGAACGCCGCCGGCGGCGTCGACGAGTTCCTGGCCGAGCATGCGGTCATCGCCATGGCCGACCACTCCCAGGCGCCCGTCCTGCACACCATCTCACTGCAGGATGAGCTGGACGATCTCGGGGTGCTCAGCCCGCCCCGCGCCTCCGCGCGCTCGGGCGAGGAGGCAGTCGAACCGCGCATCGCCGTATGCCCATCCCAGCGGGCCGCCATGGTCTACGCGCTGCGCGAGTCAGAGCGCGACGCCATGCGCGCATCTGTCGAGACCCGCGCGCTGGCCATCGAGGGCATCGATCTGGTCATGTGGCTCGAGCGCGACGCCCACGACGCGCCGCGCGAGGCGGTCGTCTGCAGCCCCGCCCACGGCGAGCTGCGCTTCGCGCCCGGCGGGGCGGGTGGGAACGTGATTGACCCTCGTGGCATCGCGTGGAGCGTCGACGGCGCGCTGTCCACGCTCGATGCGAGCACGCGCGACGGGCGCCTGCTCACCCCCGACTACCCCGATGCCCTCGCCCGCGTTTGGTCGGCGCTCACCTGCCCCA
>DATNLQ010000087.1:0-3184 GCA_035602785.1 Solirubrobacteraceae bacterium
TCGATCCCAACACCGGCGAGCAACTAAAGGACCCAGACCCGACCCGTAGAATCGAGCCTTAGATGTGGGTTATCCGAACATACAATCCGACCGACGACGAGCTGGCTCGGGAACATCCGCTAGAGAACGCGACCCTCCACGACATAGAGGCGCTACTCGGCTTTGCTCCGACCAAGCTTGGTTCGACCGAACTCACCAAAGATCAGTGGATTACGCTCGCTGCTAAGTATCCAATCTGGGCGGACCCAGGACTCGCCTACTTTCTCGACTTCGACGCTGATCCGCAGCCCGTGGGGCGCAAACGTCGTCCAACGACGGCGAGCGCTCGCTAGATGGTCGTATCCGACGACGGCACCTCACCGAGGCAGCAGACGCGGCCCAAGGGCATCGATGTCGAGCTGCGCCCAATCCGCTGAGCACTTGATCGCCGCCAGCCTGCGCACGCACGACAAGTGCGCGCCGGGCGCTGCGATGACATGGCCCGCACCATGCGGGCCGTCGGCCCCGGCTTGAACCTCCTAGCGCGCGAGTCGCGGCGGCAGGCCAGCCCGTCGTCCTAACCCTCTCGAAGCCCCGGCCGCGGCTTCGCGTCGCTCAGCCTTCCCAAAGCGCGCATCCTGCGCGTAAAATTAGTTTGCACGAAGGGAGGGTAGCCCGGCTTAGTCATGGATGAGCGGTTTGCACGAGCAGGCGTGCCGCGTAGCTTCACGTCGCGGCGCCGTGGCCGGAGGGTGCGCCTAGTGCGTTCGCCGTGGCAGCGAGCCGCGGCATGGTCGCCCCAAGACGCGGCCGAGGAGCTGCACAGGCGTCGGGCCGACCTGATCGGCCAGTTGCGGCGACGCAGCGAGTCCAGCGGCGTGCCTCTCGCGGCGCAGGAGGAAATCGTGGACGACGCGATCACCGCCGTTGTCATGTCTCCGCGAGGGGTCGCCAATGAACACCACTTGCTCGGTGCGTTCTGGCTAGCGGTCGCTCACCGCTGCCGGCGCTACCGCGAAGGACGGCACTTCGCCCGGCTCGGCTCGCGCGTGAGGGTGGAGTTCGACGCGGCGCTGGCTCAAGCGACCGGAAGCGTCAACCCGTTTGATCGGCTGGAGCTGCGGGACCGCTTCGCGCGGGCGGCCGATCTGATGGCGGACCTGAGCCCGCGCGAGCGAGAAGTCGTCGCCGTCATGGCTACCTACGGCGTCGGACCGATCCCGACGGCACGCCTGCTGCGCATCCCGCTCGGCGAGGTTCGGTCGGCTGCGCGTAGCGCGTCGGCCAAGCTCGATCGGGTCGCCGCCATCGCCGCTGCCGGCCGCATGTGCGAGTTTCGATCGAGAGCCATTGCGGCCGATGCGGCAGGGGAGGCCAGCGAGAGCGATGCGCGGCTCGCGCGGGCGCACGTACAGGCTTGCGTACCGTGTGGCAGGGTCTATCGTCAGCTTCGGCGCGAAATGCGCAGTCGTGAGTGGCAGCGCGCAGCGTCGGCAGCCTTCCTCCCGATCCCTGCCGTGTCTCTGGGTCACGTCGGAGGCTTTGGGAAGGTTGCCGTGTGGGTCGAACAGCGCCTCAGCTTTATCCCGCGCGGTAGCGGCGAGCGGGCCGCCGAGACTCTTGGCGGCGCGGGGATCGTCAAGGCTGCCGTGGCCGGGACCGCGATCGTTGTGGCCGGGACCGCGCTCACCGGCCATATCGTTCACGACATAACGGCCCCGACCGCGTCGCCGCGACACCACACGCGCAGCGCACGCATCGAGAGGCCCGCGGCTAGCGTTGCTCGCGCATGGCAGGACCCCGGCTCGGTTTCCGCGTCAACAGCCGTCGCCGACTCCACACACCGAGCTACCGTTCGGCGCAGCTCGCCCGTCCCCCCGAACAAGGGAGACGGCTATCTCGCGCTTGGCTCATCCTCATCGGGAGGAAGCGCCTCGCAAACTCCGAGCGAATCACCTAGTCCTGTCCGCGCCACGGCGGCGTCAGTCGGTCAGTCTGAAAATGCCCCGTCTAACGAAGCGCCTACGCAGCCGACTCAAACGGGCGGCGGGACCAGTCTCAGCTATCTAGGGAAATGAGCACCGCTCGCTACCCGTCGAAGGCAAACTCGTTCGCTAGCTCGCGTTCGGCGCTCAGCCGCGTGGGACTGCTACTGACGACCCTAGTCCTGCTCCTAGCGGCCCCTGCGGTTCAGCCGTCGCCGGCAGTTGCCGGAAGCTATGACGTTTACACCTGCACACAACCGAACGGCGCTCCCGCGCCGGTAGACGGATGGACACCGTTTACGAACAACGTCAACATGGTGGCGGAAGATGAATGTGCGCAGGGGGGGTGGCTCGCGGCCGGAATGTTGGGGTGGAAGGAAATCCCGGTAGCCGCAGAATCAGGCTGGACATTCAGGCCCCCGGCGGGGACGCGCATCATTCAGGCGAGCCTGCATTGGGACTACAGCAACAATGACAACGAGACTACCGGGACTGCGACCGCGTTCGAGTCGCTAGAGGCACCCTACCGCGGGTCGCGTCCGTTTGAGAACTGCGTACATTCCGAAGGCTGCTGTTGCTCGGGCTTCTCGGGCCGGGTGTCGGAACAGAACCTCGTTACCGTGCCGGAAGACGACCTACAGCCGCCCGAAGACGAACACGGACCGAGAGCGCCGGCAGGAATAACTATGGTGGCCGGATGTGAGAATCCGGACGGTGGTGGGGACCACTGCGAAGGCGCCGCGCTCAAGTATGCCGGCGTCGCGCTAATGAGCATGGCTACGATTACACTAGAAGATGACAGTCCGCCGCAGATAACCGTAGTCGGCGGCACCCTCACGACCGGCACCGAGCTAGAAGGCACGCAGACCTTGGCAATTACCGGCACGGACAGTGGCTCTGGAATCTATCAGGCCGTCCTTGAGGTCGATGGTAAGGAAGCACAGAGAACAACGGTCGATAGCAACGGCGGGCACTGTGAAAACGTCGGGCAGACCACGGACGGCCGACCGGCGTTTCTGTACGTGGCGCCGTGCGCGTTGGAAGTCAACGATCAGTATGTCAGCTTCAATCTCGCGGATATACCGGACGGGCCGCATCGGTTGACGGTGCTTGTTACCGATGCGGCGGGTAACGCGACGACCGTGCTTAATCGTGAAGTGGTTGTGGGTCGCGGTGCGTGTAACGGGACGTGCGACGATCAGGCCAAACTTACGACGAGC
>DATNLQ010000422.1:0-11125 GCA_035602785.1 Solirubrobacteraceae bacterium
TCGCCCGCGTACTGGGTGATGATCTGCTCCTCGACCGCCTTGGTCGCGTCCTGGCGCTCGAGCTTGTCCTCGACCTGCGTGGCCGCGTCCAGCGCCGCGCCGTGCGAGGCGCGGATCTGCTCGAGCAGCTGCGGGTCGACCTGGATCGGCGCAAAGGCTTTCTTCTGCTTGCCGACTTTGGCGGCCAGGTCGCGCTGCAGCTCGCACAGCTTCTTGATCGCGGCGTGCGCAATGTCCAGCGCGTCGAGGATCTCGGCCTCGGGAATCTCGTTGGCACCCGCCTCGACCATCAGGATCGCGTCCTCGGTGCCCGCCACGATCAGGTCGAGCTCAGAGGGCTGCTCGGCGTCTGCGAGCAGGTCCGGCTCGGGCGGGTTGACGACGAAGTTGCCGTCGATCTTGCCGATGCGCACCGCGCCGACCGGCGTGGGCAGCGGGATGTCGGAGATCATCAGCGCCGCGGAGGCGCCGTTCATCGCGAGGATGTCATACGGATGGACGTGGTCGATCGACAGCGGGATCGCCACCAGCTGCGTGTCATAGCGCCAGTCCTTGGGGAACAGCGGGCGGATCGGGCGATCGATCATGCGCGCGGTCAGCGTGCCCTTCTCGCCGGGCCGGCCCTCGCGCTTGAAGAACGAGCCGGGGATTTTGCCGGCGGCGTACATGCGCTCCTCGACGTCCACCGTCAAGGGCATGAAGTCTGTGTCGCGGACCCCTCCCGCGACGGCGGTACAAAGCACCATCGTGTCGCCCTGACGGACGACCACTGCGCCGGAGGCCTGCTTGGCCATCCTGCCGGTCTCAAACGAGATATCGCTGCCAGCGATCTCCACGGAGACCCGGGTAACGGCGTCACTGCTCATATTCACTGCCTTCCTGTCCCGCCCGTCGGTCGGCGGACCTGTTCTTTTTTTCTCTTTTCCGAACCGCAGCAGCTTAGCGAACCATAGGCCGCCCACGGTTGACGCGAAGATGCAATTGGCGCAGCTCGCGACGCGCGCGTGCGGCTATGCCGCGGCTGCGGCGAGGCCCTCGCGCAGCAGCTCCACCGGCGGCAGCTCGCCGGGCGAGGGTGCTTCATAGCTCCAGCTCACGACCCCGTCGGGGCCGGTGATCACAAGCGCGCGCTGGGGAAAGCCGCCGGGGTGAAGCACGCCGAAGGCGCTGCAGGCGGCGCCCTTGGGCTCGAAGTCAGACAGCTGCTCGCTGCCCACGCCCAGCTTGTCCTTGAACGCGCTCTGCGCCCAAGTGGAGTCACAGGAGACGCCGTAGAGAGCATCGCCACGGCCCTCCAGCTCGCCGCGCAGCTCCTCATACAGTTGCAGCTGGTCGGTGCACACTGGGCTGAAGGCAAACGGGTAGAAGACCAGCACGCTCGTGCGGCCTTGCAGGTCGGACTCGGTGAAGCTCTCGCCGTCGGCGCGCGCGAGCTTGAAGCTCGGCGCGGACGTGCCGGGCGCGATGACCGTCATCTACCGGGTAAGACGGTCGTGGACCAAGTGATCCAAGGATCGATACCCACCCACCCGCGTGGCGTGCCGAACCGGGAGACCCTCGCGCTTCGCGCTCGCATCCCCGAACCGGCCAGCACGCGAGCGACTGAGGACGCAGGAGCGCGAAGTGTCCACGGTCGGCTTACTTCCTGAGGCCGAGTTCTTTGATGAGGGCGCGGTAGCCCTCGAGGTCGTGGCGCTGCAGGTAGTCCAGGAAGCGCCGGCGGCGCCCGACGAGCATCAGCAGCCCGCGACGCGAGTGATGGTCTTTGCCCTGCTCGCGCAAGTGCTGGGTCAGGTGGTTGATGCGCTCGGTCAGCAGCGCGATCTGGACCCTGGTGTTGCCGGTGTCCTTCTCCCCGGAGCCGAACTTCGCGGCGATCTCGCGCTTGCGTTCGCTGGTTATCGCAGCCATGGCTGGGCACCGTAGCAGACGTTTGGCCACGGCTCAGGCAGAGCCGGTGCGCGCTGCGACCAGCTCGCGAGTTCGCTGCACGTCGCTGTGCATCTGCTCGATCAGCGTGTCGGCGCTGTCAAAGCGCCGCTCGCCGCGCAAACGCGCGAGGAAGTCCAGACGCAGCGTGCTGGCATACAGGTCGCCCTCAAAGTCCAGGATGTACGCCTCGATCAGCTCGGCACGCCCGGTGTCAAAGGTGGGCCGCACGCCGATGCTGACGGCTGCTGGCAGCGGCTGTGGCAGCGAGGACGGTCCGCTGGCCAGGCACGCGTAGACGCCGTGGCCGGGGCACACGAGTGCCTCGTCGGGTACGAGGTTGGCGGTCGGAAAGCCCAGTTTGCGTCCGCGCTCGTCGCCGTGTGTGACCTCGCCCTGCAGTTGGAACGGCGCACCCAGCAGCCGCTCGGCCTCGGCCACCTCGCCGGCGAGCACCAGGCCGCGGATGTGGCTGGAGGAGACGACCTCGCCGTCGATTTCCAGCAGCGGGTGCACGGCCGTGGTGAAACGCCCGTCGGCGCCCAGCAGCTGCGGATCGCCCTGCGCCTTGTGGCCGAAGCGGAAGTTCTCGCCGATCGACACGCGGCTTGCACCGAGCGCGTCCACGAGCACCTCATCGACGAACTCCTGTGCCGAGCGCGCGGCGAAGGCGGCGTCGAAGGGGATCACGATCAGCTCATCCACGCCCAGAGAGGCGATCAGCTCGCTCTTGCGTGCGGGCGTGGTCAGCAGCTTGGGCGTGTGCTGGGGCGCGACCACGGACACCGGGTGTGGGTCAAACGTGAGCACGCTGTCAGAGCCCGCGATCACCTCGCGGTGGCCGAGGTGCACGCCGTCGAAGGTGCCCACCGCAACGCTGCGCTTGCGTCCGCGCTCCACGTCGGGCAGGCGAGTGACCTTCACGGGCGAACAGCGTATTTGGACTGCGCGTCGAGCGCTTGTGCGATCGCGATCACCGGCGGGTCGTCCCACCGCTCGCCGCGCGGCGGCGGCGCGACCGCGTCGCGCACGTCGAACGGGCCGATCGCCGTGCGCCTGAGCTCCACGCAGTAGGCGTCGCCCAGGTCGGCGATCAGCGAGCGAACGTAGGTGCCAGAGCCGCATTCGATCTCATAGGCCGCGTGCGGAAGCTGCCCGGCGGCCTGCGCGACCGCGTTGCTGGGCTTGCGCCAGCGCTGTTCGAAGCGGTAGACGGTCACGATCCGCTCGGGCATCTCGAAGCTCTCGCCGCGGCGCGCGCGCTTGTAGGCGCGCTGGCCGCCGACCTTAACGGCCGAGTGCATCGGCGGACGCTGGCGCACCTCGCCCGTCGGCAGCTGCGGCGGATCCGCCGGCAGGCGCCCGGTCACCGTTATCTCGCCCTCGGGGTCGCCGGTGCTGGAGATCGCGCCGAGGCGGGCGACCGTCTCATAACGCTTGGGCAGCGCCATCAGCGCTCGCTGGGCCTTGGTGGCGCGCCCGACAAGCACCAGCAGCAGACCCGTGGCGAAGGGGTCCAGGGTGCCCGCGTGCCCGGTGCGCACGCCCCCGAGCGAACGCCGCACGGCGGCGACGACGTCGTGGGAGCTGCACCCGGCCGGCTTGTCGATCAGTAGGACCCCGTCGTCCATCGCGTGCTCTAAGAACCTGTTTGAGAAGCGTCCGGGCGGCCCGGCTCAGGCGACGGTCGCGGGCGCATGCCCGTTGGAGGAGGACCCGTGCAGCTGCGCAGCGATTGCATCGCGCAGGAACGCGATCAGCTCCTCGGACGCCAGCGTGGTCGAGAACCCGGCCGCGCGACGGTGACCTCCGCCGCCCTGGGCGCGCGCGATGATCGACACGTCGACGTCGTCGTCGGTGGCGCGCAAAGAGACTTTGTGCTGTCCCTTGCGCGCCCCGCTGCTGCGCTCGCGCACGAGCACCGCCACCTTGGTCCCCGCCAGCGCGCGCAGCTGGTCGATGATCCCCTCCGATTGGCTCTCCTGGGCGTCGGCCTGCTCGAAGTCGGCGCAGCTGAGCGCCGCGAGCGTCAGCTCGCCGGCGTCAAAGCGCTGCACCTGCCCGAGCGCCAGCGCGAGCAGCGCGAGCTTGCTGGCGGGCATGCCCTCATACAGCTGGCGATAGACCGCGGTCACGTCGACGCCCGCTTCGATCAGCTCGGCGGCCATCACGTGGGCGCGCGCGCCCGTGTTCTCGTACATGAAGCGACCTGTGTCTGTGATCAACCCGATGTACAGCGCCTCGGCGACGGCAGGGGTGGGACGGACGCCGAGCCCGTGCATCAGGTCCCACACGATTTCGGCGGTGCACGAGGCGTCGGGAACCACGTAGTCGACCGTGCCAAAGCGCGTGTTGTCGTGGTGGTGGTCGATGTTGAGCAGGTGTGCGCCGTCGCGCAGGACGCTCGCAGAGTTGCGGTCGATGTTGCCGCAGTCCAGGAACACGACCGTGCGCTGGGCGATGTCCGCCGGCGGCTCGGAGATCAGCCCGTGCAGCGCCAGCGCCCGGTACTCCTGCGGCAGCGGCAGGTCGTCGGGCGAGATGAACATCGCCGCGTCCTTGCCGAGCGCGCTGAGCAGCCCCTGCATACCCACCAGCGAGCCCAGTGCGTCGCCGTCGGGATTCTCGTGGGCGGCCAATACGAACCGCTTGTCGGCGCGGATCCGTTCGAGCACCTGCTCGCGCGCGGACGCCTTGTCGGCTGCGTGGCTCACAATCCACCGTCCTGATCGCCCACCGGGGACTGCGCGATCAGCTCGTCCACGCGCATAGCGCGATCGGTCGTCTCGTCATAGATGAACTCGAGTGTGGGCGTGCGCTTGAGGCGTAGCTCGCCGGCCAGGCGTCCCTGCAGGTAGCCGTGCGCGCTGCGCAGGCCGGCCAGGCTCGCCTCGCGCTCGTCGAGAGTGCAGGCCCCGCCGTCGGCGCCGAGAACGCTCACGTACACGCGAGCATGGCGTAGGTCTGCGCTGGTCCTGACATCGGTCACGGTTACGAATCCCACCCGGGGGTCCTTCAGATCGCCTGCCACAACATCGCCGATAACCTGGCGAACCGCCTCGTCGACCCGACGCATGCGTCCGCTGGTCATCCTACCCCTCCAATTCCGCGTGGGGACTCCTGTCCCTGCCCTTAGGCTCCTGACACGCGTTCAGGATGAAAGCTCTCGCTCCACTTGCTTTGTCTCATAGGTCTCCAACACGTCCCCCTCGCGCAGATCCTGAAAGTTGGTGAGCACGATGCCGCACTCGAAGCCGCTGGAGACCTCGCGTACGTCCTCGTTGAAGCGACGCAGGCTGTCGATGGTCGTGTCGAAGATGACCGTGCCCTCGCGCACCACGCGCACGCGTGCGCCGCGCGTGACTTTGCCTTCGGTCACGAACGAGCCGGCGATGGTGCCGATGCGTGACGCTTTGAACAGCTGACGCACCTCGGCCTGGCCGAGCGTGCTCTCCACCTCGGCGGGCTCGAGCATCCCCTGCATGGCGGCGCGCAGCTCGTCGATCGCGCGGTAGATGACCGAGTAGGAGCGGATCTCCACGCCCTCGCGCTCGGCGATGTGGCGGGCGTCGCCGACCGGGCGCACGTTGAAGGCCAGGATCACGCCCTCGGAGGCGGCGGCGAGCATCACGTCGGACTCGTTGATCCCGCCGACGCCGCGGTGGATGATGTTGACCTTGACCTCCTGCTGGGGCAGCTTGGCGATCTCGTCCTCGATCGCCTCCAGCGACCCCGCCACGTCGGCCTTGACGACCAGGCCGAGCTCCTTGACGGTGCCCTCCTGGGCGAGCTTGAAGACGTCCTCGAGTGAGACCTTGCGACCGGAGCGACGCGCGAGCGCCTCTGTCTTTAGACGGTTGGCGCGCTCGCCGGCCAGCTGGCGCGCACGGCGCTCGTTCTCGACCACACGCACGAGCTCTCCCGCCTCAGGTACGCCGTCGAAGCCGAGCACCTCCACGGGCTGGCCGGGGGTGCCGCGCTTGAGTTTGTTGCCGGTGAAGTCGTGCATCGCGCGCACCCGCCCGAAGTGCGCGCCGGCGACCAGCGCGTCGCCGACCCGCAGCGTGCCGCGCTGGATCAGCACGGTCACCACGGGCCCGCGGCCGGGGTCGAGCTTTGACTCGATGACCGTGCCCGAGGCCTCGGCGCCGCTGTTGGCCTTCAGCTCCTCGAGATCGGTGACCACCTGAATCGTGTCCAGCAGGGTGTCCAGTCCGTCGTGGGTCTTGGCGCTGACGTCGACGAACTCGATCTCCCCTCCCCACTCGGCCGGCTGCAGGCCGTGCTGGGTCATCTCGGTGCGCACCCGCTCGGGCTGGGCGCCCTCCTTGTCGATCTTGTTGACAGCCACCACGATCGGCACTTCGGCGGCCTTGGCGTGGTCGATCGCCTCCTCGGTCTGGGGCTTAACGCCGTCGTCGGCCGCGACCACGATCACCGCCAGGTCCGTCACGCGCGCGCCGCGGGCGCGCATCGCCGTGAACGCCTCGTGGCCGGGCGTGTCCAGGAAGGTGATCTCCTTGCCGGCGTGATGAACCTGGTAAGCGCCGATGTGCTGGGTGATGCCGCCCGCCTCGCCCGCCACCACCTCGGTTTCGCGGATGGCGTCGAGCAGCGATGTCTTGCCGTGGTCGACATGACCCATGATCGTGACCACGGGGGGACGTTCGATCAGGTCCTCGTCGGCGTCTTCGAAGACGGGCTCGACCTCGACGTCGTCGGCTGCGTGGACGATCTCGATCTGCTTGTCGAACTCGTCGGCCAGCACCTGGATGGCGTCGTCGGAGAGCGTCTGGGTGAGCGTGGCCATCTCGCCGAGCGACATCAGCTTCTTGATCACTTCGGGCACGGCCACACCCAGATACTCGGCGACGTCCTTGACGGTCGAGCCGGAGTTGACGCGGATCAGGTCGGTGGCCTCCAGCGCGGCGGTGTCGATCGGCGCGATCGTCTCGTCGTAGGTGCCCCTGCGGCGGCGTCCGCGGCGGGGCCGACGCTGGGGCTGGTTGGCCGGGCCACCCTGCTGGCGGCGCGAGGCCTGCGAGTCGATCACCACGCGCCGGCGTCCCCCCGGCCCAACGTCGCCTGGGGTGCGCTCGCCCGTACGCGAGTCGCGGGTGGGACGCACGCGCTCGGCACCCGGCGCCACCGGCGCGCCAGCCGGAGGGGCGGGTGGCGGCGAGACGGTCGCCTGAGCGGCGGGCGTGGACGGCCGCGGCGGCGAGGCGGGTGGAGGCGGCGAGGCAGCGGTGGGGGTGGCGGGTCTGTCAGCGATTGCAGGAGCGCGCGAGGCTGGCGATCCCACTGCGGCTGGGGTCCGTGCGGGCTCGGTCGCGACCGGCGCGCCATTGGAGCTCGCGGGCGCCGAGCCGCCGGCGCCGAGCGCCTTCAGCGCGGCCGCCTCGTCGACCGAGGACGCCGCCGCCTTGGCCTCGACACCGGCGGCGTGCAGCTTGGCCAGCAGGTCCTTGCTGGATAGGCCGTGCTCTTTGGCAATCTCGTGTACGCGCTTCTTGGTCATCGACTCACCGATTCTACGAGCTTGGGATCAACGGTCACAGCGCAGCGCAGCGCGCGGGCGATCGCGCCCCGGCGCACGGCCTGGGCGGCGCACGCGGAGTTCGGCATATCGGGGTCTGAGCCGCGGCACAGATAGGCCCCACGCCCGGGCATCGTCGCGTCGAGGTCTCGCACGGCGCGCCGCGGCGGCACGTCTTGCTCGCCGCCGAGTGCGATGCGAATCAGCTGCGGCTTGGGGGCGACGCGCCCGCATCCTACGCAGCGACGCCGGGGCAGGTGACCGCCTATGTCGCGCTCTCTTCGGCGGTGGGCCCGGTGTGGGCCTCGGCGCCGGCCGGCGGCATCCCGGCCGCGAGCTCGGCCTCGGCGACTGCCTCGTCTGCAACGGTGGTGGCGGCGAGGTCGCCAATGTTGTCGCTGGCGATGTTGGCAAGCGCCTGATGGCTTTCCAGGCCGCAGTAGCGCGAGCTGGGCAGCGATGCATTGGGACAGCGCCGGCCGTTGGAGAGGATCGCGGCGCAGCGTCCCTGCACCTCCTCCTCCTCGTAGCCGTGCTCGGCCTCCTCGGCGGCGAACTCTGTCTCTGAGCGGATGTCTACGCGCCAGCCGGTCAGGCGTGCGGCCAGCCTCGCGTTCTGTCCCTCACGCCCGATCGCCAGCGACAGCTGGTCATCGGGCACGATCACGGTCGCCTGCTTGGCCTCGTCGTCGACGAGCACCTCACGCACGCGCGCGGGCGACAGCGCCTTGGCGACGAAGCGGGCGGGCTCGTCGTTGAAGGGGATGATGTCGATCTTCTCGCCGCGCAGCTCGGAGACGACCATGCGCACGCGCGAGCCGCGCGGGCCGACGCAGGCGCCGACGGGGTCCACCCCGTCGGTGTGGGAGATGACGGCGATCTTGGAGCGATAGCCCGGCTCGCGAGCCACGTTTGCGATCTCGACGAGACCGTCGGCGATCTCGGGGACCTCCAGCTCGAACAGCTTCTTGATCAGCTCGGGGTCGCGTCGGGAGACGATGATGGCCGGCCCCTTGGTCGACGGCGAGACCTCCTTGATGACCGCCTTGATGCGCTGGGAGTGATCGTAGCGCTCGCCCTCGACCTGCTCTGACTTGGGCAGCAGCGCCTCGACGCGTTCGCGCAGCTGTACGAGCGTGTAGCGCGAGTCCGACTGCTGCACGATGCCGGTGATCAGCTCGCCCACGCGGTCGCGGTACTCCTCGAACATCATGTCGCGCTCGGCCTCGCGGATGCGCTGCAGGATGACCTGCTTGGCGGTCTGCGCCGCGATGCGGCCGAAGTCGTCGGGGGTGACGTCGCGCTCGTCGATCTGGTCGCGGTATTCGGCGAACTTCTTGGGATCGATTTCCGGTTCCTCCGGTTCGCGCATCTCGCCGGTCTCGGGGTCGATCGTGGTTTCCTCGTCGATCGTCTCGACGATCAGGTGCGCCTCCAGGCGTTCGGGGATGATCAGTTCGATGACCCTGAAGTCGGCCGTCTCGCGGTCCATCTCAACGCGCGCGTACTTGGCCGAGCCTGGCTGCTTCTTGTAGGCGGACAGCAGGGCGTCCTCGAGCGCGAGCATCAGCTTCTCGGGCTCGATCCCCTTCTCGCGCGCGAGCGCGTTCATCGCCTCGAGGATTTCGCGTGACATGGCTGGCTACTCCCCGATCAGGTTCGAACGACGGATCTCCGAGTAGGGGATCGCGATGACGCCGCCGTTGGCGGCCAGCGTGACCTCCTCCTCGGATGCCCCCACCAGCTCTCCCGTGAAGCTCTGCGCCATCCGCGGGCTGGACGCGCGCTGACCGTCGTCGGCCTGCACGAGCGGGCGCGGATGGCGCGTGCGTACGCGCGCGCGGCGCCCGACGAAGCGGCGGAAGTGGGCGGGCTTGGTCAACGGACGCTCCGAGCCGGGCGAGGAGACCTCCAGCGAGTAGCGCTCGCGCAGATCGTTGAGCAGGAGGGTGACCCGCTCGCACATCGCCAGCGTGACGCCGTCGGGATGGTCGATGAACACGCGCAAGCAGCGCCCGCCGAGAACCTCGGCAAGCAGCACCTCGATGTCGGGCTCGCTCTGGGCCAGGCGCCTCTCGATATCTGTCTGCAGAGCACTCATCGTCCTTCTCTCATTCTGGGTCCTTGCGCAAAAAAAGCGGGCGGGCGCCCACTCTCGGTACTGCTGCCGGCGCCTGCGCGCGGGCACGAAAGCTGTCGATCGAGCATAGCATCGGCGTGACCTGCCACAGTCGGGTCCTCAGGCCCGCTCGGCGTCGCGCCGGGCGCGGTCGCGGTAGACGCGGTAGTCCTTGCGCTCGGGTGCCAGCGAGCAGGCCAGCGCCAGGGGCTTGCACGCCTCGCGGTGGCGCCCCAGCTGCTGCATCGCACGGCCCAGGCAGAAGAGGGCATAGTCGTTGGTGGGCGCGTTGGCGGCGACCGCCTGGAACTCGGCGATCGCGCCTTCGTAGTGCTGCGCGTGAAACAGGGCGCGGCCGAGCGCCTCGCGGATCGAGGCCTTGTCGGGCTCCAGGTCGCGGGCCTTGCTGAGCGGCACGATCGCCGCCTGATGATCGCCGTGGTCGAGCAGCTCGCAGCCGCGTTGATAGAGGTCATAGACACTCTCCATCGCCACGATGTTAACGGCCCCTGCGCAGGCTTTCGACGGCGTCCAGGACCGCGTCAGCGACCTGCGCCTTGCCGGCCCGGGGCACGTGTGTGCTCGTGAGCGCGCCCCCATCGGGGCCGGCGGCGAGGATGGTCACCTCGTTGGCATCTACATCGAAGCCGATGTCGGCGCGGGAGATGTCGTTGACGACGACCGCGTCGAGGCCCTTGGCGGCGAGCTTGTCGCGCCCGCGGTCGACCGCGCCGTTGCCGTGCTCGGCGGCGAACCCGACGACCGTCTGGTCGGCGCGGCGCTTCGCGGACAGGCCGGCAAGCACGTCGGGCGTGGGCTCGAGCACGAGCTCCAGGTGCCCCCGCTCCGCCTTCTTGATCTTGCCGCCGACGGGCGCCGAGGGCGCGAAGTCGGCCACGGCGGCGGCCATCAACAGCACGTCGCAGGCGGGAAACTCCTGCTCGCAGGCGCGTTGCAGCTCGGCGGCGCTGCCGACCGCCAGCCAACGCACGTCCGCGGCCTGCGCCAGCGAGACGTTGGCCGCGATCACGGTCACGTCCGCGCCGCGGGCGGCGGCGGCCTGAGCCAGCGCCAAGCCCATGCGCCCGGAAGACCTGTTGCCGAGGAACCTGACGCTGTCGAGCGGCTCGCGCGTGCCGCCGGCGGTGACGAGCACCTTGACGCCGCGCCAGCTTGCAGGCGACGTGGACGAGCCCTGTTCGTTGGCGCCCTCGCCGACCGCGGCGAGCGCTTCCTCGCAGGCTGCGAGTAGCTGGGCGGGCTCGGCCAGGCGGCCCACCCCCTCCTCTCCCTTGGACGCGAGGCGTCCGACGCCGGGCTCGACGATGCGCAGCCCCCGCTCGCCGAGCGTGCGCAGGTTGGTCTGGGTGGCGGGGTGTGCGTACATGCGGTCGTTCATGGCGGGCGCCACCACGACGGGACACGCGGCCGCGAGCGCGCAGCTGGTGAGCAGGTTGTCGGCCATGCCGGCGGCGAGCTTGGCGATCGTGTTGGCGCTCGCCGGCGCGATCAGGTACAGATCGGCGTTGGCAGCGAGC
>DATNLQ010000423.1:0-15163 GCA_035602785.1 Solirubrobacteraceae bacterium
GACCTGGCCGACCTGGCCGACCTGGCCGACCTGGCCGACCTGGCCGACCTGGCCGACCTGGCCGACCTGGCCGACCTGGCCGACCTGGCCGATCCGACCACCGAACACAGGAGACATGCGCATGCACCTGCCCGAGCCGATCCAGGCGACAGTCCACGACGAGACGTTTGCGGGCGTGACCTACCACATCCGCGGCGAGCTGGTTCCGGAGCTGCAGATCGAAATAGGCAGCCAACCGGTGATGTTCGAGCACCACGTGCTGCTGTGGAAGGAGACCCAGCTGAACGTGGAGCTGAAGAAACTGCCAGGCGCGATCAAGCGCAAGATCGCGGGCCTGGACTTCTTCGTGACGCGCACGTCGGGCTCGGGCCACATCGCGTTCTCGCGCGACTCGCCGGGCCAGTGCGTGCCGATGCATCTGCGCCAGGGCGAAGGCCTGGATGTGCGCGAGCACCAGTATGTGGCGGCTACGGACAACCTGGACTACAGCTTCGAGCTGATCAAGGGCGTCAAAAACATGCTGCGGGGCGGCTCGGGCATCTTCATGGACAAGTTCCGTGCGACCGACGGCGACGCGCTGGTGTGGCTGCATGGCCACGGGAATGTGTTTCTAGTGCAGCTCGACCAGGGCGAGCAGCTGGACGTGGAGGCGGGCGCGTGGCTGTACAAGGACCCGTCCGTGAACCTGGAGTCGGTGACGATGGGCCTGAAGACGGGGCTGATGGGCGGCGGCGGCAAGCTCACGTGGAACCGCTTCACGGGTCCCGGCAAGCTGGCGATCCAGACGATGTTCATCTCGCCCGACGAGGCCGAGGAGACGACCGGCGGCAACGCTCAGGCGGCAACGGCGGGCGGCCTGGCGGGCGCGCTGATCGGAGGCCTCACGCGCGGGTGACGGAAGTGAGGGCTGTGAAGCGCGAGGCGGAGCCGGGCGAGGATCTTTTTTGATGGGGGCCCCTCGCGGGACCTGGAGGGGTCGCGCGTGTCGCCTCTCAGAGCCGTGGCTGCCCGCGCGGGTGGAGGGGCTTGGGCGCGCACGTGTGGTAGGCCCGCGTGCCTGTGATCCGGCGTCCGGTGGTGGTCGTGACGGTGATCCTCACCACGTAGCGTCCCTTGGGCAGCCCGCGCAGATCTACGGGCGCGCTTATGCGAGCGCCCCTGACGACGTTGACGCGGCGGCCGTTGACGTAGACGCTGACCTGGCGGTAGCTGAGGCCTTTGATCTGGACGATGTGGATCGTGAAGTCGCGCCGGCTGCGGCACACGTTGTTGGACGGCGCGGTCACGACCCCGCCGGTGCCGGGAAGGGGCGTCTGCGGGACCGCTTCTTCGATGTGCGACCCCTGCGGACAGGGCGCCGCGTAGGTCGCGGCGACCGTCTGCGGCGCCAGGCCTCCCAGCCCGGCGAACAGCAGCTCGGCCTTGATCGGAAAACCGCCGTTCGGGCACGTGCTGGGCACGGTCAGGTAGTAGACCGTGCCTGCACTCGCCTCCAGCGCCGAGCCGACCCGCAGGGTGATGCTCTCCAGCGACGCGTCTGGCGCGCCGGGCACCGTTTCGATGAGCGGCACTTCGGAGACGAGCTCTTCGCCGAAGGCGCCGCCCGCGGTTGCGTAGTGGCCCTTGGCGATGAATTCGAGCGCCACGGGCGAGTGGCCGGCGACGTAGAGCGCCAGGCCGCTGCCTGGGAGGTAGTAGGGCTGGATTTCGACTTCCTCAGGAACGCGTTCGGCGCCGAAGGACACGACGCCGATCGCGTGGCCGAGCGGGCCGGCGTGGGTGTTCGCGGCGTATTTGCCGACCTTTTCGAGCGTGGCCGGCGGACACGCGGGAAATCCCTGGGGGTACAGCACGACGCCCTCGGGCAGCAGCAGGTCGATCCCGACGAGCGGCGGCGGGAAGCCGCCATATTCGCTGCCTGAGATGCTGTATTCGGATTTCACCGCCGCGCCGGCCCCCAGGATGTCGCCGGTGCCGGGGAAGCCCGGGATGGGAACGAACGTGGCCTTGAGCCTCACGGTCGGCGCGGCCGACGCGCCGACCGTGAGCGCGGGCAGGGTCAACGCAAGGACGGCGAGAAGGATGGCTGATCGGCGCATGAGGCTCTGCTCCCATTCGACGCGGGTCGCGAAGCGCGCGAAGTCTTGCATCGCGATCCGGCAGCGGGGTTGACTCAAAGCCGACCGGCTACTCGTAGATCGTGAGCGTGGCCAGGATCACGTACAGGGCGACCAGCGCCCAGCCCTCGAATTCGGCTGCCTCGCCGTCGCCGGTGACCTGCCAGAGGACCAGCGCGGTGAGCACGAGCGCGCCGATGTACACGGGCGCGAGCGCGAACGTCAGCGTGGTCGCAAGGAGGAACGACACGAGCACGAGCAGCGGGTACAGGAAGGCCGCGATCTGGGCGACCGAGTTTTTGACGACCGAGATGGCGAGATCCGAGCGGCCCTTGTAGGCGAGCACCAGCCCCGCGGTGTTCTCGACGGCGTTGCCCGCGATCGCCACGATCACAAGGCCGGCGAACGCCTGCGAGAGATGCAGCTGTGCGATGGCCGGCGCGAGCGCATCGACGAACCATTCGGACACGAACGCGGATGCTCCGCCCGCGACGATCAGCAGGACCAGCGTGGTGGCGAGCGACAGCCGCGGGCCTGCGACCTGGAGGTCCGCGCTCTGCGCAGCGGAGTCCGGGGGGCCGGCCCCGGGCGCAGCGGAGCCCGGGGGGTCGGCGCCGGGCGCAGCCGAGTCCCGGTGGTCGTCCCTGGGCGCACCTGCCCCCGGCGCCACGTCGGAGCGCAGGTATGGCACGACCCAGGCCAGGTAGACGATCAACAGGCACACGGCCCCAATCGCCGAGATCGCCTTGACGTGGTGGCTGGCCGGGTCGTGGGCAGCAAGCGAGAGGCCGAGCAGGACGATGATGAAGACCGTCACCTGCAGCAGCGTGGCGGTGTCCCTGGGCAGCCGCTTGGAGAAGCGCATGATCCCGTCGTCCGCGCGACGAGCGCCCACGATGATGACCAGGCCGAGCACCAGCAGGGCGTTGGCGAGCACCGAGCCGACCAGCGCCGTTTGGGCGACGATCAGCTCGCCCTTCTGCAGCGCGAAGATCACCACGAACAGCTCCGGCAGGTTGCCGAGCGTCGACTGCATCATGCCCGTCACGCCCGGCCCGAAGCGCTCGCCCAGCTGCTCGGTCGCGAACGACACCACCCATGCCAGGCCGGCCAGCGCAAGCGTCGCCAGGGCAAAGCGCGGCACAGGCGCCCAGGCCCCGTACCTGGCCACGCCCGCGATCGCGGTCAACACGGCGATCAGCGCCAGGGCGCAGCGCTCGAGTGGGGTCAGGGCGGCCATCGCGCGCCCGCGACGATAGCCATCGCCCGGGATGGCGCCGGGGCCGGGTCGCCTCTGCGTCCCGCCGATCTATCCTTTCGAACATGCGCCTGGCCACCTTCCTGCCCCCCGACTCCGAGATCCCCCGCGCGGGCGAGGTACGCGAGGAGGGCGGCGAGATGCGCCTATACGGCTACGCGCAGGAGGACCTGACCGTGCTCGACCGGCTCATCGACCCCGAGGCCGCGCCAGTCGAGAGCCAGTCGTGGGCGCTCGACGACGTCACCCTGCTCGCGCCCGTGCCCGCGCCGCGCGCGATCTTCGGGATCGGCCTCAACTACTCAGACCACGTCGCCGAGATGGGCGGCCAGGCGCCCGAGCGTCCGCTCGTGTTCATGAAGCTGCCCTCCTCCGCCGCCCCGCCCAATGCGCCCGTGCACTGCCCGCAGGTGGTGCGCCGTTTGGACTACGAGGGCGAGCTCGCAGTCGTCATGGGAGCCGGCCGGTCCGTCGCCGGCTACGCCGTCGCAGACGACGTCACCGCGCGCGACCTGCAGGGGCGCGAGCAGCAGTGGACGCGCGCCAAGGGCGCCGACGGCTTCTGCCCCTATGGCCCCTGGATCACCACCGCCGACGAGGTGCCCGATCCGCACGCGCTCGCGCTGCGCACCTGGGTCAACGGCGAGCTGCGCCAGGAGTCAAACACGTCCAACCTGATCTTCACCGTGCCCGAGCTGATCGAGTTCATCTCCGAGACCTGCACGCTCGCCGCCGGCGACCTGATCCTCACCGGCACGCCCGCCGGCGTCGGTATGGGCCGCAAGCCGCCCGCCTTCCTCGGCCCCGACGACCTCGTGCGCATCGAGATCGAGGGGCTCGGCGCGATCGAGCACCTCATCGCCTGACGCGCGTGCTCGCGCCGCCACCGCGCGACCACGCCGGCCGGCCGTGCCGGCCTCATCAAAATCGTCGTTCGCTCAGTGGCTCTCGAGCACGCGGTCGACCAGGCCGTACTCGAGCGCCTGCTGCGCGTTGAAGAAGCGGTCGCGCTCCATGTCCGCGCGCACCTCCTCCTTGGGTTTGCCCGTGTGCTCCGCGTAGATTTCGTCGATCCGCTCGCGCACCTTGAGGATCTCGCGTGCGTGGATCTCGATGTCCGTCGACTGGCCTTCAAAGCCTGCCGACGGCTGGTGGATGAGGATGCGCGAGTTGGGCAGCGCCGCGCGCTTGCCCTTCTTGCCCCCCGCCAGCAGCAGCGAGCCCATCGACATCGCCACGCCCACGCACATCGTCGCCACGTCCGGCTTGATGAAGTTCATCGTGTCGTAGATCGCCAGGCCCGAGTAGATCGAGCCACCCGGCGAGTTGATGTACAGCGAGATGTCCTTCTCCGGATCCTCGCTCTCAAGGTGCAGCAGCTGCGCAACCACCAGGTTCGCCACCTGGTCGTCGATCGGCGTGCCCAGGAAGATGATGCGCTCGTTCAGCAGCCGCGAGTAGATGTCGAACTCGCGTTCGCCGCGCGCCGTGCGCTCGATAACCATCGGGATCAGTGGCATGGGTCCCCACCCTAGCGGGCTTGCTGGTTGGCTCAGATGTTCACGCTGCGCATGCCCTGCTCGTCATAGCGCGCGCCCGCAGCCGTCGGCACCAAGTCTGTGATCCGCCGCACCTCGTCCTCGCTAAGCTCGATGTCCGCCGCCGCCAGGTTCTCTTCCAGGTAGGACACGCGCTTGGTGCCCGGGATCGGCACGATGTGCTCACCGCGGTGCAGCACCCATGCCAGCGCCAGCTGGCCCGGCATCACGCCCTTCTCCGCCGCCAGCTCCTTCACGCGCGCCACCAGCTCGCGGTTGTGGTCGAGGTTCTCGCCGCTGAAGCGCGGCGCGTAGCGGCGAAAGTCGCCCGCGTCGAGCTCGTCCGGCGAGGAGAAGCGCCCCGACAGAAAGCCGCGGCCCAGCGGCGAGTAGGCCACCAGCGCGATGCCCAACTCGTTGAGCGTCGGCAGGATCTCCGGCTCCACGTCGCGCGTCCACAGCGAGTGCTCGCTCTGCACCGCCGTGATCTGGTGCACCGCATGTGCGCGCGCGATCGTCTCCGCGCTGGCCTCCGACAGGCCCACGTAGCGCACCTTGCCCTCCGCCACCAGCTCCGCCATCGCCCCCACCGTGTCCTCGATCGGCGTTTTCGGATCAACGCGGTGCTGGTAGTACAGGTCGATGTGATCCACGCCCAGGCGCTGCAGCGAGCCCTCGCACGCCTCGCGCACGTACTCCGGGCGGCCGTCTATCGATCTGATGGGGGGGTTTCCTGCTTCCAGCTTGATGCCGAACTTGGTCGCCAGGAAGACCTCCTCACGGCGCCCTTTGATCGCGCGGCCCACCAGCCGCTCGTTGGTGTGCGGCCCGTACATGTCAGACGTGTCCAGGAAGTTGCAGCCCAGCTCCAGCGCGCGATGGATCGTGCTCACCGATTCCTGTTCGTCGGCCGCGCCGTAGAACGCCGACATGCCCATGCAGCCGAGACCGATCGCAGACACTTCGGGGCCGTCCGGCCCAAGCGTGCGCTTGTTCATGCTGCTCCCCTTCCGCTCAGTCGATGGCGGGCGCCCGCGACGCCCCGGTCGGACGCTGCCCGGTATAGCACCCCCCCGCCCGCCGCACGGCTGTCGCGGACATAATGTCGTCAGCGTGTTCCCGCTGAACCTGCCCAACCTGCTGACCGTGCTGCGGATCATGCTCGTGCCCGCGCTCGTCGTCGCCCTGCTCGGCAACACCCCCGCCGGCGACGTGCTCGCCGCGGTCGTCTTCGCGCTCGCCTCGCTCACCGACTTCGTCGACGGCTACCTCGCGCGCGCACGCGACTCCATCACCACGTTCGGCAAGCTCATGGACCCGCTCGCCGACAAGCTGCTGATCATCGCCGCATTGATCTCGCTCGTGTCCCTACATCGCCTGGCCGCATGGATCGCCATGGTCATCATCACGCGCGAGCTCGCCGTCACCGTGCTGCGCCTCGGCGCCACCCAGGCGGGGGTCGTGATGGCCGCCAGCATGTTCGGCAAGGCCAAGACATGCCTACAGATCGCCGCCATCCTCGCCGTCATCGCCGTGCACGGCCAGCCCGCCTGGGTATCCGCGCTGCTGTACCTCACCGTGCTCGTCACCGTGCTGTCCGGCCTGGACTACTTCTTCGGGCTGCGCCGGCGCATGCAGAAGACGCAAGCTCAGCTCGACGGCTGATCCAGCCACTCCTCGATGCTTGTCTGGTGCGCCGCCGGAACGCCCGACTCGACCTCCGCGCGCAGCTCCGCCAGCAGCCCGTGGCGCTCGGCCACCACGTTGTGCTGGTGGATCGTCTCCAGGTTCTCCTGGCGCGCGCACACGAAGCTCGCGCCGTCCAGGTCCGTGAACGCGCCCACCACGCCCGCGATCATCTCGCGTACGCAGTCCTCCACGAAGCGCGGGCGCCGATGCGCCTTTTCGACCACCTCCACCTCGTCGCTGCGCTTCATCAGCTCATAGATCTCCGACGACATGCTCGCCTCCGCCACCGCCAGCAGCGCGCTCGCGTCGATCTCCGCCACGCACCCCTCCACGCAGCCGATCTGCAGCGTGGCCAGGCCGCGCTGGTTATGCGTCGCAACCGGCACGCTCGCCAGGATCTGGGCCACCTGCTCGTCGCTGTAACCGTCCGCCGCCAGGCGCTCGCGGGCGCGCGCGGCCACCAGCTCCTGCGCGCACGGGCACGCTGTCATACCGGTCGCAGACACGCCCACCACGCGGCGCGTGCCGTGCTCGTAGGCCACCGCCCGCCCGTGCAGCGTGTAGATCTCCTGGGTCTGCACGCCCGACACCGGCGCCCGCTTGTGCTCGGGGTAGCGCGCCGCGATCGTCACCTCCGCGCGCTCCGCGCCCTGACGCGCGCGCACCAGCTCTGCGATGTGCTGGGCGAGCGTCTCCGCGCGAAACGGCGACTCGCTGAGCACCACCTCGCCGATCGCCTCGTTGACCACCTCGTCAAAGCGCGACATGTGTGCGCCCTTCTGGTTGTGGCTGAGGTCCACATAGCAGTCCAGGCGCGCGAAGAACAGCTCGTCGCGGATACGCACCACCTTCTCCACGCCCGTAACGCCCACACGCGAGAGCCCCACTGCGATCCCCGGCACGCGCGCCTGCACATCCTCTCCCGCGCCCGGCAAAGCCGGCTGGTCAGGCAAGCCCCGAGCGGCGGACGGCGAGCTTGTGGGCCATGTCGCGCGCACCGAGGCCAAGACTAGCGCGGCGCAACCGCCGCTCTGGCGCTCGCCAGCAGGCCAACCATGCCCCGCTCCGAGGCAGCTATTTGTCGAAGCCTTCGAGGGAACCACTTCGCCAAGGCGTCGATTCTGGTATCACTCGCCACATGGCTGATCCGGCCGGCCCTCCAATATCAGGAGAAGGCGGCCACGAGAGGGGACGTACGCAACGAGGCTGCCAATCTGAGCAAACGCAACGCACAGGAGGCTTAGCGTAGGTAAGAGGGAGGTCGGGGCGCGATGCGCTCCGGCGGGGATCGGACAGGTTTGTTGGGAGAGTCCACGTGAGCGAGAAGCTTGACGGTCTGTTGACTGCCACGGACACAGCCGTGGTCGAGCTGGACGAGTTGCAGGGGGTCATAGGAGAGAGTCAGGAACGCGGGTTCCTGACTGCCGAGGCGCTCGCCGCCGCGCTGGAGGAGGCCGACCTCTCCAGCCAGCAGACCCGCGATCTGCTCAGCTACTTCGACGAGCACGGCATCGAGATCGTCGGAGCAGGCGATTCCGAGCCCGAGCTCGAGGCGCACGACGGCCGGCGCAACGGGCATGACCCCGCCGCGCAGCTCGCCTCGCTGGGCCTGCGCGCCGGCGACGCGTCGCTGGGCGGCGCCCGCGATGACGCGCACAGCGCCGATCACGAGCACGCCGACGGCGAGGACCGGCATCCGCTGGACGAGCTCACGCTGGCCGGCGCAGCCAAGCGCCCCGAGCTCGACACCACCGTCGAGCCCAGCCTCGACTCGCTGCGCCTGTACCTGCGCTCGATCGGGCGTGTGCCCCTGCTCAACGCCGAGGAGGAGGTCGCGCTCGCAAAACGCATCGAGCGTGGCGACATGGCCGCCAAGCAGCACATGGTCGAGGCCAACCTGCGGCTGGTCGTGTCCATCGCCAAGGGCTACGTCGGGCGCGGCCTGACGCTGCTGGACCTGATCCAGGAGGGCTCGCTCGGGCTGATCAGGGCGGTCGAGAAGTTCGACTACCGCCGCGGCTACAAGTTCTCCACCTACGCCACCTGGTGGATCCGCCAGGCGGTGACCCGCGCGCTCGCCGACAAGGGCCGCACGATCCGCATCCCCGTGCACATGGTCGAGCGGCTCAACCGGCTGATCCACACCGAACGCCGGCTCATACAGACGCTCGGGCGCGAGCCCAGCGTCGCCGAGCTCGCCGTCGAGCTCGAGTGCACCGTGCGCGATGTGCGCGACGTCATGCGCATCGCCCAGCAGCCCGTCTCGCTGGAGAAGCCCGTCGGCGAGGAGGACGATTCCGCGCTCGCCGACTTCGTCGAGGACATCTCCGCCGAGTCGCCCTTCGAGATCGCCTCCGACGCGCTGCGCCGCGAGAACGTGCTGCGCGTGCTCGCCTGCCTGCCGCGGCGCGAGCGCGAGGTCATCGAGATGCGCTACGGCATCGTCGGCGGGCGCTCGCGCACGCTCGAGGAGGTCGGCCGCGCGTTCAACATCACCCGCGAGCGCGTCCGCCAGATCGAGAACCGCACACTCAAGAAGCTGCAGACGCTGCCCGAAGCCCAGCAGCTGCGCGAGGCGTCCTGACACTAAACTGAGTCGGCCCCCGGCGGGGTTCCCGAGCGGTCAAAGGGGACGCGCTGTAAACGCGTTGGCTCTGCCTTCGCAGGTTCGAATCCTGCCCCCGCCATGCCCCTTCGTGCGAACAATGGAGCCGTCATCGCATGCGTGGGCGATCGAGTCGTCCAAACATGCGCTGATCTGAACGCGGCCAGCCGCCTTATCCACGACCACCCGCAACTCGAACGCAGAGTAGAACTGGCGCTTGGTCTCCAGCGAGGCGTCGAGTAGAGCGTCGCTCACGTCAGGGAGCTGGTCGAGGCAGTCCGCCAAGTTGGCCGCGTCGTGGCGGGAGACGGGCACGAGTCGCGCCAACGCGGACCGTGCTTCGTCCTGCTCGATTTCAAGCTCCTCGATGCGCTCCTTGACGGCGCGGGCGGGCACTCCGGCCCCCAAACCGCGTACCTGTGCACCTCGACTAGCAGTACCCCCCAAGCAGCCGGCGAATCCCAGGCCAGCAACCCCAGCTCGACCGTCATCCAGACAGGCACGGCAAACGGAATACCGGCAAGCCAGACCGCGATTCTAAAGCTCTACGGCGCACACGCCATCTATGAGCCCTATACGCATCGAGCCTTCAAGATCACCGGCCAGCTCCTCAACAACCAAGAACAGCCGATCGCCGGGGCCACACTCGACCTGCTCCAACAGACATCCGACAGCAACACAGTCACACCCCTACAACTCGCGACGACCCGCCCAAACGGCACCTTCACCGCGCCCATCCCCCAGGACCCTCCAGACGCATCGAGATCGCCTACCGCGCATTCACCGACACGCAAGACTACACGGCCACAAACACCGTAATTGAGACGGTCGGGGCTGGCGTGCATATCAGCATCACCCCCAGACACACCAGCTCGACAGGCACCATCAAAGTAAAAGGCATCGTCTACGGGCCGATCCCCCCACAAGGAGCACTCGTCCATCTACACGTCTACTGGCGCGACAGTTGGCTGACCATCCGCACACCCCGTACCAACAGGCATGGCGAATTCGATATCGAATACCAGTTCAACGGCGCCATCGGACAGTTCCCCTTCCAAGCGGAAATACCCCTGGGACAAGCCGACTTCCCCTACACGGATGGCCGCAGCAACATCATCAAGGTCACGACGAACTGAGGGCATTCGTGCCGCTGTAGACGTACCCTGTGGTACGCGGCTACGACGCTAGACGACCGGCAAAGCTCTATCGTTGGCGCGGCAAAAGGCCATTGTCGGTCACCCTCTGCGTAGACTTCGCCCTACGCCCAGAACGACTCTTACTCGCGCGAGCGAGGCATGAACGATCTGCTGGCCGTGGTACGAAAAGCACCCGATCATGTAACCGGGTGAGACAACAGTGTCCTCACGGAGACGTCTATCTTCATGCCCGAAATTACCCGGTGCCGGGTATTGACGAGCGACCCCACCTGCAATAGCGTCAGCCATGACCGTTCTGCTCATTCAGCCCGAATGAAAGTTCGGGCGTCTTTCTCACTGGGGGCTCAACATGAGGTTTCGATGTGCGACGACTTGCGGCCTGTCTGCTGTCCTGTGGAGCTGGGCTGGGGTCTCGCCGCTGGGGGAAAGCTCGCCGTCCGTTCAAGAAAGTGGTCGAAAAAGTCAGAAACGTATCTCGAAATGTGCCCGGGACCCGAATAGACGTTAGGACGCTAGTTCAGCTCGCTGGACTTTACCGTGTCTGACGGTCAATCCCGCGCTCGGCGTCGAGCGCCAGCCCGTGCGCCGCTCCGGGGAGTTCGTGTGCTCAGCGCCAAGGAAGTTCACACGCTCGCGATCGTCACGGCGCTTGGACGCCACCACGAGGCGCCCAAGCGCGAACTGACCGACGCCGAGCTGGCCGCCCGGCGCATCCAAGACGAGCAGGACGGGGCGATGTTCATCACCGCCGCGTTCGCTGGCCTTCGCCTGGGGGAGCTGCGCGCCCTGCGCTGGAGCGACATCGATTTCGAGCTGCACGTCATCCATATACGCCGGGCGTTCACGCTGCAGCTTGAGGACGTCCCCAAGTCCGGCGCGTGCGCGCGACACCGATGGTCGACCAAGTCGCGAGGGCGCTCAAAGACCTCGCGCGCCGCGGGCGCTTCACCACCGATCAAGACCTCGTCTTCCCCTCACCCGACGGCGACTACCTGGAGGACTCGGCGCTTCGCCGCCGCTACTACAAGGCGCGCCAATCCAGGTGCTCGCCTCGCTTAGGGGCGACCCGCTAGCTATCCGGGGGACGGTGAACGACGCGCCGACCGACTTAACTCTGCCGATCCACCCGT
This sequence comes from Solirubrobacteraceae bacterium, assembly GCA_035602785.1. Classification (GTDB taxonomy): domain Bacteria; phylum Actinomycetota; class Thermoleophilia; order Solirubrobacterales; family Solirubrobacteraceae; genus Palsa-744. The sequence continues at coordinate 11,495 of DATNLQ010000423.1, forward strand.
AGCCAGCGTACGGACCGAACGGCGCGTCGGAGAAGCCACCAGCAATCTCTCTGCCGCTCCGCGCGGGTACGAGTTTGATCACTAGGAACAGGAAGAGAAGGGCCACCACCCCGATTCCGACTAGGCACCTACGAAGGTCATTGCGTACGAGAATCTCTATGTCTCGGTCAGCCATGCAGCGTGTGTAGCCTGGGCTTTTCCGCTTCGCTGCTGCCTGGAATGGCAGTAACCCATCAACAAGCGGCGGGGCCGGCCTCCAATCATCCGGCGCTTAGCGGTCCTCACGTTGCCCCCCTCGTGTTGAATGGTAGAAAAGGTCGCAGTCCAAGGTTCTGAACGAGCGGCGTAAATGTCTATTCGAGACTTCGCCCGATTTCGAGTCACGTTTCTGACTCTTGTCTGAGCCCACACTGCATCCGTGTCGGCGGTCACGTAACGACAAATCGATCGGCACAGTCTGACCCCGGGAGACTTCCAGCGCCTGCGTCGCAGACGACTCAACCACAGCATGGGGGCGGCCCGGCAGCTCAACGTGCGCCAAATGCTTCGTTACAAGCCGGCTCCCAGCGGCGCCGACGCCTGCGACGCGCCCACCGACCAGTTCGCGGCGCCGATGATCAGCGAGAAATCGCGTGAGAAGTCGTCGTGCAACATGCGTCATGGTTCGCCCCCGGTGAGAGATGCCCGAGCTTTCATTTGGGCTGGATGAGTAGCGCATTCATGGCTGACGCTATTGCAGTTGAGGTCGCCCGTCAATACCCGGGCACCGGTAATTGCGGGTATGAAGATAGATGTCTCGGTGAGGACACTGTTGTCTGACCCGGTTACACGATCGGGGGCATTTCGTACCACGGGCAGCAGATCGTGCATGCCTCGCTCGCGAGAGTAAGATTCATTGTGGGCGTAGGGCGAAGTCTGCGCAGAGGGTGACTGACAAATGGTTTTTGCCGCGCCACGATAGAGGCTTCGCCGGTCGTCTAGCGTCGTAACCGTGTACCACAGGTACGACAAAGACAGACAGTTCGATGGGCTAGCTGTCTAACCGGCATTGTCGAGATCGCTAACGAGGGTGATGCCGATCAAGCTCCACTTACCCGGAACGTCGAGCTTGCGGCAGATCCGTCGCGTGTGGGTACGGACCGTTTCAGGCGCGACTGGTGGTCGCAAGAGAGTTGCGATCTCCGCGTAGGCCATTCCTCTTGATAGATACCCAAGCACCTCGCGCTCGCGCGGCGTCAGGTGATCGAGACCGTTGAGGCTTTCTGGCCGGGAATTACGGACGTCGCGATCTGTTACCGATTGCTCGCCGCGCCCGGCAATGTTGACGGCCGCGAGGATCTCCGCTGTGGACGCACTGGGGGCCAGCAAGCTCGCGCCGACAGAGCGCAGCAGCGTGCGGTATAGGCGCGGTGAACTGCTTGCCAGAACGAGCACCTGCGAGTGTGGCTGGCTTGCTTTTAGGCGAGCCAACAAAGAGTCCTCGATGGCGTCATTGAGGATCAAGACACTTGGCGCCTCCCTGGCGACGACCTCATCAAGCGCCTCAGCTCGGACGTCGCTTGCGACGATGCGAACCCTAGGATCTTCGCTTAAGGAATGCCCGGTTCTTTCTCACAGAAGTTTTCCATGAAGCCTGACAGTGAGGTGTCTCCGGTTTCCGGTTCGCCATCGTGGTTGCCGGGGAAGGCGATGAGTGGTCGGGTGAGCTTGGCGTAGGGCTCGTAGAACTGATCGCCGTAGCCCGTCTGGCGGCCTTCGACAAGACCCATTTGTTGGCCGTTGAAGTAGACGACATCCCCCAAGATCAATGCGAATGCGGCTTCTTCAAGGCTTCGCTCCATTGCGGTGCTGACCGCGTTTTGTGGTGTGGGAACTTTCACGCCGCCAACGTCGCCCAGCACGAAGAAGCTGAGACCATCTACGGGGTCGGTAATGCCGAGGGCGGCCGGGGCAACCTTTCCCGGCGCATACGGTTGCGGAAGCGGTTCTGCTTGGCTGGCGGATGTGTCCTTTGTAGTTGCGCGCGAGCAGTCCGACTCTCAATACCAAATCCACGTGCCATGCCTGTTTACCCCCAGTGAGTTGATGTGCGATGGGCAGCTAGAAGGACTAGAGATTGTGAATCCGAGGTAGACGCGATGCCCACTGCGGCAACTCGCGCGTTGAACTGCTACCAAAGATCTGCTTCCATTGTTCCGGTTCGCTTTCCGGCGCTACGCTGATGTAGCCGTCCGGTGCGAGAGTGAACGGTTCGGAGACAGAGTTGCGGAACGACATCGCCGTGGCGTCGATGTCTGCGCCTTCCTGTGCCATCCCGAACCACGCGGGGAGCGCGAAATCCGCGACGATCACGCCTGTTTCGCGGCCCTCGGGCTTGCCGACGTCGTAGCCGCAGCCCTGGACAGGGTCAGCGACCTCAACGATGTAGAGCTGTCCTTCATGTGTAACGGTGCGGACCTTCGCTACGTCAGGATCGACGAGCATCTCGAGCATCTCATGACTTGCGACTTCGACCGGAGAGGTTTGGTTTTCGCGCGCGGTCTTCACGAAGACGTCGCTGAACGGGATTTCATTTCCCTGTTCGTCTTCGTGGTAGCCAAGGGCACCGGCCACAGTGGACGTATCGAGGAGGATCAGGTTCCACGCCCCCACCGGAGGCTTTACGACGCGCTGGCCATCTTGTGGGAGCGACACGACATGCGCGGGCGGCGCGTAGCCGAGCTCCACCCAGGGCGAGCGCCCGTACTGGTAGGCTGCCTGGTAGTTCAGAGCCCAGGCTAGGTCGAAGAGTTCCTTCGCCGTGAGCACACCTTCGGAGGTCTGGTTCTCCACGGTGATGAGCTGTGGAGCAAGTGCCGTCATGTTCGTCTCCTGTCGTGAAGTCCGCTTGTCCAGGCAGCATGCCGGCTGGCCCGGCTCATGGCTGCCACGATGCGCGAGGCCGGCGACTTTATAGCGGCAGGCTGCTGATGTCAATAGCCTGAACGACCCGCGTTACTGGACATTATGTGATCGACTGTAAAGGCGATGCCAAAGGCGAGCTGGTCACGACGGGGGACTGAGCCCCGAAAGGAGATGCGAGATCGATGGCAGGGCGAGTCGCACAACCGGTAGTGAGCGACGGGGTGGCGAGGCGCGCTGCAGCGTCAACCCGGTCGTCGACAGGGGCAGGCGGGGGCATCGCGTGTCCGAGCCGTTGAGCTCGGACACGCGCCTGAACGTACGCCCGAGTTTCCGCGTCGCTCCCCAGCTGCTGAGTTCCGACAGCACTGCACACACGATCTCCTCGGACGCGTGCTCGACAGTGACGGTTCCGGCAGAGGTGCGAGAGGTTCGAGGGCAAGACCGGCCGCGACCGAGCGCAGCGCCTCATTGACGCGGTTGGTGGTCGCCTGCGCCGCGAGTCTGGTGACTGCACGTGCGGACTCGGCGCTTCCCGGTGTCCCTTCGAGGCCATAGCGCGCCGCGAGCGCGCCTGCCGCGTCACGTCTCAACTGAGCCGCCCGAACCTGCGCGTCCAAGACCTCGACCAGTTGCTGTCGGACGAGGCCGCACGGAACGCCAGCCAAACACGTCCACCGGCCAGGCGAGCGGGCACCGCGACGACTTCTTCGCCGGCGGTCAGTGCGTTATTGGGCTTCGATCAACGCCGATTCGGGTAGTGAGCGG
>DATNLQ010000024.1:0-2055 GCA_035602785.1 Solirubrobacteraceae bacterium
AAGACGATGTCCGCCTGGGTGATCCGCGAGGAGCGCTTCGGCGAACCGAAGGACGCCTTCCAGCTCGAGGAGATCGAAGTGCCCGAGCCCGGCGCGTTCGAGGTGATCGTGCGCGTGATGGCCGCCGGGGTCAACTACAACAACGTCTGGGCCGCCCTCGGCAAGCCCGTTTCGGTGATGCGCTACGGCGACCACCCCGAGTTCGGCCACCACATCGGCGGATCGGACGCCTCGGGAGTCGTGTGGAAGGTGGGCCCAGGCGTCACTCGCTGGAAGGTGGGCGACGAGGTGGTCGTGCACTGCAACATGGCCTCCTACGAGGACCCCGAGGTGCACGGCCTGGACCCGATGGCCGCCCCCTCGCAGATGATCTGGGGCTATGAGACCACCTGGGGCTCCTTCGCCCAGTTCACCAAGGTCCAGGCCCAGCAACTGCTGCCCAAGCCGAAGGCGCTCACGTGGGAGGAGGCCGCCTCCTACGGCCTCGTGTACTTCACCGCCTACCGCATGCTGATCACGCGCTGCAAACTGCAGGCCGGGCAGAAGGTCCTGATCTGGGGCGCCGCCGGCGGCCTCGGCGTGTTCGCGACGCAGATCTGCGCGGCCGCCGGCGCGCACTGCGTGGGCGTCGTCTCCTCGACGGAGAAGGGCGAGCTGGTCAAGCGCCTCGGCGCCGTCGACTACATCGATCGCGCGGAGTTCGCCGGGATGATGCGCAAGGGCGGCGAGAGCGAGGATGAGGAGGCGGCCCGCTTCAAGGTCACGCGCGCGTTCGCCAAGCGCGTCAAGGAGATCCTCGGCGACGCGCCCGACATCGTCTTCGAGCACGTCGGCAAAGCGACCTTCCCCACGTCCGTGTTCACGGTCAAGGCCTTCGGCAAAGTGGTCATCTGCGCGGGCACCACCGGCATCGACCTGGACTTCAACGTCGCCTACCTGTGGATGCGCCAGAAGGAGATCCTGGGCTCGCACTTCGCCAACGCGTATGAGTGCACCAAGGCCAACGAGCTGATCGAGAGCGGCCAGATCCGCCCGGTCCTGTGGCGCACACTGGGATTTGAGGGCGTCGCAGAAGCCCACCAGCTGATGCTCGAAAACAAGCATCTGGGCAAGATCTCTATCCTCGTCGGCGCCGAGTCCGAGGGCGAGGGCAAGACAGCGCAAGGCCCAGGCGCGATCCACGCGGAGGTGGGCGCATGATGTTCGACATCGGGAGAGCGCAGATGCAACGAATTCAGGTGGCAGTCTGATGGCGGGCACGGTGATCGTCCCCTGGTATGCGACGGGCTTTCGCGGGGACGCCTTCGAGGAGGCGCTCAACGAGATAGCCGCCGTGGCGCTGCGCTACGGCGCCACCTCATATGCGGTCTATCGCGCCCGCGACGACAAGTACAAGTTCCAGCAGCTGGCGGCCTTCCCCGAGCACCTGGACTGGGAACGCTATTGGGAAGGACCCGAGATGACCTACTTCCGCGCGACGCACTCCAGCTGGTATCAGGTGCCGGTGCTGTACGGGTGGTGGGACGAGACCACCCACGGCGGCATCGTGCGCGAGCCGGTCGTCGTGGGCGGCAACGGTCACGCAAACGGCCATGGCAATGGCCACCACCCGACCGGTGAGAGCGCCTAGCTTCTAGCCCTGCTCCAGGGGCGCCATGGTCAAACCGGCGCCCTTGAGCTGCTCCCAGTAGTGCTCGGCGGCCTCCTGATGGCCGCTGTAGACGATCGCCCGTCCGGCGCTGTGGATCACGTTGGCGATCTCGTGTCCGCGCTGGAGCGTGACGCCGGGAATGAAGCGCGAGAGCGTGCGCGCGACGTGCTCGAAGGTGTTGTGGTCGTCGTTGCGGACGATCACCCTCCAGGCCGATCCCTGGCCGTCGGCGGGCCCGCGCGGGCGCGGCTTCTCGATGGTCTGGCTCATGCCCGCAGGATAATGGCAGCGGCGCGACCGTACAATTGGTGCATGAGCGGCGATCAGTCCCCGCGGTTGCCCGCGCCCGACCGGCCGTGGATGATGCGCACCTACGCTGGGCACTCCACGGCCAAGGCGTCCAA
>DATNLQ010000025.1:0-10632 GCA_035602785.1 Solirubrobacteraceae bacterium
AGCATCGATTGGCTGGCCGCCCGCATCGGCCCAGGCACACCGGTGAGGATCTACGGGGGCTGACGGCGCCTCGCTGCGACCAGTCAGACAGCATCCCCTGCGAGGATCGGCAAGCCGTGGCCTTGATACTTGGATCGATACATGGCCGAGTCGGCGCGCTCGACGAGCTCCTCGGCGGTGATCGTATGGGCCTCTGCGTAGGCGACTCCGAGGCTCGCGCGCAGCTCGACGGGCCCACAGGAGAGTGTGAAGACGCTGCCCACGGACTCGGAGATCCGCCGCGCCACATTCATGGCCACCTCGGGTCCCGGAACATCTCGCAGGAGCATCAGGAACTCATCGCCGCCGAGGCGCCCGACAGCATCATCGCCTCGACCCACCTCCTTCAGGCGTTCGGCGATCAGGACGAGCAGCTCGTCGCCGGCGGCGTGTCCCAGGGTGTCGTTGACCGCCTTGAAGCCGTCGAGATCCACATAGATGACGCCGGTCTTCGCTGCATCGTCCCGCTCGAGCTCGCTTTGCAGGGCACCCAGGATCGAAGGTCGGTTGTGGGCACCCGTGAGGGCGTCGAAGCTGGCGCGCCTCTCGAGCTCGTTGCGCGCCCTGGTGCTGTCGGTGACGTCACAGACTGATGTGATCGCGCCGCTCACCTCGCCACTCTGGCGCAGCAGGGCGCGAACGCTCATCAGCGCGCGCCGCCGCCTTCCGGACGGAAGCACGAAGTCGACCTCGACGTTCTGGTCGATGCCCTCATCGAGCACTCGCCCAAGCGCTGCCTCGAACACGCTCGCAGCCTCTTCGGTAAGCGTCGAAAGGAGCGAGTTGGCCGACAGCACAAGGTGGTCGCCCTTATCGGTGTCCACGGCCTCCGGCGATCTGAGCCCATCAGAGCCTGCGTCCGGCGTGCCCTGCAGGATCTGCGCCAAGCGGGCATTGTGATAGATCACGTTTCGGTCGGTGTCGGACTGCAGCAGCCCGTCCGGCATGGCGTCGATCAGACGGCGCAGCAGCTCCTCGCGCTCCTGCAACGCCTCTTGAGCCACCATCTCGGCCGATACGTCGATGATCTCGACGAGAACGTGGTTGCGGGCGGGCTCGTTGAGGAAGTTGTGCACCGTGGTGTCGACCCACATCCAGCTTCCGTCCTTGCGCTTGCGCCGCAGACGGGTCTGCTGATCGCGGTGGGTGGCGAGCATCGCCAGCCATCCCTCCACCACACGCCCTTGGTCCTCGGGGTGGATCTGGTCGAGAACCGATTGGCCGATCACCTCCTGCGCCGTGTACCCGAACATCTGCACGAACGCCGCGTCGCAGCCCAAGACCTTGCCGAGCTCATCCTCTGTGAGGCTGCAGAAGCGCGGTGCAGCGGGCGGCAGCTCATCAGCTTGGCCGTCCTCATCCTCCGCAGCCTGTTCGCCGGGGATGATGGCGCACAGCAGGATCTCGTGGACGTGACGGAGGTCGAGGAAGTAGACCGTCACCCACCGAGACGGCTTGCTGAGCAGGCGCACCATCCCCCGAACGGACCCCTCACGCTGGACGCGCTGCCAAAGGTCAACCACCGTGTTCCGGTCCGCTCCGACGACGCTGTCGATCACGGCCCGTCCCTCGATTGTTGCCTGACCGCGCAGCGCCACGCTCTGTGGGATCGGCACGATGAGGCCATTGGTCGAGAGCCCGCACACAAGGGCCTCGGGGTGCTCGCGCAGCAGCGATTCGGCCGCCAGCTCGATGGTGTGATCGTCTTGGACAAGTAGCGGAGTTGTCATCGCATCGGATCGCTAGAGCGGCGACAGGCCGCCGCATGCAGCCACCTGGTGGAGAGCGGCGTCGAGCGCCTCGAGGCGAATGGGCTTGCTCAGATAGTCGTCCATCCCGGCCGCCAGGCAGCGCTCGCGGTCGCCGGGCATCGCGAGCGCTGTCATCGCGATGATGGGTACGTGGCGTGCGCCCTCCGCGGCACGGATCTGGCGTGTTGCCTGCAATCCGTCGACCACGGGCATCATGCAGTCCATCAAGATCACGTCGTAGTCGTGGCTGGCCGCCATCTCGATCGCCTCTCGGCCGTTGTGGGCGACTGCTGTTTGCAGTCCCAGTTTGGTTAGAAGCGCCTGGGCGACGATGCGGTTGATTTCGTCGTCCTCGGCGAGCAGCACCAACGGATCCCGGCTGGCCGCGATGCTTTTCGCCGACGGGTTTGGGTCTGCTCGCGAAGAGTGTCCCGCGAGCGCGCCGTGGGCCTCTGGCAGCTCGGCGGAGAACCAGAACACGCTGCCGCCGGTCTCGCGAGGCTCGGCGCCGATCCGGCCGCCCATCAGTTCTACGAGCTGGCGCGCGACAGCAAGTCCAAGGCCGCTTCCGTGGCTCTGTCGGGAGGTGAATCGATCAACCTGCGCGAACCCCTCAAACAGTGTTGACGCCCGCTCCTCATCGATCCCGATCCCGGTGTCTGAGACGGAGAATTGGAGATGGTTGTTGTCGTGGCCAGCGACGCGGAGCGCGACCTCACCAGAAACTGTGAACTTGACGGCGTTTGAGATGAGATTCAACAATATCTGGCACAGCCTCGCCCGGTCTCCCGTTACCGTGAGGGGCACCTTCGCATCGACCCGACAGCTGATCTTCAGGCCCTTCGCGTGTGCTTGGTTGTCGAGCATCTGGCATACCTGCTCGACAGCAGGCCGCAGCTCGAAGTCGCTGCGGTCGAGCTCGAGCCCTCCGGCCTCCAGCTTGGAGAAGTGCAGCACGTTGTCGAGCACTGCCAGCAGCCGCTCCGCTGAGGCCTCCTGTGCGTCGATGTAACCGATCTGGTCCGGATCCAACGAGGTGTCACGCAAAAGCTGGATCATTCCGATGACTCCGTTCAGTGGCGTGCGCAGCTCATGGCTCATGTCTCCCAGGAACTCCCACTTCGAGCGCGACGTCTCCGCTGCCTGCTCCCGGCTCGCGCGCAGCTCTTCCTCCATATGCTTTTGCTCGGTGACATCACGCGCGACCGCATAGGTGAGCCCGTCGTGCATCGGGCTGGCGCTCCACAGCAGCCACCGGTAGGAGCCATCCTTACAGCGATAGCGATTCTCGAACCCGACCACGCCCTCCCCCGTCCTCAGTGCAGCGAACTTCTCCCCGGTGGCCTGAACGTCATCAGGGTGGACGAAGTCCATGAACGGTCGCGCCGTGAACTCCGCGAGGGAGTATCCGAGTGTGCGCTCGAACGCCGGGTTGATCTGAACGAAGCGTCCCTCGGCGTTTGAGACGCCCATCACGTCAAGCGACAGATCGAAGAACCGGTCGATGTCTGTACGCCCATCCGCGAACGCTGCATCAGATGGCTGCTGCACGGCTTGGCGGGGTAGGCGGCTTGGCAAGGACATCGCAGAACTCGAGCTCTATCGTCCTCTCGTCGCCTCGCCTTCACTAGATGACATTCCCCACCGTAAAGCCACAAATGTTCTCCGGGAAGGCTTTGTGGTGCTTGCCCCGCCTCTGCTGTGTCGCGGACAGCGTTGCTCAGGAACTGCAACTGACTTCTGCGAGCAGCGCTGCGTGTGCTTCTTCGAAAGCACCCTCGATCTGGTCCACGAGCGCTGTCGCTCCGTCAAGCGAGTCGGCGCCGAGCCGGCGCTCGAGATCCCTACAGAGCTCGGCCATGTGCGTGGCTGCGAGCGTCATGCAGCCGCCCTTGAGCTTGTGCGCGTCGCCTCTGACGGTCTCGGCGTCACCGGCCTCGATCGCCCTGCGCATGTCTGTCAGGAGCTCGGGCGTCTGGGTGGCGAACAGTTCTATTGGCAGCTTGAGAGCCTCGATCGAGCCGAGCTCGGCACCCAATCGTTGGATGCCGGACGGGTCCAGCGGGCTATCGCTCGCGGGCGCGTCATCCTGCATCACGTCCCCGATCGGAGCTCCCCCATCCGAGCCTTCGGTGGTCCTCGGTGCCCACCGCCTCAGCACCCGATCCAGCTCCTCGGGTTTGAGCGGCTTGGCAAGGTAGTCGTCCATCCCGCTGGCCAGGCACTTCTCACGGTCGCCGCCCAGAGCGTGGGCGGTCATCGCGATCACCGGAGTATGCCTACCGCCTTGTTGGCGGAGGCGAAGCTCGCTCGTGGCGCCGTAGCCGTCCTGCTCCGGCATCTGGCAATCCATGAGAACCGCGGCGTAGCGGCGCCGCTCGAGTGCCTCCAACGCCTGGCGGCCGTTCCCGACGGCCTCAGCCCGGTAGCCGCGCCGCTGGAGCATGCGAATGGCCAGGATCTGGTTGACCTCGTTGTCCTCCGCGATCAGGATCAGCGGGGATGATCCCGCGCCTTCATTGCCCTCAGCCGGCGCCTGCTCGCGCCTCGTCTTGATCCCTATCGCCTCAGCCAAGGCGTTGAAGAGCCGGGTGCGGCGGACCGGCTTGGTCATGTAGACGTCGATGCCCGCCTCATGCGCCTCCCGGCGGTCGTCGGCGGTGCTCGTGAGCATCACGAGCGCGGGCGTCGGGAAGCTATCGTCGCGGTAGATGGCCTGCGTAAGCTGGATGCCGTTGGTGTCCGGCATGTGCAGATCCAGCGCGGCGCAGTGAAACGGCTCCTGGCGTGCGGCGGCCTCGCGCAGGTGTGCCAGGGCTTCCCTGGCACAGGAGACCGCGGTTACATCCATCTCCCAGCGCCGTCCGAGTTGCACGATCAGGCGACGGTTCGTCGCGTTGTCGTCAACCGCGAGCAGCCTGATCCCTGCGAGCGTGGTGTCGTGATTGTCGCTGCGGTCGGGCGCCTGCGCCCGCTCGAGCGCCACCGTGAACCAGAAGCGGCTGCCCTCGCCCAGGACACTCTCGGCGCCGACCTCGCCGCCCATCATCTCCACGAGCTGCTTCACGATCGCAAGGCCCAGACCGCTGCCGCCGAAGCGGCGGGTCATCGAGTCATCCGCCTGGATGAACGGCGTGAACATCTTCTCGAGGCGGCTCTCGTCGATGCCGATGCCGGTGTCCGCCACCTCGAAATGGAGTCGGGTGCGATCGTCGCTCGAACGTATCGTCCGCAGCGTAACGCGTATCTCTCCAGCGCTCGTGAACTTGATCGCGTTCGAGAGCAGGTTCGTGACCACCTGTCGCACGCGAGTGGCGTCGCCGCGGACGATGTCGGGGAGCTCGGGCGCGAGATGCATCGTCAGCTCGACCCCCTTTTCCCGGGCGGGCTCGGCGATCAGGTCACACGCGTCCTCCACCGCCTCGACGAGGTCGAAGTCGACGTACTCGAGTCGCAGCGCGCCCGCCTCGATCTTCGAGAAATCGAGGATGTCGTTCACCACGGCCACAAGCGTCTCACCCGCGCCCCTGAGCAAACGCGCGTTCTCGCGCTGCTCCTGATCGAGCGGGCTGTCGAGCAGGAGGTCGGCCATGCCGATCACGCCGTTGAGCGGCGTGCGGATCTCGTGACTCATGTTTGCCAGAAACGCCGACTTCATGCGCGACGCCTCCAGCGCCTGGTCGCGCCCCGCGGCCACCTGCGCCTCCGCCTCGCGCGTAGCGCTCTCCGCCTCGACCCTGGTCGTGACGTCCCGCGCGATTCGTGCGATCCCGATCACCCGACCCCTTGGACCGAGGATCGGCGAGTTGGTCACCGCCACCTCGAGCAGGCTGCCGTCCTTGCGGACATCCTGGCAGTCGGCCCGCGCCGGCTCGCTCCCGGCCACGACATTCGCCAGCATCGCTTTGCGCTCGGTGGGATCGTGCGCCAGCAGCGACAGCGCGTTCTTGCCCACGGCCTCATCGGCGCTGTAGCCGTACAGCCGCACGGCGCTCGGGTTCCACGTTTCGATCACGCCCTCGGTCGTCATCCTGATGATCGCCTCGGCTGAGGACTCGACGATCGCCGCCAGGCGCGCCCGAACCGCTTCCGCGCTCGTCCGCTCGGTGACGTCGCGCGCGATTCGGGCGATCCCGACCACGTGACCCTGGGGGTCGCGGATCAGCGAGCCGGTCACCGACACGTCGAGCGGGCTGCCATCCTTACGGACATCGTGGCACTCGGTCTGCTGCGGCTCGCTCCCGGCCAACATGCTCGCCAGCTTCGCTTCGCGCTCGGCGGGATCGCGCGCCAGCAACGCCAGCGCGTGCTTGCCCACCGCCTCCTCTGCGCTGTAGCCGTACAGCCGCTCCGCGCCCTTGTTCCACGTTTCGATCACGCCGTCCATCGTCAGGCTGACGATCGCGTCGCCTGACGCTTCGACGATCGCCGCCAAGTGCGCCCGAGCCGCCTCCTCGCCCGCCTGCTCGGTGGCTGGGAGCGCGGTTGCCATGGGGCCAGAGCGACCGGAGGTCATCGAGTCATCGCAACTGCGCGCGTCGCTCGGCGGCATGCGCGTCGATCGACTCGATCAAAGACTGCGCCAGAGCCTGCGCCGTCACGCCCTTGCGACGGTACGCCGTCGCACCAGCCTGAATCAGATCGCGCACGGTCGCGTCCGCTTCGTCGCCGGACAGCACCACGATCGCGGTTTCGGGAGCGACCTCGACGATGCCGCGCACGGCTCGCAAGCCGCCGCCGTTGGGCATCTCGACGTCGACAAGCGCGGCATCCGGCTGGCTTGTCCTGGCGAGCTCGACGGCCTCCTCGCCGTCGCCGGCCACGCCGATCACGTCGAACTCGTGCTCGAGTGACATTCCCAACATCGCCCTGACCACCAAGTCATCGTCTGCGATCATCAACCGTGGGCGACGATCTGTAGGAGCGAGAGAGGTCATCGGTTCGTCAGCTCCTTCAGAGGGCTCTTGGCCGTCGATACGCCGAATTCTTATACATGGAATTCTTTGTCCATCGGCATCCCCCGCCGCCTACTTGAGCTGACACGCCTGATCGGTACGTTTGTGCGCTGGAGCCTCCCTCGTTACGCTCTCAACTTGGGCCCACGTGACGCCGATCGGCGCGCGATCAAGTAGTCCGAATCTTCTGTCGATGTCCAAGTAGTGGAACAGGCCCTCACGAGCAGGCGCTTTCTCGGGGCAGTAGGTGTTGTCGTGCTTGTGACCGGCGTGGTCGGCGTTTGGATAGGCCTGCAGATCGGAGGCGCCCGGGTGACGCTTTGGGTCGATGACCTCGTCACACCGCTGGTGGCGTCGATCGCGTGTGTGTCGTGCCTGGGCGCCCGTGCTCGGCACGATGGGCGGATGCGTCTGTTCTGGTCGCTGCTCGCCTGTGCCACCGCGTCCTGGACGCTGGCTGAGGCCGTCTGGGGCTACTACGCGCTGATCCTCAACGTGGAAGTTCCGGTGCCCTCCTGGGCAGATGTCGGCTACCTCTCAGCGATTCCGCTCGCGGTCGCAGCGCTGGTCGTGCACCCCGCGACGAGGGGTAGCGGCACACGCAAGGTCCGCTCGCTGTTCGACGGCCTGGTGGTCGCCACATCGTTGCTTTTCCTCAGCTGGACGCTCGTCCTCGGTCCGCTGGCGCGCAGCGCCGATCTCAGCACATCGACTGGCGTCGTGACGCTGGCCTATCCGTTCGGTGACGTCGTGATCGTCTTCTTCATAGTGCGCGCAATCCGCGGGATGACCGGCAGCAACCGTCTGTCGCTGTGTTGCCTGTTGGCTGCCCTGCTGGCGATGGCGCTCACCGACAGCGCCTTCAGCTACCTCACCGAGGTAGCGAAGTACACGGGTGGGGACGTGATCGATACCGGTTGGGTCGCGGCGTATCTCGGGATCGCGCTTGCCGCGTTCAGCTCGCGGTCCAGCGACACCACAGTGTCGCCCGCAGAGCACTCGAGGCCATCGCTGGCGTCCCTGATAGCCCCGCTGTTGCCGGTGCTGCTCGCGTTGACCGTCTCTGCTGTGGAGATCAGGCTCGGCCATCACCTCGACCGCGCGGCTTGGTTGATGACGGTCGGGCTGATCGCGGTGGTACTCGTGCGCCAGGGGCTGATGGTGCTCGAGCTGCTCGCGCCCGGCCGCGGTGTCCAAGCCGGCCTGATGCACAGGCTCACGCATGCGGCTTTGGGTGGCAAACGCCCCGAGGAGATACCGTCACCCGGCCACCGGACTGGTGGCTATGAGCCCCTTTGATCTGAGCGCAGAACCGTCCAGTTGCGTGGGTTTCGCGCCCGCGAGCGACTCATCGGACGTCAAATGGATCCGCGCCGACGGGCCGGCCTACCTGCCGCCCCCGATCTCCAAGTCAACAGCCACAGAGCGCAGCGAACGGGCGAACGCCCTGATCGTGACCGTCCTCACACTCGCCTGTACCGTCCTAGCCATCTTTGATCTGTTCCTGCTGGCATCAGGCTTCTGAATGGTTCGCGCGCTCGTCACCGGAGCCTCCGGCTACATAGGCAACCGACTGGTGCGCGAACTGCATTCGCGCGGAGAGCCGGTTGGATGCGTGGCGCGCGATCCCGGCCGTGTGAGCTTCGATCCAGCCGTTACGGTACATCGCGCCGACATGCTCGACCCGAGCTCGCTGAGCGCGATCGGCGATGGGTATACGACGGCCTACTACCTCGTTCACTCGATGGGTCGCGGAGCCGACTCCGACTATGAGAAGCGCGACGCAAGCGCCGCCTCCAACTTCGCCCAGTTCGCGACCGCCACCGGCATCGAGCGGATCGTCTACCTGGGCGGCCTCGGCGATCGTCCCGCATCCCCGCACCTGCGTTCGCGCATGCGCGTCGGAGAGATCCTGCGCGACGAAGGACCGCCACTGACCTGGTTTCGCGCCGGCATGGTGGTGGGAGCGGGCTCAGAGAGCTACCGCACGCTGCGCTCGCTGGTTGAGCGCCTGCCAGTGATGCTCGCGCCATCGTGGCTATCCACACCCACCCAGGCGATCGGCATCAGCGATGTGCTGCTCTACCTCATCGAGGCTCCGCGGATCGCACAGACCCGCTCGCGCGAAATCCAGGTCGGATCGGCCGAGATACTCACATACGGCGACATGCTCGACCGGATGACCGACGCGTTGGGACTGCGCCGCCGCCCACGCATCCCCGTGCCGCTGCTCACGCCGTGGCTCTCCTCGCACTGGATCGGGCTGATCACACCCGTCGACGCAGGAGTCGCAAGACCGTTGATAGAGGGGCTCGCCACCGACACGACCGTCACCGACCCGTCGGGAATGGCGCTGTTTGATTTCGTCGCGAGACCCTTCGATCAGGCGCTCCGCGAGGCAATCGCCGAGGAGGCTCTGTCCGTGCCCGGCTTGACGTAGAAGCAGCAGACGGCGTACCGGATGCCAGCACCCGCGCCCGCCCGGCTGCCTTCGCGCGATAGAGCGCTTCGTCTGCCGCTTGACACACCGCCACGGTGTCGTCTCCGTCGAGCGGGTACTCGGCGACGCCCGCGCTGAAGCTGATGTGAAACGCACCCTCTCGGCAGGGGAACTCCTCCTTGCTCAAGCGTGCCTGCATGTCCGTGAGGCGTCCCACAGCGCTTGCGCGCGTCACACCGTACAGACCGACTATGAACTCCTCCCCGCCCCAACGGCCGACGACACCATCGCCGCGAAACTCGCGCCGCAGACACGCACCCACGCGGCGCAGCACGCGGTCGCCCGCGGCGTGGCTGTGATGGTCATTGACGAGCTTGAAATGGTCGATGTCGAGCATGACCACCGAAAGGGGCTCCGAGCAACGCTCGCTGACCTCGGCGAGCCGCTTCAAGCCTTCCGCGGACGCTGCGCGATTGGACAGGCCGGTAAGGCCGTCCGTCTCGGCCCTGGCACGGTACAGGCGCACACGCCGAAGGCGGTTGGAGACCCGCGCGACGAGCTCGGGGCCGACAAAGGGCTTGGCAACGTAGTCATCGGCGCCCGCCTCGAACGCGAGCCTGACGGTGTCCGCATCGGTTCGTCCGCTGGCGAAGATCACCGCAAGCCCGCCCCAGCCGGGATCGTTGCGCACGGTACGGCACAGCTCGGGGCCGTTGACGCCCGGCATGTCGACGTCCAAGATCAACAGCTCGGGCTCGACCTCCTCCAACGTCTCCCAAAAGCGAAGCGGATCAGCAAGCGTGAAGACCTCGAGATCGGCAGGCGCCAGCAGCACGCGCATGCTGTCGAGCGCCGTCGGATCATCGTCTACGATCAGCACTCGCGTCGCCTCCAGGCGATCGCGGTCAAGGAACCGCTCGACCGCGCTCCACACCTCATCCGGGGTCAGCGACTTGGGCAGAAAACCGCGGCTGCCGCGTCGAGCCGCCTCGACGCGATCCTCGAAGGTGGGCATGCGGGTCAGCACGAGCACAGGAATCGGAGGGCTCGCAGCGCTCAAATCCGACAGCAGCGCGTAGGCTTCGGCCGCCTCCTGCGGCCGGTCGGCAAGGCCGAGCAGCACGATCGCGGGGGGATGCTCAGCCCACGACGCCCGCGCCTCGCACGGGCTCGCAGCCCGGTCGCACAGCATGTCGTGCGACACCGACGCCGCGGCGATGCGCTCGCACAGCTCGCGATCCTCGTCGACCACCAGCACGCGCAGCGGGTCCTCGTGGGGTCGAGCGGGCTCTGCGCCCGGAGGCACGATCGAGCTGGTCTCGAGCTCACGACGGATGGTCGCCACCAGCCTTGACATGGTCGCTGCGCGCGACGGCGCGGCTGCAGTGAGCTCCAGCTCCAGCTCGTGCGCGGCCTCGGACGCGCACGCGAAGCCGAACATGGCGAG
>DATNLQ010000030.1:0-6295 GCA_035602785.1 Solirubrobacteraceae bacterium
TCCTCTGCTGCCGTGAGCGTGAACGGTGAGCGTGAGGCGGTGTCGAGCACCGGCTAGGTCTCGCTGCGCCCCCGCGAGATCGCGATCTCGCCCGTGCGCATCATCTCGATCAGGCCGAACGGCCGGACCATCGCCTCGAACGCCTCGATCTTCTCGGTCGTGCCGGTCACCTCGATGATGATCGCCCGCTTGGTCACGTCGACGACCTTGCCGCGGAAGATCTCGGTGATCTGCATCAGCTCGCCGCGCTGGGCGCCGTCGGCGGTCACCTTGAACAGGGCCAGCTCCCGCGCGACCGTGTCGGCCGGCTCGAGGTCGCGGATCTTCAGCACGTTGACGAGCTTGTGCAGCTGCTTGGTCACCTGGTCGATCGGATGCAGCGCACCGTCGACCGTCAGCGTCACGCGCGAGATCTGCACGTCCTCGGTCGGCCCGACGGTGAGCGTCGAGATGTTGAAGCCGCGCCTCGCGAACAGGCCGGCGATCCGCGTGAGCACGCCCGACTTGTTTTCCACGAGGATCGACAGCACGTGCTTGCGGCCCGTGCGCATGTTCGTCGCCGCGTGCAGCTCCTCGAGGCTGAGCGGCTCCTTCGTTCCCGGTTCGCCCATGACGGTCATCCCACCATCTCGCGAGCCGCCTGCCCGGCGGGGATCATCGGGTAGGTGTTCTCCTCGCGCGTCACGCGCACGTCCACCAGCACCGGGCCCTCGGTGGCGATCGCCCGCCTCATGTCCTCCACCAGTGTGCTCTTGTCGGTGAAGCGCATGCCGGTCACACCGTAGGCCTGTGCGAGCTTGACGAAGTCGGGGAACTCGCCCATGTCCACGTGACTGTATTTGCCGTCCCAGAACAGCTCCTGCCACTGGCGGACCATGCCCAGGTAGCCGTTGTTCATGATGAACACCTTGATCGGGATCTCGTTCTGCGCGCAGGTGGCAAGCTCCTGTGCGTTCATCTGCACCGAGCCGTCACCGGCGATGCAGCAGACCACGCGGTCGGGGCAGCCGACCGCGGCGCCCATCGCGGCGGGCAGGCCAAAGCCCATCGTGCCCAGCCCGCCCGAGTTGATCCAGCGCCGCGGCGCGGGAAAGTCGTAGTACTGGGCCGCCCACATCTGGTGCTGGCCGACGTCGCTGGTGACGATCGCCTCGCCGCCGGTGGCCTCGTGCAGCGCCTGGATCATGTACTGCGGCTTGATCTCCGAGTCGGCACTGTCCTCGTAGCCGAGCGGGTGCTTGGCGCGCCATCCTTCGATCCTGCTCCACCATGCGCTCAAGCGCCCCGGCTCGGCGCCGATCGCGCGGTACTCGATCACCAGCTTGGCGAGCACGTTGCGCGCATCGCCCACGATCGGGATGTGCGCGGGCACGTTCTTGGAGATCTCGGCGGGGTCGACGTCGATGTGGATGAACTTCGCGCGCGGCGCGAACTCGGACAGCTTGCCCGTGATGCGGTCGTCGAAGCGCGCGCCCACAGCGCAGATCAGATCGGCCTCGTCCATCGCGTAGTTGGCGGTGCGCGTACCGTGCATGCCGAGCATGCCCAGCCACTGGGGATGAGCTGCCCCGTCCACCCGCGCCGGGAACGCGCCGAGGCCCATCAGCGTGCACGTCACCGGGAAGCGATCGGAGGTGGCGAACTCGATCAGCTCGGCAGAAGCGTTGGCGTTGACCACGCCGCCGCCCGCGTAGATGACAGGCCGCTGCGCCGCCGCGAGCGCCTTGGCGGCCTGGCGGATCTGCTTCTGGTTGCCGTCGATCTTCGGCTGATAGCCGGGCAGGCGCACGTCGGAGACCGGCTCGTAGTCGATCTCCGCGCGGGAGAGGTCCTGGGGAATGTCGATCAGCACGGGTCCCGGCCGGCCGCTGCGCGCGATGTAGAACGCCTCGTGGATTGCGCGGGGCAGCTCCTGGGGGTGCTGGATCATGAACGAGTGCTTGACCACCGGCATGGTGATGCCGATCGTGTCGGCCTCCTGAAAGCCGTCGGTGCCGAGCAGCTCGGTGCGCACCTGGCCGGTGATGAACACGACCGGCACCGAGTCCATCATCGCGTCGCAGATCGGCGTGATCAGGTTGGTGGCGCCGGGCCCGCTGGTGGCGAAGGCCACGCCGACCTTGCCGGTGGCCTTGGCGTAGCCCTCGGCGGCGTGCCCGCCGCCGGCCTCGTGGCGGACGAGGATGTGGCGGATGCCGCCGTTTACGAATGCGTCGTAGGTGGGGAGGTTCGCGCCCCCGGGCAGGCCGAAGACGACGTCCACGCCCTCCGCCTTCAAACATTCCATCAAGGCATCAACAGCCCGCATAACGCCGACCTCCCTTCCGTTTGCTCGAGGATTGGTGCTTCCCAGGAAAAATCCAGTGTACCAGCGGGTTTGCAGCGCTTTAGGACGAGCCTATTCCGACTCCGATGGCCAGCACGATGGCGCCGCCGACGGTGACGACCAGCAACGAGGAGCGCAGCGACACGTCCAGGAAGCGGTTGCGAATCCAGGCGATCGCGAACAGCTCTACCGCGACCACGCAGCCGGCGACGATCAGCGCTTTGTGGACGTTGGAGATGAGGAAGGGCAGCGTGTGGAAGATGCCGCCGACCGTGGTCATCCCGCCGGTGATCGCGCCGCGAACGACCGCGGAGCCGCGTCCGGTCTGTTCGCCGGTGTCAGACAGCGCCTCAGACCAGCCCATGCTCACCCCCGCGCCAAGCGCGGTGGAGAAGCCGACCAGCAGAGCGGTGTGCGAGTCCGAGGCGATCGCGGCGGCGAAGATCGGGGCCAGCGACGAGACGGTCCCGTCGATCATGCCTACGAGCGCGGGCTGGACCACGCGCAGCACGAATTCGCCCTCGTCGGCAAAGCCGGCGCGACGAATCCAGCGATCGATCAGCGAACCTCCGCTGCGGGGGGCGGTCTTGGCCTGCGCGCTCACAGCGGCCACGATAGGCCAGCAATCGGATTAGGCCGGCCGAAGTCGCCTTAGGCTTGCCTTACACGCGGGGCCGCGCGGCTCGGAGCATTCAGCGCGCGGAGGCGCTGGGTGCGCGCTCCCACGATTCGGGCGCAACGGCCACGTCGGGGAAGTCCAGCTCGCTGCCGCAGCGCGTGCACAGCGCGTCATAGATCTTGGTCACGCGCCCGCACTGCGGGCAGCGCCGGCGCAGCTCGTCGCGCTCGAAGCGGTAGGCGATGGCGGCGATCAGTCCGAGGAACGGCACCGCCCCGGAGATCAGAAACCACAGCCAGAAGGAGCT
Source organism: Solirubrobacteraceae bacterium (assembly GCA_035602785.1). Taxonomy (GTDB): domain Bacteria; phylum Actinomycetota; class Thermoleophilia; order Solirubrobacterales; family Solirubrobacteraceae; genus Palsa-744. The sequence continues at coordinate 3,253 of DATNLQ010000030.1, forward strand.
GCCCTTGATCTTGCCCACGACACCGCCCGACAGCGCGAAGCAGAGGGCGATGATCACGTAGGCCATCGCGGCGCCCTGCCGACGGTCCTACAGGAGGACGCGCAACGCCCAGATGATCGCGACGATCGCGAGGATCACGGCCGCAATGGTTGCGATCGCGATGGCGATGCCGATCACGACTTTGAGCAACACCCATGCGGCGATCAGCACGACCAAGCCGGCAAGCACCGTCTTGCCGATCGAGCGGGACTTGGATGCGGATGCAGATTCGTTCATCTCATCCACCAGGATAGCGGTAGTTCGGCCGGGCAGGTAGCGCTACCCTGCCCGGCCGACCACCGGGGAAGCACCGGCCGAGGGAAGCCGGTACGGTCGATGGGAGTGCGGATCGCTACACGCCCCGACCAAGCCGCCCGAGCCCGCGAGCGCTCCGTGCTGTCGCGGGATCGGAAGCCTTCGGGCGGGAGCGCTGGCGACCCGCGCCCTGCCCGACACTGGTAAGCGTGTAACGACGTACTCGGGGTCCATGCGGCGCCCCGCTCGCCGTCTCCTCGGGCAGCAGGATGAACCGCCGAGAAGGTGAGACGCTTGTGTTTGCTGCCGAACGGTTCATGGCAAGCATGTTGGCGTGCGACCGCCCTGCTGCCTTTGGCCGCCAGTCCAAAATCTCAGACGGGCTCGTCTTCTAAGTGATGCCCAGCTGCTCGTGGATCAGGCGCGACACCTCGGTCCCGTCGGCCCGCCCCTTGGTCTCGCGCATGACCTGCCCGACGATCGGGCCGATCGCCTTGGCATTGCCTTGGCGCACGCGCTCGGCCGCGTCGGAGTTGGCGACCAGGGCGGCGGCGACGATCGCGCCGAGCTCACCGCCGCCGTCCATCGCGCCAAGCCCCTGCGCGTCGACGATCTGCGCCGGGACGCCTCCATGGGCGACGAGCGTGTCGAGCACCTGCCGTCCCGCGCCAACGCTGATTCGCTTCGCCCAAACGAGCCCGACGAGCTCGGCCAACGCGTCCGGGCGCACGCGCGAGGCCTCGGGATCCTCGCCGTCGTCAAGACGCGGCAACAGCTCGCCTGACAGCCAGTTCGCCAGCGCCTGCTGCGGCGGCGCGGGATCGCATGCGGCGGCGAGCGCCGCCTCGAAGTAGTCGCCCAGCTCCGCGCGGAAGGCGAGCAGCTGCGCGCTGTCGGCGCTCAGGCCGACGTCGCGCTGCAGGCGCTGGGCGCGCTCGGCGGGCAGCTCGACCATGTCCGCGCGGGCGGCGTCGATCATTCCCTGATCGATGGCCACGGGCAGCAGGTCGGGCTCGGGGAAGTAGCGGTAGTCGTGCGCCTCCTCCTTGGAGCGCAGCGAGCTGATGGCGCCCGAGGCGGGATCGTAGTGAAGGGTCTCCTGGACGACCTGTCCCCCGCCCCGCAGGATCTTCTCCTGACGGGCGATCTCGGCGTTGATGCCGCGTTCGATGAAGCGGAAGGAGTTCATGTTCTTCAGCTCGGTCTTGACCCCCAGCTCTTGAGAGCCGACGGGGCGCAGCGAGATGTTGGCGTCGCAGCGCAGCGAGCCCTCCTCCATGTTGACGTCTGAGACGCCCAGCGCGCGCAGCGTGCTGCGCAACAGCTTCAGCCACTCGCTGGCCTGCTCGGCCGAGCGCACGTCGGGCTCGGTGACGATCTCGGCCAGCGGCGTGCCACCCCGGTTGAAGTCGACGATGCTCGCGTCCGAGCCGTGGATGCGCCCGCTGGCGCCGACATGGATCAGCTTGGCGGCGTCCTCCTCCAGGTGCACACGATGGATGCGCACCTCGCCCAGCCTGCCCCCCAGGCACAGCGGCTCGTCGTACTGGGAGATCTGATAGCCCTTGGGCAGGTCGGGATAGAAGTAGTTCTTGCGATGGAAGATCGAGCGCGGCGCGAGCTGTGAGCCGAGCGCGAGGCCGATCATCAGCCCGAAGTGCACCGCGCGCGCGTTGGCCACCGGCAGGCTGCCCGGCAGGCCCAGACAGACGGCGCAGGTGCGCGTGTTGGGCGGCTGCCCGAAGGACAGCTCACAGCCGCAGAACATCTTCGTGGCGGTGGCCAGCTGGACATGGATCTCCAGGCCGATGACGGGCTCGTAGAGATCGTCTTTAGAGGAGCCGCCTGCCGGCGGCTGGGATGGCGTTCGTGCTGGCTCAGACATGGGCCTGTGCTGCATCGAAGCCGATGCTCTGCTCGAGCGCGTACGCGGCGTCGAGCACGCGGTTCTCGTGAAATGCCGGGCCGGCGATCTGCAGGCCGACGGGCAGCCCGTCGGCCAGGCCGCACGGAATCGAGATCGCGGGGATGCCGGCGAGCGACATCGGCACGGTGCAGAAGTCGTTGAGGTACATCGCGAGCGGGTCAGCGGTCTTCTCGCCGAGCTTGAACGCGACCGAGGGCGCGGTGGGCGTGACGATCAGGTCGACCTGCTCGAAGGCGCTGCGGAAGTCCTCTGAGATCTTCGTGCGCACGCGCTGGGCTCGTCCGTAGTAGGCGTCGTAGTAGCCGGAGGACAGCGCGTAGGTGCCGAGCATGATGCGCCGCTTGACCTCCGCGCCGAAGCCGTCGTGGCGCGTGCGCGTGTACATGTCCAGCAGATCGCTCGGGTCATCGGCGCGCAGCCCGTAGCGCACGCCATCGAAGCGCGCGAGATTCGAGGAGGCCTCGGCGGGCGCGATCACGTAGTAGGCGGACAGCGCGTGCGGCGCGTGCGCCAGGCGCACGTCGCTGATCTGCGCGCCGAGCGCTTCGGCCTGCGCGAGCGCCGCGCGGAAGGCGTCGAGCACGCCCGCTTCGATTCCCTCGCCGCTGAGCTCCTCGGGCACGCCAAGGCGCACGCCGTCCAGACGCTCGGCGCTCGGCAGCGAGATCTCGCCGGGGAACTGCAGCGAGGTCGCGTCGCACTCGTCGCGCGCGACCATGTGGCCCAGCAGCAGCGCCGCGTCGCGCACGTCGCGGGTGAGCGGGCCGGCCTGGTCGAGCGAGGAGGCGAACGCGATCATGCCATAGCGCGAGACGGAGCCGT